>DDXT01000079.1 GCA_002347755.1 Caryophanales bacterium UBA2253
AGTACTTATCTTGAAAAGAACCATATTTTTTGATATCCCTGTAACAATTCACGTTTTTTACCGATACAACTCTAGATCGAGATTTTTCTACGGAGGAAGATATAAGGCGACTGAATGCGTAGAGAACAATAAGGCCTTTAAAATTATTAAAATTGTAGATTAAAAAGCGAATCAAACGAAATGCATTAAAATTGAGGTAAAGGAAAATGTTTCTACCAGAAATCCTAGAAGTTGTAATGGTTGTTTGCTTTGGAATATCCTGGCCCTTATCGATTATAAAATCTTATAGAGCCCGGACAACAAAAGGTAAAAGCATAATATTCTTGTGTTTCATTTTACTTGGTTATGCTTGTGGCATCGCCAGCAAGATTGCCAGTCATAACATTAATTATGTCATCCTTTTTTACATAATCAATTTTGTCATGGTCTTCATTGACGCGATGATATATTTCCGTAACCGAAGAATCGATAAAGGGCTCATAAAGGAATAGGAGGATTTTCCATGGCCACCGAGCAATCATTTGTTGAATACATATGCGAACAAATTAGCGATGCCGGAATCATAACCTACCGGAAGATGTTTAGCGAATACATAGTTTATGTCAATGACAAACCGATCATTTTGGTTTGTGACAATACTCCGTTCGTTAAGATCAAAGATGAGATTAAAGACCTGATGGAAAATGCGGATACCGGCGAACCATATACAGGCGCCAAAGAACATTATGTTTTGGACATAGACAATTCGGATTTCGCGGTAAAAGTGATCAAGATCCTGGAGAATATCACGCCTTATCCCAAACCAAAGAAAAGAAAAACGAAATAATCCAAGAACATGCCTGGCGAGTTTACACTGTCAGGCCTTTTATTTTTCCGAAATTCGTTGCCTCTTGATTGGCGTTGCGATATAATTCATGTGTCGAGGTTTTTTCACAAGCCCCAAGACTTGTGGAAATTAACCCGCTAATAAAGTGAAGAGGAAGAAGAATCATGAAGCGAAGACAAGAAACAACCATTTTTTGGATCATTGTGTTATTGGTCGTCATTGCGGCACTGGTGTCCGGAGTTGCGGTTTTGATCAGTAAAGATGAGTATGTGGCGCAAGCCGTAACGACCGCCACCGCCGTCATCGGGGCTTTTGCCATTTGGTTTCAGATGCAAAAGAACAAGAAACTCAATGAAGGCGAATTCATTGTCAATCTGAACAAGCAATTCATCGAGAACAAGCATATCTATGATTTGTTTTTAAAACTTGAGAAATATGAGCGAAAAGGCAATGAAGAGAATGAATTCACTGACGATGACATCGCGAACATTGCGGCGTACATGACTTTCTTTGAAGTGATCTATTCCTTGATTGAACGGAAGATCATCAAACTTTGGATGATCGACGATCTGTTCTCATATCAGTTCTTTTTGCTTCTAAACAACAAACACATCCAGAATCTGGAATTGATCCCGTGCGATACTTATTATGCCAATGTTTTTAGGCTATATAAAATTTGGAAAGATTATCGAAAGAAAAATAATGATCCGATCATGCATGAAGAAAGCTGCATCTTAAGCCGGATTTCATACCAATTGGATGAAAGTTAGGAAGACCGTGAAGAAATCCAATTCCGTTTCCCAAAACATCAGCTTGCGAAAGGCTTGCTTGGACGACATCGAAGCGATCATGAACATCGAATACCAATGCTTTAGCCAAGACACCATCGAAGACGCCGAAGTATACCGACGCCGCATTCGGACTTTTCCGGACGGTTTTTGGGTTTTGGAGAAAGGCGGAGAAACGATAGGAGCCATTTCTTCGGAAATATGGAATAAAACAGAGGAAATCAGCGCGGATTTGTTTTGTTTGGGACACGACATCGCGGGAAAACACAATCCAAGCGGAAATGAGCTGTACATATCGTCTTTGGGAGTTCTTCCGTCTCATCGGGGGAATGGATACGGGGAAAAGCTTTTTCTTTCTTTGATCGAAAGCGTGTCGATTGCTTATCCGAACGTGACCTCCGCCATCTTGCTGTTCGCGGATGATTGGAAAGCCGCCCGGAAGATCTATGAAAAGAACGGCTTTAAAACTGTGGAGATCCTTCCGGCTTTCTTTGGAGGAAGGAAAGACCCAGCTCATGACGGAATCGTCATGCGCAACCTTATCCATAATCATCGACCGGTTCGATGAACGATCACAAATAAAATAAAAAAGGGGAAAAGAAATGAAAAAAATCTTGATCATGTTGGTATCGTTAGTGTTTACATTTGCCCTTGTTGGCTGCAGTTCCGAAGACCAGTACGCCTTGTTATCGGAAGAACTGGATGGGGTTAAGGAATCGGTGTTTGCTTTGGAAGAAAGCCTCGCGGCTTCCGAAACCGAAAGTGCGGCGCTTAGCACCGAAGTCGATGCTTTGAACTCGGAACTTGACGGTTTACAAACCGAACTTCAAAATCAAATCGATGTTTTGGAAGCCGAGATCGCCGAATTGGAACTTGACATTTTGAATTCCGGTTATGCCAATCAGGAGCAACAAACCCTGATTACATCCTTGCAAGCGCAAATTACGGACATTAGCGAGGAACTGGCCCAAAACATCAACATCTTCCTGGCCAAAGAATATTATCTGGCGGTTGGGGATACTTTCCAATTGTTCTACCGAAGCGTCATCCAAGCCGTGGATCCATACCACTATTACATCAAACTGACTGGGACCAAAGGCTATGCTTATCCAAGATATTTTGAATGGGCACCGGCTGCTACGGATTACGGAAAGACTTTTACTTTGAAAATGTCGATCTGCGATGATAACGGAAACGTCATCAGCGAGAAGACGACCAACTTAATCGTTTCGATGGCCGTCAATCCCGCTACAACCAAGAATGTTCTTTGCATCGGAGACAGTCTGACTTCCAACGGTTACTGGGTCGCTCAGGGAATCAAGAAATACAATACCGCGGGTGCCACCAACATCGTTACTCTTGGCACGGTTACTTCAACCTATAACGGCGTTACCATCAAACATGAAGGTCACGGCGGTTGGCAATGGTCGTCGTATGTGACCGGATACGCCACCACTCCGGTTACTCCAAGCCCGTTTTGGAATGCTAGCAACCAACTGGATTTCCAGTACTATTGCACCTCCCATGGCTATTCTTCCATTGATGAAGCCTTCATCCTGATGACCTGGAACGGGATCGGCGGATCTTTCCGGGAATTCTCGTTTGCTTCCGAACCATTCCTGAGTGCCAAAACATTAATAGACAAACTGCATGCGGATTATTCGAATGCGAAAATAACCTTGATGGGAATACCGCTTCCGTCCATGAACGGCGGATTGTCCGCTTATTACACGCTGGACAAATCTTACGCGGACAACTACGGACAGATGGTCACCGCCATGAAGTATAATCTGTTTTTGGAAGAATTCTGCGATCTTCCGGCTTATTCGACCTTCATGCGTTATGTGGACGTGAAAGGTCAATTTGACTCCGAATACAACATGCCAACAACCCCGAAGGCCGTCAACACCGAGTCAACCACGACCGAACCGATCGGAACCAGCATGGGAATGCACCCGAACACCGACGGATATGAACAGATCGGCGATGCCTTCTATCGGGCGTTATGCAATCACAATTAAAAGAATAGAGAATATCCTTGAACCGGGCCGCCAATAAATTTGACGGCCTTATTTTTCATTAAATGACAAAAAGCACGGACACCGAAAATAAAAGAAATTTTTCTAGTTTCATCAGTTTGGATTTTCAATTACGAAGGATGATGTTAATTTTGTCTTAATGTTTCATGAAATAACCTTGCAATGAGTTCTTCAAAGCCTTACCCTTTTTTTAAAACCTAGACGGGGCTTAAAGACGCCAGAAAACCTAGCCCAACGCCGGCAACCCGGCTTTTTTTAGACTGTTTCAGTTTAAACATGGAAAAAGGGGTAAAATGGCCCTTAAAAAACCGAGGAAAAGGTGTAATATCATATTTGAATTTCTAAGAAAAAGGTGTAAAATATAGTTGAAAGAAGGATTCCATATGTTAAAGCGAAAAATCGATTCAATATTGCTTGAGTGGAAAAAGGAGCCTGATAAAAAAGCCCTATTGATCAAAGGCGCCAGACAGGTGGGCAAAACGACCAGCATTTAAGAATTCGGGAAAAAGAATTACCAATCGTTCATAGAACTTAACTTTGAAAGAAATCCCGAATTTAAGGATATTTTCTCCGGGTCTTTGGACCCCAGAACGATTATTCTTAACATGTCGGCTTAGGGCTTGGAGCCGTTTATTGAAGGCGGGACCTTAATTTTTTTTGATGAGGTCCAATCTTGTCCCAATGCAAGAACCGCCATAAAATTTCTTGTTCAGGACGGTCGATTTGACTATATTGAATCGGGTTCGCTTTTTGGAATTAATTATCAAGACGTTAGCAGCTATCCGGTTGGATTTGAAATGCAACACGAGATGCATTCTTTGGATTTTGAAGAATATCTTTGGGGAAAGGGAATCGGGGAGGAAGTCATCGCGGTATTAAGAGAATCATTCATCCAAAGAAAACCCCTCAACCCCATCATTCATAAAGCAATGATGAGAAACTTCCGAGAATACATGGTGGTTGGGGGAATGCCCAGGGTCATAAACAAATTCATTGAGACCGGTGACATTTCAAAAGTAATTCAAGAACAAAAAGACATCATCAATGGCTATCGCGATGATGTAAAAAAGTACGCCGGGACAAATAAGAATAAGGTCCAAGAAACTTTTGACTCCATTCCGGAACAACTCAATAAGAAAAACAAACGATACTTTTTGACGATGCTCTCAAAAGAGCCAAGAATGAGAACTTATAAAGATTCAATCATGTGGCTATTCGATGCCAACATTGCTTCGCCTTTTTACAACATATCCGCCATTGAGTTTCCTCTATCATTAAATGAAAAGAGGAATTTGTTTAAGGTCTACATGAAAGATACCGGGCTCTTAGTTGCCATGTCTTTCGGGAATATCCAGAATGAAGTGCTGAATGGAAACATCGAAATTAACGAAGGGTCAATTCTTGAGAATGCCTTAGCCGAGGCCTTTGTGAAGAACGGCCATCGACTCAATTATTACGATCGCAAAAAAACCAACCAGCATGGAAATTGATTTTGTTTTACAAATAAATAACCGGCTGCAGATCATTGAATCGAAATCGGGTTCGGATTTTGAAAAACATGATTCATTGGATCAATTAATGAGGGAACAAAGTCTGGATCAGCCCATCGTTTTTTGTGTTGAGAACATCCATGAGCAGAATGACATTTTGTATCTGCCTTATTATTTTTCGTTTATTATTTAAATTGGGCGGGAGGAGTTTACGCTTTTAAGATGATGCTAAAACATGAAATTGATATCTCCAAATCATTGGGAAGACATAATCAATTGGAAAAATGTTGAGCTTTCTTACCGAATCGATTAATAATTATTTCCTAAGGGCTAAAACCAATCAGGAGGAAAAACCATGAATATTAATAATTTTGAGGAATACATCGACGAAGTCATTCTCGAAAGGGGAAGAGAATATTTTGAAGCACACAAATATTCGGATTTCAATGTTGATGGGAATCATTATTCGATTACTGCTCATGGTACCCACGACTACCATGTTGACGCTAACCTAGACGCTTTCGATGACATCGTCGTCTCGGATTGCAACTGCCCGTATGAAATGGGGGACAATTGCAAGCATGAAGTGGCGCTTTTCTTTGCCATACGCCATTTTTTGGAAGAAAAAGGAAAGGTTGGGGTTTTGAAAGAACCAGGAAACCAAAAGCCTGAATTTGATGATCAACCTAAAGCTATGTCAGAAGAAAGGCCAAAGCCGAAAACAACAACTTCCAATAACCGTTTTAAAATAATCCTCGAAGCAGGAGAAAGCGCCGAAAAGTTAAAAGTTGCCAGAAGGATCATCCGCTTTTATTATCAAAGAGCCCGGAAGGGTGGGTTTATCGAGTATGACCAAGCTCCGCTGGCTTTTATGGGAGTTAGTTTTGTTTTTGAAACCGCGATGGTTTGCGAAGAAGCGGAGCTTGGAGTTTCCCTTTGTTTATTGGCGATTGAAGAAGTTTATAAAGTGGGAGACATTGATGATTCATACGGACTGATCAGCGAGATGCTGTATACCGGAGAAGAGAACCTCAAAAAATTGCTTGATGATAATATGATAAAACTAACGAAACGGGAACGAAGGTCCTTGTTCGATTTGTTGTTGAAACACATGCGAAAATATTGGGACCAGGATTTGGATTTTTCCGGAGGAGCTTTGATCGAAACGCTGCTTCAATTTGGGCACGATCCGGATCTACGCTCGGAATACGATTACTTTCTTAAAACCCTTCTGAAGAATCTTTCCGAGAAAACGGAAGCATACGAAACCGAGTTTCGAATCCAATCCATCGAGCAACTGCAATTTAAACGGATTTTTCTGTATGGGAATCGCGAAGAGCTGGACAGTTTCCTTGAACAGCACCTTCAAAATCCGAACATGCGCGAATATGCCATCACGGAAGCGATTACGATCGAAAATTATGAACGGGCTTTGCTTCTGATAGAGGACGGAAGAATTCAAGACAAGGATTTCGCGGGCTTGGTCGCCCGGTGGGACAAATTGGCTTTTGAAGTATATTCCAAACTCAATCAAACCGATGAAGTTCGAAAGTTGGCTTTAGAATTTCTTCTTAAAGATGAAAAAGAGTATTATGAGCCCTATCTTGGGACCTTTCCCAACCAAGAGCGGGATCAAGCCGTTGATGGGCTATTGAGCCGTTTTGAAAAACTTCCCCAACCGCTTGAGGTGTACGTCAAGATTCTGATATTTGAAAAGAGACATGAAAAACTGATGTCTTTTTGTGAACATAACCCCTACCGGATCGAAAAATTATATCCTCATCTTTTGGATACGCATCGGGAGAGGGTGCGGGCCTGCTTCCTTCGCTGGATTTGGGAACAAGCAACGAATGCAAATAATCGAAAAGAATATAAGCGGTTATGCAAGCGACTAAAAGTATTCAAGAATGTTTTCAGCGATGCATTTCCAGTTTTGTTAAAAGAATTGAGAGAAGCCTTTGCACGCCGTCCCGCCATGCTTGAAGAACTTTGCGCTCTTGCATAGAACTGGGATTACAGCTGTCATGAATGTCATCCCAAACAAAATGTTAGTATTTTTAGTTGTTTTGCCTGGCGGTTACTTTTTGGGAAGAGGAGTTGGGGGACACCTGAGTCTGCAAAAGGAAAATGCTGTGAAAAGACCAATAGAATAGAAACACGTGTAACCATTCTTTCTAATTTAAACATTTTTAATAATTTTTCTATTAAGGAATTATCCAATTCACAAACTGCAAATAATTTTTTCCCAGCAACTTTTATTGAAGCACCAACATGAAACAAAGTTTGTCCATCCATAATTATAAATCGATCATGAATATTAGTTTTATGAAAAACAATCAATGGGCCATATTGTTTATTGAATAGAGTTTCATCTTGTTTTGTGATTTTTGAAGTGATTGGGCTAGTGTAGATGAATACTTTTACTCCTTGATTCTTTACTTTCAAACGATCAAGAATGGTTCGATCAGTAAAATTATCAATAATGATTATTTCATTTTCCGCTTTTTCAAACATTTGTTGGATAAATGAATAAGCGCCATATACTTCACCATTAAAGAAAATAGACTGCTGGGGTAATTTTTGTTGATTGGCAAAAGATTCCAGTTTTACCAGTCTTTTATCCGTTTTTCCAACTTCATCGGTTAATTTTCATAATTCTCATAGGTAACAAGGGGTCTGTTCTCGTTTATTGTGAATCCCTTTATTAAAAACTCCTTTAAAACAAGAATAGCCCATTTTCTAAACAGTATGCCTCCTTTGGAATTAACTCTATAGCCAATTGAGATTATCATGTCCAGATTATAAAAATTAACTAATCTTTTTACCGATCTATTACTTTCAATTCGAACAATTTCCTTTTTGGAAAGAGTTGATATTAGATCTAGTTCCTCATCGTTGAACTGAACCCAAATAGTTGGACAAAATAAATAACAAACTGCATTAAAGTCGCGGTTTGTTCATGATGAAACTTCAAGGTATGATTTCCTATATTCGTTGGGGGTCATGCCTTTTAATTTTAACGATATTCTTTCATTGCCGTAATATTCTATGTATTCTTTGAGTTTTTTGATAAAGGCCTGCCTTTTCGCGAGATATGATTAAGACCACACGTAAAAAACCGCCAGTTCAAACTGACGGTTTTTCTATTCTTGAAGACTATTGGCTAGCCTTGTTTTTCAGTTCGTTAATCTTATCATAAACATCTTGGACCTCTTTGATGTTGATGAAAGCAAAGTTCATCTTTTGGAACATAGATACGGATAAGAGTTGGGAATTGGATGCATAATGATGCGAACCGAACGAGTTGCTGTGATATCCTCCGTAATTGTTCCGATTCGGATCTTGGAAGATCAAGGTTCCCGTATTGTCCGGATTCTTGTTGATCTGAATGTAGGGTATCTTGGTTAGACTCATTTCATTTAAAGTCTCCCCGTTTTCGGTGGAACAGATCATCAATCGTTCCGAAGTCAAGGCATAATAAGTATTTTCCTGAAATCTGGTGGTCTTCAAAAATCTTCCGAAGGTCAAATAAGCGCCAATTAAAACGAAAGGAACTCCGAAAGCGGCGAAGAAACCACCCGCATGGCCCGCCGCCATGATCATCCAGAAAACGGAAAACCCTATGAAAAACAAACCAAAGAAAGCGACCGGCAAGGTTTGTCTGGTTGGGAGTTTTCCTGACACCGGTTGTCCCGACCAAACGATCTCTTCCCCTCCGCGCAGATATTTTCTAAAAATAGAATCCGGAGTTTGGCCTTCCGAAAAGCTTGGAGTAGGGAAATCCTGTTCGACTTCCGCTTTTTCCAAGTCATTTGAAGAAACATTCAAAGCCCGGGCGATGGTTTCAAGTTCCGCCGGATTGGGAATCTCCAAATCGTTTTCCCAAGAGAAAATTGTTTCTTGATCGACTCCGGTTTTGGCGGCCAGATCCTTTTGGGACATTTTTGCTTTTTCGCGATAAAACTTTATTTTGGTACTGATGCTCATTGTTTGACCCCCTGTTTCAATGACATAAGTATAGCATGAAACTATAAAAAAATAAAACACAAATCAGACCTAAGTTTATTTTGAAACGAATTCCTCGTTCAATCAAGGCCCTATTCCGAGTTGGTCAAGCCAAATGAAGCTGACCCGCTGGACTTACTCAGATAAGAACCTCCAAATATTTTGATAGAACGTTGTAACATCTCAGTTTCTCCGCGTAACTGATTAGTTTGCTGATATCCCGGTCTTCTCGGCGAAGATAACTTTTTAGAACCGAGAGACAGTCTTCAAGACCATACTTGTTTCGATAGGCAAGAAGATCACAGACGGTTTTTTCTCGATCGAAAACCATGAATGATCCGCCTTCAATCTCTACAGTCTGAACTCCGGTCTCATATCGGGTTTTTGAAAAGTAAAAGACACCAATGGCCGGCCACTGGGGAAGAACTCCGATTTTTGATTTTTGTCTTACCGCCACGTCAACTTGATTGGTTCGAAAGGTGCTCAACCCATGAAATGCTGCTGCGCTCATGAGACACACGACTCCTTCATTGATGTATCCAGAAACGTAAAGAAAATCGCTCTCGCTACCCTTGTAGGCCAGGTTTTCATAGGTGTTTCCGTTGATTTTTGCAACCGCTCCTTCCCGGACAAGTCGATTAATCTTGTAATAGGTCAGGTTAGAATGAAGAAATTCATTTGATTGAATGAATTTGCGGTCGGGGAACGGAAATGTAATTGGTTTTTCCTTTTTCATTTGTATTACCCTTGAATAGATGATATCAGCAAATAAGAAAAAATCCATCATCATTAAAAAAATTCGGTAATATTACATTATCACCGCAAATATTTAAAAGATACATTTGTATGAAGAACAAATTCATAAAGCAAGCATTGTTTCCAAACAAACAAAAAAATTTCCAATAATTATAACGTTGCTTACTTTTCAAAAAGAAATTATAATAAAGATTATAGAAAAGCGAGGGAAATTATTATGAAGGATGACAACATTAAATTAACAAAATGCTTTGAAAGCATCAAGAAGAAGTTGGATTTCCAACCGGAAGTCGGATTGGTTTTGGGAAGCGGCCTGGGGGATTATGCCAGTGAAATCAAGATCGTTTCCGAGATCGATTATAAAGACATTAAAGGATTTCCGGTTTCGACGGTTCCGGGACATTCCGGAAAGTTTGTCTTCGGATATGTTGGGGATGTAAAAGTCGTATGCATGAAAGGCCGGATTCATTATTATGAGGGTTATGACATGGGCGATGTGGTATTGCCGATAAGAATGATGATCAAGATGGGGATCAAAGCGTTATTTCTCACCAATGCTTGCGGCGGGATCAACCCAAGCTTTCAAGCCGGTGACTTCATGCTGATTAGAGATCATATCTCCTGCTTTGTACCTAACCCGCTGATTGGAAAGAACCTGGAAACTTTGGGACCAAGATTTCCGGACATGAGCCATGTGTATGACGAGAAGCTTTCGGAGGTCATCCGAAACAGCGCCAAAGAACAAAACCTTGATTTGAAAGAAGGCGTGTATTTGCAATACTCCGGACCGACTTTCGAAACCCCGGCCGAAATCAAGATGTTCGGTTTGTTGGGAGCGGATGTTGTTGGGATGAGCACCGCGGTGGAAGCGACCGCCGCCAACCACGCGGGAGTGAGAGTTTGCGGCGTCAGTTTCATCAGTAACAAAGCCGCGGGACTCTCAAAGATTCCCCTAACCCACGAAGAAGTTCAGGAAGCCGCGAATGCGGCTTCATCAAAATTCAAGGCTTTGGTGACAAGATCCATTATCGGGTTCAAAACCGAATTTAAGACAAAATTGGAAAGATAACAAAAAAGTTTTTGAAAGTGATTTTTAATGGGATTGTCGGTGAGGATGTCGGTGAGAGTGACGGTGTGAATGTCGGTGAAAAGAAAAACATGCCCCCAACAAAACTCTGGTTCCAAAAAAAGCGAAAGAATAAAAAAACCATCACTTTCGAGTGACGGTTTAGTTGTTTCATTTGGCTTCTTCCGGATTTTCCTGTTTTTGTTCCGTTTTGGTTGGAAGCAGCAGTAGCATGCTGGTCTTGGCCTGATAGGCCAAATAGTCCGGTTTGTTTTTGATCTGACGGCCTTCCATCAGCGGGATGCTGATGAATAAAAACAAGAGCGTGTTGGCCAAAGGCCCCAAGAAGAACCAGTATTTCGATGGATCGATCGCCAACAACATGAGATATATTCCCCACCACATGGTGATCTCTCCCAGATAGTTGGGATGACGGCTGTATTTCCAAAGCCCGGAATCATTGACTTTTCCCGGATGGACTAAGCGAAAGTGCCGGCTCTCTTGGTCGGCGAAGTGTTCCAAGCCGATGCCCAGAAGGGATACGCAGGCGGCGATGATCACGAAGACATTCATAGCCTTTTCGCTTTGCAAATAAAGAAACGCCGGGATCATGACGCCTAAGACGATGACCGTTGGCATGATGTGGATTCCGAACAGATTGACCAGCAGCCACAGTTTCGGAAATTTCGTCTGATACTGCGTATAACGCCAGTCCTGACTCTTTATGCCATCGAAGCTCAAACCCCAGTTAAAGGTCAGCCGCAGGCCCCAAAGTCCGATTACGAAGAGGATCAACAAAGTTTTCGCGTCCAACTTCGAAATGAAAGGCCAAACCATGACCAAAGGGGCGACGCTCCAGTACGGATCGTAAACCGAGGCGTTTTTGAAGAGGCAACCGAATACCCAGATGATCACGGTTGCGATCAGATCGGCGATGATGACATTGGCCAGAAGACTGCCTTTGGGGAGCCATCGGTAGAAGATGAGGGCCCCGGTGAAGGCAAACAAATAGATGAAGATGATGACGATGAAGCTTCCGAATTTTTTCATATGGAAAAACCTCTCAGGGATTTTGAATTCATTGGAACCATTATAACATCCAAATCGGAAAATGAGAAGAATCTTTTGGAATCTCGGGGAAGAAATTGATGAAAAGAATGACGATAAAGAATTGATTTTTTGAAGGAAAAGTTGTATAATAACTATGCTTTACTATTTACATAGGACCATCGCCAAGCGGTAAGGCAAATGGCTCTGACCCATTCATGCGGAGGTTCGAATCCTCCTGGTCCTGTTTTTTTTATGAAGAAAGCGTAGAAGAATGAACACTATAAAAATCAAAAAAGAGAAAACCAAGATGATTGCCCATCGGGGACTGAGCGGCTTGGAAAAAGAAAACACCGCCGTGGCTTTCATCGCCGCCGGGAACCGTTCCTATTACGGGACCGAATGCGACATCCATCTAACCAAAGACAATGTCTTCGTGGTCAGCCATGATGGAAATACCGGAAGAGTCGCTCCCGTGGATAAGATCATCAAAGAAACCCCGGTTCCGGAACTTCAGGAGATCTGTTTATATAACGACGGACCGGAGAGCCCGGTCAAAAACTACCTGCGCATCCCGACTTTTGAAGAATATCTGTTCATCTCGAAGAAATATGACAAACATTGCGTGATCGAACTGAAACCCGAATTTACCATCTTCCTGATCGAAGTTCTCATTGAATTGCTTCACAAATATGATTACCTGAAGAAAGTGACCCTCATTTCCTTCAATTACAATAATCTGGCCACCGTTCGTTTGGTGAACAAAGACATTTCGCTGCAGCTTCTGACCAGCGAACCGACGCCGGAACTTTTGGACAAATGCGCGGCCATAAAAGCCGATTTGAATCTGAACCATACCAAAGCCACCAAAGAACTGATCGACGAGGTTCATGCCCGGGGCATGAAGATCAATGTCTGGACTGTCAACAATCCGGTCTTAGCGGAACAATACGCTACGTGGGGCGTTGACTTCATCACCACCAACATTCTGGAGTAACGAATGAAAAAAATCATGGCGGTTATGGCCATCGTTTTGGGAGTATTGCTGTTTGGCGGAACGATCTTGATTGCGGCTTTATCGGAAGATCTGAGATCCGGTTTCAAGACTTGGGGATTCATGGTCATCGGATATGCCGGGTTCGCGCTCTTTGCTTACGGATGGATGAAAATCACAAAAAAGAAATGAAATGAAGAACCAGTTTCCGGTTCTTCAGACTGATGACAAACCCCATTTTCAAAGAGGGGGTTTGTTTATTTTCCCACAACCACCTGAAAATAGGGGAAATTACTCTTTTAACACCACAAAAAAGATAATTATTTGGTGGTTTTGCCCCATTCTCTCACAAGAAAAAAATGAGCGTTGACTTTGTCAACGCTCTGAAGAACAAGAACCAGTTTCCGGTTCTTCTTTTTGATTCATCATCATTGAATAATGTTGGGGCTTTTGCTATAATGATTAATGCGAGGTAAAATATGAGTTTAAAAATTAATGACCCGGAAATTTATAGTGCGATTCAAAAGGAAACCCATCGCCAACAAAACAACATTGAGCTGATCGCTTCGGAAAACTTTGTTTCCAAGGATGTGCTTGAAACCCAAGGATCGATTCTCACGAACAAATACGCGGAAGGATATCCGAACCACCGCTATTATGGCGGCTGCGTCAACGTGGATGTCATCGAGACGCTGGCCATCGAAAGAGCCAAGAAATTGTTTCATGCGAAATTCGCGAATGTTCAGGCCCATTCGGGCAGCACCGCCAACATGGCGGCTTACCGGGCCCTCATCGGTCCGGGAGCCAAAGTCATGGGCATGGCCCTCGATCAGGGCGGACATCTTACCCATGGTCATCCCCTGTCTTTCTCAGGGATGGACTATAAGTTTTTTCCTTATCATGTGACCAAAGATACGGAAACGATCGATTATGACGAAGTCGAAAGAATGGCGAAAGAGATCAAACCGGATTTGATCGTCGCCGGCGCCAGCGCTTATTCGCGGATCATCGACTTTAAACGCTTCCGGGATATCTGCGATGCGGTCGGAGCGAAGCTGATGGTCGACATGGCCCACATCGCCGGTTTAGTCGCGGCCGGGTTGCATCCGAATCCCGTTGATTACGCGGACATCGTCACCACTACCACCCATAAGACCCTGCGCGGACCGCGGGGCGGACTGATCCTGACCAATAACGAAGAAGTGGCCAAGATGATCAACAAAGTCGTCTTCCCGGGCATTCAGGGCGGACCGCTCATGCACATCATCGCCGCCAAAGCCGTCAGTTTCAAAGAAGCCGACAGCGTTGAATTCGTGGCTTATGAAAAACAGATCATCCGCAACGCCAAAGCTTTGGCCGAAGCCCTGACTGCTTTGGGATATGTGATCGTGGCCGGCGGCACCGACAATCACCTGTTCACGGTCAACGTGAAAAAGAGCCTCGGCATCACCGGAAAAATGGCGGAAGAAATTCTTGATTCCGTTTCCATCACTTGCAACAAAAACACCGTGCCGTTTGATACCGAAAAACCGTTCATCACCAGCGGGATCCGTTTGGGGAGTCCGGCGGTGACCACCCGCGGGTTCAAAGAAACCGAGATGAAAGAAGTAGCCAGACTTCTCGACCGGGCTTTGCGCGGTCGGGAGGATCCCGAGGTTTTGGCCGGGGTTAAAACCGACGTTTTCAAACTAACCAAACGATTTCCGATCTATGAAGGCTGAGGCCTTCTTTTTATAACTGCTCAGATTTAACTGGCATTACAATACCAAATACCGTAACAAGTAGAGGTTCAAATGTATTTTATGGGTGTGCACATTTATCAAGCTTATTGTATAATGTTGTGGTTACTTCCTCTGGATATTACAATTTTCAGGAGAGTATATAATATCTTGTGGACTTTCAAAAATGAAAGAAATTCAGTAAGGGGAATAAAAAGAGAAATCCTTTGTGTATAATAGAGTTTGAACACGCCACAAACACAGGAGGATTTCCCATGCTTGATTTTACCACAAAATTGATGTC
>DDXT01000080.1 GCA_002347755.1 Caryophanales bacterium UBA2253
TAAACTTTTAATACCTCAGTTCACTTCTGTGGCGTTTTTTTAGTCCTTTACCTCTTTTTCCAAGATGTTTTCAAACAGCAAAAAAATGTCTCGGGCCATCCGGGCATCCTCCAGAGCGTCATGCTGCTGGGATTCCTGAACGTTGCCGCTCATTTCTTCATAAGTGTTGAATAAACCGAGATCGGTATTGGAATTATAATAATTTTTGATGACTTGCATGAGATTGACATATCGTTTACGGACGGCCAGCGGTTTCAAATGGTTGAGCCGAAAGCTCTGTTCCATGGTCAGAATGTCATTCTTTCCCCAAGCAATGACTTTCGGGTCATACTCCGCAATGAGCCGTTCCAACAGCTGGTAAAACTCAATGTACGACGGCGCGGTTTCAAATTCATCATAGGTTTTGGAAAGAAATTTCAAAGTGCGGTTGTTGATGGCAAATTTCCTTAGCGGCTTAACCAAGGAACCATCTTGAAAAACGACCTGTTTGTTTTCGTCTTCGACGACGATCCCGTACTGAAGGATCTCGGGGATGTGAACCATCGTTTGATAGTAGGATGGAAGGGAAAACTCCAGATCCAAAAACAATTTGTTTTTGGTTCCGTTGATCAGTTTCTTCAATCCCCGGCGGATGACGTCGATGTTGAAATAGGTTTTCTTCTGACGGTTGGTTCCTTCGATGATCTTTCGGAAGTATTCGATCTCGTAACAATAATACTCTCCAAATTGTTTTTTCTGTTCTCCGACGTTCACAAACACGTAGGGCGCTTTCGAAAAATACAAACCGTAATCCTTGAATTGTCTTCTGGTCATGTGCAGGAAATCGATGCGGTCCTGGCGAAAGATCTTGATGATCCTTTCTTTGGGATCCATGGCAATGACTTTACCGTAAATTTTCATGTCTTCTATTCCTTACCGTTTTTATTGCTTCAGGGTTTTCACAACCTCGGCAATCTGTTCGTCATTTAATTTGATGCCGCGCAGCCTTTCCTCGATGTCATCCTGATTGGCATCTTTGAGCAGACTGAAGATTTGTTTTTTGCGAACCTTGCCAATCCCTTTGATGGCATCGAGACGCGAGGCCAGCGTGTTTTTACTATGGAGAAGATGATGGAAGGCAATGGCATACCGGTGGACTTCATCCTGAAGATTTTCCAGGAAGAAGAACAGCGGGCTTTTTTTATCGATGAAAATCTCTTGGTCCTGATAAACCAGATAAGAGGTCCGATGTTTGTCATCCTTCCCCAGTCCCATGACCGGAAGCGTGATCCCCAGTTTGTTCAAAGCGTTCTCGGCGCTGGAGACTTGGGGTTTTCCGCCGTCCACGATGACCAGATCCGGAAGCCTGAGTTCCGGGTGTTTGAATCTTCGGGTAATGGCTTCGAACATGGTCCCGTAGTCATTCGCGCCTTCCACGGTCTTTACTTTGTATTTCCGATAATTTTTCCGATCCGGAAGCCCGTCGGCGAAGGCCACCATGGCGCTCACGCTTGAAGCTCCGGAAATGTTGGAATTATCGAAGGCTTCGATCCGCCGCGGCGTCGGAATGTTCAAAAGTTTTCCCAACTCGACCACGGATCCAAAGGTCTTTTCATATTTGCGCTTTTCCTGTCTGATCAATTCGTCCAGTTTTTCCAGGGCGTTTTCTTCGACCAAACGGACATATTCCCGTTTCTTTCCGATTTTCGGAACGGTGATCCGGGCTTTCAGTTCATCGTCCAAAGACGAACGGTCCACATTCGGGATCAGGATTTCTTTCGGGATCGGATAATTCCGGAGCCGATAAAACTGGGCTAGGAAATTTATGAACATTTCTTCCGGTTTTTCCATCAGTTCAAACAAAAATCCATTCCGAGCAATGGTTTTATGCCCGCGGATGTGAAAGACCTGAATGCTGATGTATTCTTCGTTGGTGACATAAGCAAAAACGTCGGTGTCTTCAACATCCAGTTCCATCTTTTGTCTTTCGGTGACGGTGTTGAAATCTTCGATCAGTTTTCGATATTCGATCGCCTTTTCGAAATTCAGATGTTCCGAAGCTTCGTTCATCCGGGTCTCGAGAGCTTTTTGCTGTTCTTTCACGTTGCCTTTGAGCAGCGTGGTGATCTTGTCGATGATGGTTTGGTATTCGGCCGGATCAACTTGGTTGATGCAAGGCGCCAAACACTGGCCGAGGTGATAGTAAAGGCATTCTTTTTTCGGGACGACCCGGCATTTTCGAAGCGGATAGATCCGGTTGAGCAGTTCCGTCACCTCTTTGGCCGCGGTGGCGTTCGGATACGGTCCGAACAAGCGTCCTTTCCGGTTCAGTTCCCGGGTATAACTGATCTTCGGATTTTTTTCATCGGAGATCAAAATGTACGGATACTGCCGGTCGTCGGTCAGAGAAATGTTGTATTTCGGGAGATGTTTCTTGATCAGATTGATTTCCAGGATCAAAGCCTCGGTTTCCGTCGACGTGATGATATATTCAAAGTCGGCGATGTTGGAAACCATTTTCGTGGTTTTGGCGTCATGGCTGCCCCGAAAATAAGAATTCACCCGGTTGAACAGGTTTTTGGCCTTGCCGACGTAAATGATCTCATGGTCCGAGTTGAACATTTGATAACACCCGGGCTTTTGGGGAAGCTGTTGCAGTTTTTCTTTGATTGGATCCATCTTTGTCCTCCGCTTTAAAATTGGAAATCAGAAAATCGGATCGAAATGGTAATTATAATTTCAGATTTTTGAGAATGTTTTCGATGTTTTTTCCGTATTCAAGGGATTCGTCATACTTGAAGCGAAGATCCGGAACCTTGCGTATTTCCAGAACTTTGCTCAGAGCCGTGCGGAAAAAGCCTTTCGCCTCCATCAGACTGTCGATGGTTTTGTCTTTTTGGGAATCAGTTCCAAAAACGGTAAAATAAACGGTGGCCAGCGACAGGTCGTTGGTCAGCGACACCTTGGTGATCGTCAATAGTTTCAACCGTTCGTTTTTCACTTCCGACAAAAGCAGGGTGCCCAGTTCGCGCTCAATGATTTTTTCCAATCTCTCTTGTTTGTATCCCATGATTATTCTCCTATTTTACTTCTTCCATCGCAAAGGATTCAATCAGGTCGCCCTCTTTGATGTCGTTGTAATTTTCGATGGTGATTCCGCATTCAAAACCGGTCTTGACTTCTTTGACGTCATCTTTGAAACGTTTCAGCGATGACATTTTTCCGGTATAAATGACGATGGAATCGCGGATCAGACGGATCTCCGACGAACGGATCATCGAGCCGGAAGTAACGTAACAGCCGGCGATGGTACCAATCTTGGAAGCTTTGAAAATGCTTCGGACTTCGGCTTGACCGGTGACTTTTTCCTCGAAGACCGGTTCGAGCATGCCCTTCATGGCCGCTTCAATGTCTTCCAGCACTTTATAGATGATGTTGTAAAGACGGATCTCGATGTTCTTTTCCTTGGCGTATTCGGTGATCTTGGCAGCCGGGCGGATGTTGAAAGCAATGATGACCGATTTCGAAGCAATGGCCAAGCTGATGTCGGTCTCGGTGACCGCTCCGACGCTGGCTCTGACGACGTTGACGTTGACTCCCGCGACGGTAACTTTTTCGAGCGACCCTTTGAGGGCTTCGACGGATCCCTGAACATCGGCTTTGACGATCAGGTTAAGTTCTTTGTTGGTGTTGTCCGCATCATCAAAGATGTTGGCCAGCGAGATCGGTTTCCCGACGCCCATTTCTTTGTTATAGGTGCGCAGCGCTCGTTCTTCGGCGACTAGTTTGGCAACTTTTTCGTCTTCGAAAATCATGAAATGATCTCCGGCCAGCGGCACGTCAACAAGTCCGGTGATCTCGACCGGTTTCGAAGGCCCGGCCGATTTCAGAGTCGATTTGATTTCGTCTTGCATGGCGCGGATCTTTCCGTAAGTGGTCCCAACAACGATCGGGTCCCCGATCTTCACGGTTCCGTTTTTGACCAGAAGGGTGGCTACCGGCCCACGGCCTTTGTCCAGTTTGGCTTCAATGACCAATCCAAAACCCAAACGGTCCGGGTTGGCGCGGTAATTCTCGAGGTCCGCGGTCAAAAGCACCATTTCCAGAAGTTCTTCGACGCCTTTTCCGGTCAAAGCCGAAATCGGAACGAAAATGGTTTTTCCTCCCCATTCCTCGGCGACTAGATTATAGCCGCTGAGTTCTTGCTTGACCCGGTCCGGATTGGCGGACGGTTTATCCATTTTGTTGATGGCAACGATGATTGGGACTTTGGCGGCTTGCGCATGATCGATGGCCTCCTTGGTTTGAGGCATGACGCCGTCATCGGCCGCAACCACCAAGATGACGATATCGGTGGCATTGGCGCCGCGGGCCCGCATTTCCGTAAAGGCCGCATGTCCCGGGGTGTCAATGAAAGTAATCAGTTTTCCGTTTTTCTTGACCTGGTAAGCGCCGATGTGCTGAGTGATGCCCCCGGCTTCGCTGGCGACGACTTTCGAATGACGGATGGTATCGAGCAGAGTGGTTTTCCCATGGTCGACATGACCCATGATGGTAACAATCGCCGGCCGGGGTTTCAACAGGCTTTCGTCGTCCTCGATTTTGATGTCTTCAAACTTGGTAATGTCTTCCAAAATCTTGTCTTTGAGCGTGAAATGGTATTCATCGGCGATGATCTCGATGACATCTTTTTCCAGCGAAGCGTTGGCGGACATCATATATCCGAGCATGACCAATTTCCGGACGATCTCCCCGACCGGAACGGCTAGTCCGTCTGCCATTTGGGCGACGGTCATTCCCGGGGAATAGACCAAAACGTTGGCCTTGGCGCGATCATTCCCGGTAATGTTGGTCTGACGCGAACCGCGGTTGGTGGTTTTGCTCTTCTTGATGTTTTTGATTCGGGTATAAACTTTTGATTCGGTTTCGAAATCGTTGTATTTGTCATCATAAACATGATTTAGTTCGACTTCTTTTCCGGCTTCGGCCGGTTTGGCGATTTCGGAAGTTTCCGATTTTCCTTCCGTTTTCACAAACGACTTTCCGGCCGGTTTCGCTCCGGTTGAACCTGGTTTTCCCGGTTGCGGCCGGAATTCTTTTTTCGGCGCGGCAACTTCGGCTTTTGGGGCCGGTTTGACTTCTTTCGGCGCTTCAACAACCGCCGGTTTTGATTCTTCCTTGACGATCGGCTCCGGCTTCTTTTCCGCGACCGGTTCTTGTTTTACCGCCGGTGCAACCGCAACGACCGGTTTTTCGACCGGTTCTTTCTTTGGCTTCAGAGGCTTAATTTCGGTCTTGAATCGTTTTCCGAGTTTCTTGATGACGATCGGATCGATCGTGGTATCGAGCGTGGCAACGACCCCGATGTTATCCAAAAGACCAAGCAGATGTTTTTCGTTGACGTTCTCTCCCGATGCCAGCAGAATTTCTAATATTTCTTTAACCTTCATTTTCTTCACCTCCGTTTAATTTTTCTTGAATGGATTGGAAAAATCCCTGATCGGTAACCGCTACGATCTTACATAGCGCTTTTCCGAGCGCTTGCGCCAACTCGTCGCTTTGCAGCTCAAAGCAAACCGGAACATGGTAGAAAAAACATTTCCGGTTAAAATTATCAAGGGTTTTTTCGGATGCGTCCCCGGCCACAAAAACGAGTTTGGCCTGGTTGGCGCGCAGCGTTTCCAACACCGCTTCTTCGCCGGTAATGATCTTTCGGGCCCGATGCGCCAATCCCAACAGACTTAAAATTTTCTTTTTGTTTTCGTTATTCAATATTCTCACCCAAAATTTTCAATAGTTGCTGATAGATCTCCTCGGGAACTTGCGTTTCCAAATGCCGATCCAATATTTTTTTCTTCATGGCCATGGTCACGGCCGCTTTGCTCTTGGAAAGATACGCGCCGCGTCCCCGGATCTTTCCGCTCGGGTCGATGACAACGGTTCCTTCGGCGGTATGGACGATCCGGAACATTTCCCCTTTGGGATGCTGTTCATTGGTCGCCACGCATTTGCGCAGCGGAATTTTTTTGTCTTTCATAAGCGGCCTACTTTCTGGTGACGTTGTAAGTGAAATTGATCCCTTCCGCGGTCGCGTCAGTCAGGTTCTTGATGTCAATGCGCCATCCGACCGCATAAGCGGCCAGGCGGGCATTTTGTCCCATTTTTCCGATGGCCAGGGAGTATTGGTCGTCCTTGACGATGACGGTGGCTTGTTTGGTTTTTTCTTCCGTCAGAACCGCCAGCGATTTGGCCGGCAGCAAGGCTTCCGCGATCAGATTGACCGGGTCGTCACGCCAAGTAAAGATTTCGATTTTTTCGTTGTTCAGCATCTCGTTGATCTTGCGAATGCGCAGACCGCCCTGGCCGACGCAAGCGCCTTTGGCATCCAGATTGTTCTTCAGAGACAAAACGCCAATCTTGGTTTTTTCGCCCGGTTCGCGGGCAATGCCCATGATCTCGATCGATCCGTCGGCGATCTCGGGGATGGTCAGTTCAAACAAGCGCTTCACGATCTCGCGGCCGGTTCTGGTTAAAAACACTTTCGGCCCTTTGGTCGTTTTTTCGACTTTGGTGATATAGACTTTTTTCTCGTCGCCGATGTTGAAAGATTCATTCGGAAGACCTTCTTTGTCCGGCATGTTGGCCTGACAGTTCTTGCCAATGGAAAAAGTCACAAAATTGTTGCTGTAATCGACGACGGTCGCGGTAATGACTTCCCCGACCCGTTCCTGGAAAAACTGAAAGCTTTCTTCGCGTTCCAGTTCTTTCAGTCCGCTCAGCAGACTTTGACGAAACACCGAAGCGGCTTTCCGTCCGAAAGCCGTGATGTTGATCTCAGTCTTGATCTCGGCTCCCACTTTGATCTTCGGTTTGATTTCCAAAGCTTCTTCCAAAGTGATCTGGCCGCGGACGCCTTCGGGATCGACTTCCTCAACGACGTATTTGTATTCATATACTTTTATTCTTTTCTTTTCGAAATCCCACTCGGTTTTGATATCACCGGTGTATCCGCTGTTTCGGCTGGATACCGAAATGGCAATCTCCACTTTTTCTTTGACGTCTTCAACGTTGAATCCTCTTTCAAAGGCGATGGCTTCGAGCGACTCGAAAAAACTTTTACTGATCATGGCTTCCTCCAAATGTTTGCGCTGAGCGCATTATGTAAAACTAGGTTACTTTTTAAAAAAGGCCCTTAACATTATTTAAAGGAGTGAAAACCTCACTCCTTCATTTACAATATTTGACAGTATTATATCATTTAAACAGCCATTTTGTCAACTGATAATATTTTTTGGTCTCAGGCGGTCTTTCCCGGCAGGGTCGAATAGAGGATGACTTGAGCATCATAACCGCTTCCGTTGGTGATTCGGACGGTATAACTTACGCGGGTGGCAACGGCCGGCAGATCGACGATCCGCCCCAGATCATTGATGTATTCCGGATTGTTCGAGGTGAAAGCGATGGTATATCCGCTCAGTTCGGTCAGAACCAGATATTCGGCGGTGATCAGATCAATGGCGTTTCCGTACAGATTGCTATGCCGAAGCGTTCTCGGACAATCTTTCTGGCTGTAATCATAATGCTGTTTGACCGCTGATACCTTCAGATTGTATTTGACCAGCAGCCCGGCCATGAGTTTGGCGGTGCGGTGCCAGGTCAGATACAAGTCGCTTCCGGCGTTAACGCAGGTCTCGATGCCGATGGTGGTGCCGTAAGCGGCGTCGGTATCGCCTTGCCAAGCGACTTCATTGTCCGGAAGATGTTGAATGACTTCCTTGTCATCGACGGTATAATGCCAAGAACGGGCCCGGTAATTCAGATTGTCTTGGCCGGCGAGGTAAGTGGCATGCATGGCCGCGGTGGCTCCCGAGGAATTGTTTCCGGTGTCATGATAAATGATGTTGGAAATCGATGTTTTTAGCAGCCCGCTGCGGGTAACTCTTTCGTCGATGATTGCCCGGATCGCGGGACTGAAATATGAGCCTTTATAGGGGTTCGGCCCGGCCGGGTAACCAAATTTGGCGATCAGATTGGTTCCGACCGGTATCAGATTCACTTTCAGATTCAGGGCTCCCGGGTAATATTTGGAGACGCTGCCGTAAACCCATTGTTGCAACTGGGTGTTTCCATAAGTAGTAACATACTGAACGATCGGGTTGTCAACGTTCAGGCTTCGCAAAAGCGCGATCGGATCGACTTCGACGGTGATCGATATCGTCCCTTTGATCAGACTGTTCGTTTTCGCGGTCGCATTTATAATAACCGTTCCGGATCTCAGAAGGGTAACTTTTCCGGTGGCGTCAACGGTGGCAATCTCTTCATTTTCGCTTGACCAGACGACTTCCTGATCCGCTCCGGACGGAAAAACATGCGCTTCCAACTCGGTTTGGCTGAAGGTTTTAAAAGGACCGGCCGTTTGGGCATTCAATTCGATCCCGGTGGCATCCGGAACCAAAACGGTGATTTCTTTTTCTAAAGTATGATTGGTGAGGAAAGACGAGATTTTAATTTGGACCACTCCTTCGGAAACGCCGGTGACCACGCCGTTTTGATTGACGGTCGCGATCCCGATGTCATTGGATTCCCAGAACACTACCGCGGATTGCGGGTTGTTCCGGTCAAAAGCGCTTAAAGTGATCGTTTCGTCAACATACACTTCCGATTCGCCGGACAGCGCCAGCGGGAAGGTTTTGACGGTGACGCTCATCGCCACGGTGATCTCCGGATGACCCACCAACGAAGCGGTAACGGCCGTGGTTCCGGTTTTCAAAGCCGCAATGACATTACCGGTAATGCTGATGACAGTCGGATCAGCGATGGCATAAGCCACTTCCAAAACTTCGGTAGTATTACCGATGATCGGAACGATGGTGGCCGTTCCTCCGAATTCCAAAGTGAAAACGGCAGCGGCCAGGCTGAGCGTCGGCGGCGTGATGATCGGATCATCGTCATCCGGGTCGTCGTCCGGTTCTTTCTCACATCCGGAAAGTCCCAATCCGAAAACAAACATCAGCCCCAATACTAACAATAGGGGCCATTTCTTCTTAATCATATCTTTCTTCTCCTAAGACTATGTCTTTTTGTTATTTTCGCTCAGCCGGTTTGATCACGCCGAAATTGACGTGACAATACCCGTTGGGCTTTTTGTCCAAATAATCCTGATGGTTTTCTTCCGCCAGCCAAAATCCGGCTTCGGGTTTGACCTCCACGGCGATGAAGCCGCCGAATTTCAGTTTTTTCCGAAGCATGAAGTTTTCGATCGTGATGCGGTCTTCCTCGGTTTGGTAATAGACTCCGGTTCGGTATTGGATGCCTTCGTCCTCGCCCTGCTTATTGAAACTGAGCGGATCGATGAACCTAAACAGATGATCAAGCAGCTGCGTTAGCGTGATGACATTCTCGTCGTAGAAGACCTCCACCGCCTCGGCGTGCGTAGCCCGATGTTCTTTCAAATCCTTGTACTTTGGTTTTGCAATGTTCCCGTTGGTATATCCGACGTTGGTGTCGAGGACCCCCTTCAGCTGCTTGTAATAGGCTTCGACGCCCCAAAAGCAACCCCCGGCCAAAACGATTCTTTTCATGAATATCTCACTCCTTCTGATTTTTGTTATGTTTGAAAATGATGTCGACCAAATGTGGGTGCCGATAATCGGTAGCCACCAAATAAGCGCCGATGATCATGAGGACCAGCGCAATGATGTAAACGATGGTCGGGGAATTTCGAAAAATGAGAAAAGACAACCCCGCGCCGATGAAAGGCGCGAAGGCATAAAAAGCGCTGGTTTTCGCCGCTCCCAAATCTCTTTGGGCCCGAACATAAAAGAAGATGCTCAGTCCGTAAGCCACAAAGCCCAATAACAAAGCCCAAAGCATATACGAAATTTCGATTGGTCCGATCCCGACGATCAAGGCCACGACCAGCGCTCCGGCCCCAGAAGCCAAACCTTTGATGATGACGATTTCAAACGGGTCTTTCTTTGATAAGACCCGGGTGCAGTTGTTCTCCAGGCCCCAACTGACGGCGGCCAAAAGCACAAACAGCGAGCCCAGCGAAAACTTCAGGGCGCTTAAGTCTTCAAAGGAAAGCAGAAAGCTGGCGGCGGAGATGACGGCGATGGCAACCCAAAGCCGTTTGCTTAAAACCTCTTTGAAAAAGACCATCGAGATGAGGGCGGTGGCGACGATTTCAAAATTATTCAAAAGCGAAGCATTGGCGGCGGTCGTCTTTTGCAGCCCGATCATCAGACAGATGGGGGCGATGATGTCCAAAACGACCATTCCCAGAATGTACGGCCATTGTTTCTTTTCCAGATGTTCAATCCCGTTCCCCGGTTTTTTGATCAGCCAGATGACCAGCATTCCGATCCCGGCTCCGAAATACAGAAGCGCGGCCATCAAAGTCGGCGAGATTTCCGCAAGCAGCAGTTTGGAAAGCGGGGAATTGATCCCGTAGAGCGCGGCCGCCAGAATGGCGAATATGATTGGTTTGGCCTTTTTAGTTTTCATGTTTATTTCCTGATATGAAACATTATATCAAATTTCTTTCGAAAAGCATACCCCGAAATAAAAAAGGCTGACGATTTTTCCTCAGTCCAGACTGATGACAAACCCCATTTCCAAAGGTGGGGGTTCGTTTATTTTTTCACAACCATCTTGAAATAACAAAAAACACTTTTTAGACTCGAAAAAGATATCTTTTTGGTGCCATTGTCCCATTTTATTGCAAGAAAAAATGAGCGTTGACTTTGTCAAAGCTCTGAAATCATTTCCCAAAGACCTTGACCCGCGATTCAACGGGAAGAAAGGTTTTGGCTTCCGGATTTGCGGCCGGAACTCCGAATGGCATCTGGGCGATCAGTTTCCCGCTTGGCAACAAATTGAAATGTTTGGCAACCGCTTCATCGATGATCGGATTGTAATGTTGTAGGGAAGCGCCGAAGCCTTTTTCGGCCAAAGCCGTCCAAACCGTGAAATTCAGTATCCCGGCTCCTTATAAGACCACACCGGAAAAACGTCTTCATACTTCGGAAACCGGGTCGGCAAATCTTTGATGACGTCCTGATCTTCAAAGAACAGGATGGTCCCATGGGGAAGTCCGAAACATTTTCATTTTGTCCGTAGTCGGACCGAAGCGATCCGCGGGAACTAGTTTGCGAAGTTCTTCGGTAACGATGTCCCAAAGCGCGTCATGTTCTTCCCCGAACAAAACCACGGCCCGCCCGGATTGGGAATTGAAAGCCGACGGCGTGTGCAAGAGCGTTTCTTTAACGAGGCTAACGGTCTCGTCGTCGCTGATCGTCGATTCTTTGGTCAGCGCATATCGGCTGCGCCGATTTTTTAATATGTCGATAAATCCTTTTTCATTTGTGTCTCTTGGAAAAGTTAGTCTTTACCATTACATTAGATCAGGCCCAAAGAAAACCGCAACTTACAAGCTTTCGTCGCTGATCTTGGTAATCATGGCAATTTTGATTTTTTCGGAACCGACGGTGATCTCTTTGTTCACCGCCTCGACTTTGGTGATCTTTCCGAAGACCGCCCGGATGGATCCGCCCTGGTAATAGGAAACCGTCACCTCGGCGTTTTGGCTGATGGCCGCCTTCAGTTTTTCATTTAGAATTTCCAATTCGTCGGGAAGAAGAACCGGCTTGGGTATTTTCTCGCGTTCGGTTACAACGCTTCGAATGGAGTTCTTGTAGCCCTCAAGCCCGTCAAACGGTTGCCATTTTCCTTTTCTTCCCTTGTTGTCCTCATTCCGCATTGTGTCCTCCGATCAGTTTGCTTCTTTTGATGAGCGTCCCTTTTTGGGATTTGCTCGCCGCCATCGTGACCGCATCTTTTCCGTAGCGGTTTTTGATCTCCCCGATGGCCTGAAATAAGTCGTGTTCTTTTTTGGATCCTTCGGCGTCGGTGAAAATGTCTCCTTGCGTGAAATCCTCGTTGGACAGTCGGCCCACCCGTACGGCAACGCTGCGGATCGGCTGATCTGCCACATTGTTTTCATAAAGACTTAAAAATCCGTCCAGAATCTTCTTCCGGCTGTTGGTTTTGCAATCAAAAGTCAGCTGACGGAAAAACCCGCCTCCGGCCGCTTTGGAATAACCGATCCCCAAACCGATCAGTTGGCAGCAGCGCTTTTTGGTGATCAGCTCGGTGACCAGTTCGTCAACCATCTCCGTCAGAACGATCTTCAGTTCTTCTTGGTTGTAATCTTCGTAAAGCGATTGCCCGTGTCCGAAAGACGTGCTTTCGGGGAGGTAATTGCGGGCTTCCGCGACCGTTGTTCTTTCAATTCCCATGGCGTGATCATGAAGTTCGCTGCCGACGATCCCGAATTGTTTTTCCAATTTTTCGACCGGATGATTGGCCAGATCGCGCAGGCAGTATATTCCCATCTTCGCCAAGCGTTTTTCGGTCCGAAATCCGATCCCCCAAATCTCGGAAATCGGCCGCAGGTCCCAAAGCTTTTCTTTAAAAAGCTCGGGATTCAGATAGGCAATGTTCGTCGGGCTTTTCTTCGCCAGGCAGTCCAAAGCGACTTTGGCCAAAAACATGTTGTCCCCGATGCCGCAACTGGCGGTTATTTTGGTTTTCAGAAAGATGTCTTTGATGATTCGGCCGGCGATCTCCTCGGCGGATACCTGGTAATATTTTAGATAAGTGGTCAGATCGAGAAAGGCTTCGTCGACGCTGTAGACATGAACGTCTTCTTCGGATACGTATTTCAAATAAATGTCATAGATGAGACAAGAGAATTCAATGTAGCGCTTCATCCGCGGTTTCGCATAGATGATGTCTACGTTTTTGGGAAGATCAAAGATCCGGCAGCGGGACTGAACACCCATCTTTTTCAAATGCGGGGTGACCGCCAGGACGATCGATCCACTTCCCCGTTCCTTGTCTGCGACCACCAGGTCAACCAAAAAAGGGTCCAATCCTCGAAGCGAGCATTCGACGGATGCATAAAAGCTTTTTAAATCAATGCAAAAAACAACCATCCCTCATCACCGCGATTCATCTTTGATAATTGTATTCTATCATAGGAAAGGGGGCTTGTCCATTTGAACTTCCATGAAAGTTTTTCAGGAAAAGAGTGGTTTTTAAGAGTTGTTCCGTGGTAACCAACGCTGATTTTCCGATAAAAAAAGAAGAACCCGGCTGGATACTTCTTTCATTCAGGTGCGTCCCGCCGTTGGAGAATTCGATCCGGCGTTTGTTTCCGTTTATTTTCCAAAAATGGATCCCGGTATCCCCGGTAGTGAAAACCGGAAGGAATCCAATGAATTCAAGTGTCAACAAATAAGATTTGGCTCGTTCTTATTTTCTCCAAAAGCCTAATTTAGGTTAATTATATCATTGAACTTCAATTTTTATAACTAAAAATAAGACATTATAAAAAAATTCCACCATTTTTCAATGACAGCACTTCAAAATTTCAATTTGGCGTCCTGAATAGGATTCGAACCTTTGACCGACGGCTTAGAAGTCCATTCGTTTTTTATTTGGGAAAAAACGAGCATGAACTAAGCCCTAATAAAAAGAAGCGAAAAACTGACAAGGGATAATTTTCGGTGCAGTAAGCCCCTCCTGTTTGTACTTGTAGTTTTTCACATTGATTTGTAATGAAACTGCTTTTTCATAATTGTTTCAACTATAGTTTTGATAAAAACAATTCAATTTCCTGATTGGACACTGATTTATATGATAGTTGTCTGGTCATTCGCTTATGATCAGAAACCATCTGGTTTATTTTTAACCCGCAGTTCTTTGCAATGAGCATAAGTGTAGCTTTGTTGAAATCAGACATGAATTCACCAAAGTATATCGAAATCGGTTTTATCTTTCCTAAGCAAAAATGGTTATCGTTTATTTTGATCCAATCATATGAAGGAAACGGGCAGACTAGTCTCCACTCCTTCTCATATGACCAATTTGCATTTTTTATAAATGCTATTGAATCATTCATGGATCTTACTTGGTCGGGTGTTAATGGGGGGTTCTGAGCAAATATTTTATTGAATACATCCATTGGATTTGTCAAATTGTTTTCCAAGTAAAATTTGATATTGTCAATTGCGTAAATTAATAATTTGGTTGCGTTGTATTTTGAAGTTTCATAAATAACTGGCTTTACTCCATATTGATCTAGAATCTCATCAGTCTTGCTTGGCTCAAACATATCCTTAAGGAAAGGAAAAACCTCAGCCATATCCTTGACCAAATCCAAAGTGTTTCTGGATTGGGACTTGCAGATGTTCTGTAAATCGTTATAGCCATATTCAAGGGCAAACCCTCTTCCTTGATTGGCATAATGGGACCACATTACTTCGTTGCCTATATCTTCAGAAAAACATGATATTATTATGAGCCGTCTAAAATTTTTCTGATTCAAAAAATAAAGATTCTTAATGAAAACATCTGCAATTTTATGAATGGATTTTGTCTTGATATTTAACTCGTCACGATATTTTAATAAATTTTCTTCTCCCAAAACAGCAAACAAATACTTTTCAACTTCCTTGTAGTTGATCACAAAAGAAGTGTCATAAGGATCATTGAAACTATCTGGGGTTGTTGCCCACAATTCATTATTTCGAAAAGCTGACAATGAAAATTCATTTACCTCCCTAAAGCGAAATAAAGTATGATCCGCCCCTACCGAAACGTGAATTGTATTTACATTATTACTCCTTTCTATGCTTTTAGAATAATTTTTCTTCAATTTTCCACCTCATATTCTTTTTTCAAGAGTATCTTTCGTATTTCAAATGCCATTCTATGCGGTTCAATGTGTGGTTGTTAATTAGATATGGGAGGTTTGTTTTTCTTGCTTTGCTCGCCGCGAACTAGGTACTTCTTAATATCTTGGATCATACCGATTCCATTATTATATGATTGTAGAAGTACCACCGATTTTGCAACATGATTAGTAAGTTTTGCTGTCATTTCTTTTAATAGGGAGTGATACACATCGCTATCCGCCAAAATTTGCTCTTTGTGAGCATTTATAAAATCTGTTAAATCATCGATTTGACCGCTGGAATCGTTGATTTATCCCTCAAGATTACGAATTTTTATTATTATCTCTTGTTGGAATTTTGACATTTTTCACCTCTTCTAGATCCATTATATCAAATATTTTATGGGTTCAAAAGTATTTTAGTATTATTCTTTGGAGGAGCCACACATCATTAACGGACCAAAATAAAAATAATGCTATTTTTTATAAGTAGCTTTGAAATTTGCAAAAAAATTGCGTCCTTGATAGGCCTCTTTTCAGTTCAAAATATACCGGTTTTTAATATAATCAAATGTTTTTTCGTTATTTTGACAGGCTTTTTCATTAAGAAACTCTGCATAAGTCAAATACAAAACTTTAAATTTCAGGTTTTGCGGCAGAACAAGATTGTTTAAGAAATCGTTAAATTTATCGATGCTTTTCTTTCCTTCGGCTTTATACTCCTTATCAACGCTGTATAGCTCTCTAAATTCGGGTTCCGTTGCTTGGCTCCAAACTAAATTCAGTAACACGATTTCTTTATAGCCGCAATATTTATTCGGATTATTGATTACATCGCTGTATATTGCCAGCATATGCTTCATCATCTGATTTCCGTCGTAAATTTCGAACTTGTTTCGAAACAGATCATTCCATTTCTTTATGGTTGCTTGATCATCAAACAAATATCTTGTTGAATGCAAATAAGCCGCTTTGATTTCTTTGGTCTTGTCTTTGTTTGATTTCTTGTCCGGTGAATAATACGGCTCGACAAACTTATTTTCGATAAATAACATTTCTTCTTTTGATTCCAAATAAGCGTCAATGTTTGCGCAAGGATGATTCGTTTCATTTGAGTCCTTTGTTTTTTCCTCTTTTAGAGTCGGAAGCTTTTTCTCGAACTCAACTTTTTTAAAGCATTCTCCATTAAAGAACAGGTTTCCACAGTCCAAGTAACTTAACAAGTTGTATATGAGCGCGGAAGAAGAATGGACCGCTTGCATTTTCGGCGGGAATTCACATCCTACTTTTTCGTTATACCACCATTTCAATTCGCCACCATCACCGAGGTTTATTTGTTCTCTATGCGAAGAGGTTAATGGAGTAATCAAATTATCATCAAGATTTTTTACATAATTCCTGAACATTCCCGGATAGTATTGAGTTGTACTTGAAAGTCTCTTTTTTAGTTTTTCAATAAGTTTTCCTCGTTCCAAATTTACATATTCCCAATTAATCATTTTTGTTCTCCTTCATAAAGATTGTTGCATAAACTGCCAAATCTTCTCTGGTCAGTTCTTCTTTTTCGCATAGATTATGCGCCAATCGATCCAAAAGGTCCCGATGCTGGATGAGAATTTGTTTGCTGTTTTCATAACAGTCATCCAATATTTCTTGAAGTTTCATATCAAGATCCAAATATTTCGAATCGGAAGCGATTTTTTGATGCAGATCTTCTCTCCTCGGGTATATATATTTCAGATCACTCATGCCATAAGTGATTAACATGTTTTTTGCCGTTCCGATGGCTTGTTTCAAATCAATTTTCCCGCCATCGTAGAAAGTATTGTATACAATTTCTTCGGCTGCTCTCCCCCCTAAAGCTGTTTTGATGGAATTCACCAGATCAGCTTTGCTTTTTAAGTAGCGTTCGTCTTCAAGGAAGGATACGATCCCCCCGCCATATGACCGGGCTTTAATGGTGATCTTATTGATTTTAAGTTCTGGATTCAGTTGCAAGGAAACCAGGGCATGGCCAGCTTCATGATAAGCTAACACTAATTTCTCAGCTGATGATAGTTTATATGATTTATCGATTATTCCAAGTTTTAAACGGTCCATGGCTTCTTCGAGGTGCGCGGATGAAATTGTTTCCTTACCGTCACGTATGGACAATAACGCTGCATCATTGATCAAGGAATTAATGTCTGCCCCGCTGAATTCAACAGCTAATTCCGCGAAATGGTCCAAGTCGATTTGTTCTTCTACTTGGTAATTTTTTAAATACATCGAAAAAATGGCTAAGCGATCTTCAAAAGATGGCATTTCCAGTTCAATCACTCGGTCAAAGCGTCCCGAACGGATTAGCGGTCGATCAAGATTTCTGATTTGATTGGTGGTTCCGAAAACAATAACGCCGCAATTTGGCTGAATACCATCCATTTCGATTATCAGTTGTTGCAGAACATCACTTTGATGGCACACTCGATCAATTTCATCAACAAAGATAATTGAAGGGGCGTTTTTTCGGGCTGTGTCAAAAATATCCTTTACGACTTTGACCATATCATTTCGGCAATCGTACTCCATGTTCAAGAGCGGATAAAACGGGACATGGGCTTCTCCGGCCAAAGCTTTAACAAACAAGGTTTTTCCGGTTCCCGGATCCCCGTGTAATAGTACGCCTTTGGGAAGCCGGGCTCCGATCCGACTATATTTGTTCGGATTTAACAAGAAATCTTTTATTTCAACGATTTCTTTCTTCTCCTGTTCATACCCAGCTATATCGCTGAAATGATATTGACTCACTATTTCTTTCAAATCTTTTTCCATATATTCCTCCTTATGGTTTGATTCGCTTTAATTATACTCATGATTGTGGACATATAAGCGCATAAATAAAAAAATATTAGAATAAATTCTAATATTTTTTGGTGTCTTGAATGTTATGGGCCATTTTTTTGACTTCTATTGCATACATTTCTATCAGTTTATCGGGAGAGATGATTTTAATGCTGGAACCCAGACTTAATATTGTATATAGCACTTCTCGCAAGTTGTGGGTTTTTAACTTATATTGCTTTGTGTTCCCCATATCTTGTGTCAAATCGGTTTTATCGTTAAAGAAATCCTCAACATAATCATTGATTCTCCCCGTTACTTCAATCAAAACCTCGAAAACGTCTCCTCCCCTAAAGATCCCAAATGAATCATCGGCCATTTCTGCATCAAATAAGTTTTGTTTTATTTTATAAGTTTCATCAAGTTTGGTGATTCCCAAGATGTTGCTGACCTTGTACATTTTTACCTTGTTGCAGTGAAATGCAAATAAATAGTATTGGTTGCGCTCGATTTTAAAAAAGTATGGTTCAACATCATAGGTTCCTTCGCCATATCGCAAAGAAAGATAATTGATCTTTATTTTCCGGTTTTGGTCTTTGGCTTCTTGAATGGCGAACAGTTTATATAATGTCTCGTCATCTATGTAATTGTCCCCAATAATCATGTTCTGTTTCATTTTGCTGACTATTGAAATCGTTCCGTTGAGAGATTTAAAGACATTCTGGTTGTTACGGACATTAAGGTTAAGTAGTAGGGTCTCCATTTGGGAAAGCCCAAGTGATAGATCAAGTTTATCTATCAACTTATAGCCTCCGTTCGACCCGGTTAAACTATCAATGTAAAAACCCGCCATTTCTAAATCGTCTCTGTATCGACGGATTTCCCGTTTGCCGACTTCAAGATGATCAGCCAGGCAGTTAATTTTTGTATAACCTTCTTTTCCATTCAAGAAAAAAAGCATCTTTAAAGCATTACTAATTTTTGACATTTTATTTCCTCCATAGATGGTGAAAAATGAAACTTCAAAATTAAAAACTATAATACTTTAATCTTTTGGATAGATACATTCTCTCGTCGGAAACTTATCCTGTTACGATCGTTTATGTCAAAATATAGATAATCTAAATACAGCTTTACTCCATCCCCAAGACAAAGCGGTTCAGTCAAAGCAAAACTTTTATCTATTTCATCATAATAAGGCATGCAAACCACAGCATGCATTACGAAGTTCTTTGGAACAGTAAAATCCCCTTGAACTTTTTGACCATACCCATACAATTTCCACCATTTGTCTGTTTTATTTCCCAATTCATTACAAAATAACAATTTTTTTACGCAAACAGCGTAGACAATAGCTTGTAAAATTGCCTTATCCGGTTTCGTAGCTTCTTCTTTTTTTAATTCAATAACTGCCAGTTCGCTATTTTTTCCTGTCCCAATTCGCGAAATCATATCAATGTTTCCGGGGTTTTTCGAAGAAAAAACTCCTTGAGTAGTGACATTTGCGGCGGATAAAAATGCGGGCGGTTCAAAAAACCGATTGAACATGCATACGGGTTGTATATTGCACAAGTTCCCTTTTTCCTTTTTGCTGTTTTTTAGTAATTTCCATAAGGCTGTCTGAATTGTGGCTTCTTTATTAAAGTGGGTATCATTTTCAATATCTCTTTTTACTTGGCCTTTGAAGTGCCTTCTAAAACTTGTGGATACCGGATCATGCCAAGAATACTCTTTTTCCAGGTCTGTGATAAGTTTCATATCGAATCCATATTTTTCAAGGCTTTCGGCACAATTTTTAAAAAATAGTTTTGGATTGTAGTTCTCATCCATTCCGGTTATTTCTGCGATTTTGCTATCCAAATATCGAAAATTAAAACTAATGTTTGGGTTCATTGCATCTCGAATGGGAATGCAAGGAATGATAGCGTTTGGAAGTCTATACCTAAGTTTTTGGTATCCACTTTTATTCTTTTGGACTTCATTTACGTATTCATTGAATTTTGTCACTTGTTCTTGCCAATGTTCTTCTAAAATCTTTTCACAATCACCAATAATCTTTTGGTATTTTTCATTCATTGTTTTTTTCCTCCACTTGATTTTTATCAGTGCGGAACAAAAAACCATTTTTAGCTTGTAATTGAACCCGTTTGAAGAAAACGACTCTCTTCTCAATCAATTTCATATGTCCCTCCTGTAAACGCTTTTATTATAACACAGTTCAATACAAATATTAGAACATTTGGTATTTTTTTTCATTTAATCTCAAAAAAAGCCCTAATTGTAAGAGAACTAAAAATGGAATCTACAAAATGAGCTTTTTTTCATTCACTTTTTCTGTTATTTAAATGGATTCTTTTGCCGTAATTTCTTTTAACAATCTTTCATACGTTTCTTTTCGCAAATGTGATCTTACAAGATCTAAAGATTCCAGATCGCTGATATTTTTCGAAATCAAAATGTTTTCAATATTTTCAGAAAACAATCTATGCTTAGCATTTCTTAAAAAGTTATCTACCTGTTCTATTGAAGGCCCTCTCGACTCTTCAGGAAGCATCAATATTTCCATTATCAGTTCATTTACTGATTCTTCGCTTACTTTTGAATTATATAATGCAATCAAAAGGGAAGGATCCAATTCAAACAGTATTTTTTTCAGTTCGTTAAACCGTTCTTGCGTGAAATAAGGTATAGCCCAACTCGCTATCCTTTTTTTATACTCAATCCACATCTTTGATATGAAGAAAATGAGCTCTTCATCCATAAAAGATTTTAATTCACTAAAGTTTTTCGGCAGAAACTCTGGATTATCGCGGTATTGGGCTTCAAACTCGCTAATGTTGGTTTTGATCGTTTCGCGAATGCGGCGGTCTGTTTTTCCGTATTTAAAAATAAATTCGGAATCAATAAAAAACCTTTTTTGAAATATGAATTCAATTGCGCTGGGATCTAGACGATCTTCAAAAAGATCAAGGTTGCCTTTTAAAAACGAACAGCCAAAATTAACCACAAAAAAACGGTTTATTTTTTGTCTTTGCAAAACTATAAAATTCTTTAGTTCTTTATACAATCCTTTAGATATTAATATTTCTACTATCAGTTTAAAATCATCCATTGAATATTTCTTGGACATGTTTTGACTGCTTGTAGTAATCAGATCTATTCCGTAATACAAAGTCTTGGAAATTTTAAAGTATTCGTTGCTGAAACCCTTGATAATTCGGGGGTATAGGTAAACCTCCGGATAACTCGAACAGTCTTCATAATACAGTTTAACCCAAATTTCCTCTTTTGCTTTTAAATACTTGGGAACTTGATGTTTCAATTTTGTTTCAAGCCCGCTGGTTTCTTTGTTTCCTTTTTTTACTACCGGGAGATCTTCTCTGATCGGTTGGATATATTTTTTTTGTTTTCGATACAAAGGAAATCTGTAAGAAAAAAGTTCAATGTCCTGATTAGTTTTGTTTTTGATACATAAAGTAATTACTGTCTCGCTATTTTTGATATAAAAATCGTCAATAGAAATGTTCAGTTTTTCATTGCTGTTAAAAGTCAATATTAAATTAACCAAAAAAGACAGAGTTAATTTCACCAATGGGGGGATAGGGGGAAATGTGTTCCCCCTGAATAGTATTTAACA
>DDXT01000057.1 GCA_002347755.1 Caryophanales bacterium UBA2253
TGCATTTAGATTTATAACATACCTTTCTTTTAATCGTCCAAAAAGGACTTCACTTTTTGGGTTTTTTGTGTTATAATGTCAAACGTTATTGATCTTAATAGAGGAGGTTCATTGTGTTTATTAAAAGTAGTGGAATTCACATATCGGAACACAAGGGGAATAAAGAAATGTCCCTTCAAAATCCGCATGTGGATTTTTTGAATCCTGAATATGTTTATATTCCGTTGATGGAGCAGAACGCGCCATGCGAACCGACGGTAAAAGTTGGTGATTTAGTCAAAGTCGGACAAGTAGTTGCCAACAAGACCGGAATGTTCGGTCTTCCCATTCATTCTTCCGTCAGCGGCGAGGTTATTTCCGTCAATCAAAAAATGTGGCATTCCTGCGGAAAAATGGTGCCAAACATTCAAATCAAAAATGATTTCAAAGAAACCAAGGATGAATCAATTCGGCCCAATCCGGTTTCCGAGCTGACGAAAGAACAAATCATCGAAATCGTCAAACAAAACGGGATCGTGGGTTTGGGAGGAAGCGGATTTCCGACTTATTTCAAATATAAAGTCAAAAACCCAATGGATCTCGTCATCATCAATGCGGCTGAATGCGAGCCTTACATTACCGCTGATTATACGCTGATCAAAGAACATGTCGATCAACTGATCAACGGCATTAAGTACATCATGCGCGCCGTTGAAGCTCCAAAAGCCATCATCGCCATCAAGGAAGACAAAAAATCTTTGATTCAGAAAATGAAGATCGCTTTGGAAAACGAACCGGCCATCACCGTTTATGAGTTGAAGAATGTTTACCCGGCCGGCTGGGAAAAATACATCGTTCAACACATCACCGGAAAGAACTATAAATCTTTGCCAAGCGAAGTCGGCGTTGTTTTGAACAATGCGGCCACCGCCATCGCGGTTTGCCGCGCGGTTGAAGAAAACATGCCGTTGATCGAAAAAATGATCACGGTCACCGGCGAAGGCATCAAGAATCCCCTCAATGTTTATGTAAAAATTGGAACCAAGATGAGCGACATCATTGCCAAAATCGGCGGATACGCGGAAAACCTAAAAGAGATTTTCTTCATCGCCGGCGGCCCAATGACCGGAAAGAGCGTTTTTTCCGACGAAATGATTGTTAATCGTTGTCTTTCCAGCGTCGTCGTCATGCCGAAAGCCATCCGCGAAATCAACCCGGCTTGCATGGGCTGCGGAAAATGCTGCGAAGCCTGCCCGGTATTCTTGTCACCGATTCAAATCAAAGAAGCCTTTGACGCCAACGATCTGGAATCCATGAAAGCTTTGAAAGCCAATCTGTGCATGGCTTGCGGATTATGTTCGTATGTTTGCCCATCTCGAATTGAATTGACGGATGTCGTTTGCAAGGCCAAAGCCGAAGTACTTAAGAAGAGGTAAGCCAAAATGAATGAACAAAGAAAATTAGTATTGGGAAAAGAACCATTCATACGCAAAGCTGACAATCCAAATTACGGGACTCAAATCGTTATGCGCGATTTCATGATCGCTTTGCTGCCTTTGATTCTTTTCGCTTGGGTCAAAAACGGATTGTTGCCTTTCATCAATGGCGACACGAATTCCGTTTGGACCATGCTTTATCCCCTGATCTTTATTTTCGTCGGCGGATTCACATCGATGTTAGTCGAATATGTGTATTATAAGTTTCTGATGAAAGAGAAGAACATCAAAGAACGGATGCAAACCTCGTTTGCAATCATCCCCGGATTGCTATTGGCGATGATTTTGTCGGTCAATACTCCGCTTTGGGTTCTCGTCTTTGGCTGCTTGTTTGCAACCTTGATCGGGAAACTGCTGTTTGGCGGCTTTGGAAACAACGTCTTTAACCCGGCTTTGATTGGTTATTTGTTTTTAACTGCGGCTTATTACTCGGTCATTACTTCCGGAAACGGGTTCTTAAACCCGAGTGAAATAATCGCCGGAGCAACCCCGATGACCATTTTGAAAGCCGACCCGATCGGAAACGTCGCGGTACTTCTCAATCAGTACGGACTCGGCAAAATGTTCCTCGGACTAGTTCCGGGAGCCATCGCGGAAACCAGCGCCTTGCTTTGCTTGGTCGCTTTGGTTTGGCTGATTGCTCGTAAAGTCGTCAATTGGCGCATTCCGGTTTTCTATTTGGGATCCGTCTTGGTCTTGACTTACCTCATCGGCAGTTTCAATGGCTATGCCGCTAGTTTGGATTTTGCTCTGACCGGCTTGTTCAGCGGCGGACTCATGTTCGGCGCGGTCTTCATGGCTACCGAACCGGTTACCAGCCCAAAAACACCAAATGGGAAGATAATTTTCGGCTTAGGTCTTGGCGTTTTGACGGTTTTGTTCCGTTTTAAGAGCAACATGCCGGAAGGAGTCGCTTCGGCGATTCTGGTCATGAACCTGTTCACCATCATCATTGACCGATTGGCGGCGCGTTTGCGCGTCAGCGAAAGCGTAAAAAGGATGGTCCTTCAATATTCGATCATTGGATTGATATTGGTTGGGATCAGCGCTTATTCCATCAGCGGCTTCACCAAACAGGAAGTCACAATTGATCTTTCCGAACAAACTCAAAATAATGAAACTTTGAATTTTGATTATACATTTACCGTTGATGATGAAACCGTCATCGTTACCGTTGACCAAACTTACGCCATCCAGAGCGTCAGCGTCGCCGAGTACGATACCGACGAATTCAAGGCTCAATTCCTTACACTAATCAATGCCAACAAAATAACCGTCTATGTCACCGAAGTGGTGGCAACAGCAACCGAAACAACGGTTAGTATTAATGCAAGGGGCTTTGGGGTCAACATCCCGGTGGTCATTGTCTTTGATTTAACCGGTCAAATAACCGCCCTTACCGCGAATACAGCCGGAGAATCCTATTTTGATGAATACAACGAAGGCTGGACGGAAGCCAATGGTCACCCGAATGCGTTGATGCCAGGCAGAATCATAACCGGCCAGAGCGATCTGTCAGGCGTTGATGTTGTTTCCGGAGCAACGGTCACATCCAATGCAATCATTCAAGCCGCAATAGTGGCAATGAATTATATGGAGGCGCAAAATGGCTAAACCAATTGCAAAACCGCTAAGATATTCGCTGTTGCTGATTGGACTTGGGCTGATCGCCGGGTTCTTGTTGGCTTATGTCAACAATATTACTTCTGGAGTTTTGGCTGAACGACAAAGAGCCCTTATTCAGGAAGCCATGAACGAGTACTTTGATTACGCAAGTTACAGCGTCGACCGCTCTGACGATTACGATAATTTGGATTCCGATATTTCGGAGATCTATTTCGCTTTCGGCGTGGATGACCAAGTCGCCGCCGTAATTTATAAAACCGTTTCTCAAGGCTATGGCGGCGATGTCGTCAGTTTGATCGCCATCAAGGCCGATGGAACTTTTGACGGAGTTCACATGATCGAAGGATCAAAGGAAACTCCGGGAAAAGGTGACAAAGTCCTGACCCACGATTTTCAGGTCACCGGCGAACCGGTTGATAGCTTTACTTTCGAGATTCTGGCGGGTTCCTCGGTCACTTCCAATGCGGTTGTCAATGGCATTGAAGCCGCAGCCGAACATTTCCAGACGGTCGAAAGCAGTTTGGGGGGCATTACCAATGACTAAAAGAGATAATTTCTTAAAGGGATTCTGGAAAGAGAATCAGATTCTCGTAACCATGCTGGGACTGTGCGCCCCGATGGCCATCACCACCAAAGTCGAGAATGCTTTGGGAATGAGTCTGGCTTTGATGTTCGTTTTGATTATGTCCAACGTCATCATCGCGGCCATCCGTAAGATCGTTCCCGATGAGATCCGAATACCCATATTCATCGTCGTCATTGCGACTTTGGTTACTTTGGTTGACATGCTTTTGGCGGCCTACCTTCCGGCTCTGTCAAAGAGCTTGGGAATATGGATTCCGCTGATCGTTGTCAACTGCATCATTTTGGGAAGAGCGGAAGCTTTCGCTTCAAAAAACACCGTGCTTGATTCGCTGATCGATGCCATCGGCATCGTCCTTGGTTACTCCATGGTCTTGATTCTGATTTCGATCATCCGCGAGTTTTTGGGAACCGGAGGACTTACCATTTGGGGAAACCTCGGGTTCAATTTCAACGATTTGTTCAACCGCACGGCTGATAATCGATTTACCTTCTTCACATCCTTCTTTACAACTCCCCCGGCGGCCTTCATTCTGTTAGGTTGCATCATCGGAGTTGCGAACATCATCAATCGAAAGAAAGCGGTGAAACAATAATGAGTTTAAATGAAATTTTAACCATGGCCTTTGGCGCCATCTTAATCGAAAACGTCATTCTTTCCCGCTTTTTGGGAATTTGTCCGTTCCTGGGCGTATCTACGAAACGCGATTCCGCGGTCGGAATGGGTTTAGCCGTCATTTTCGTCATTACTTTGTCCAGCGTCATGGCTTGGGCCTTGTATTCTTTCATCTTGGTTCCGTTTGAAATGATTTACATGAAAACGATCGTCTTCATTCTGGTCATTGCGGCACTGGTGCAGATTATCGAAATGTTTTTAAAAAAAGTATCTCCGGCTCTGTATAAGGCCATGGGAATTTATCTTCCTTTGATCACCACCAACTGCGCGGTTTTAGGAATGGCTACCATTGTTGCTTCCCCGGATTACACGCTTTTGTCTTCATTCGTGATGTCATTTGCGTCATCGGTCGGATTCTTGTTTGTCATTTACATTTTCGCCTCAATGCGCGAAAAAATAAATGCTTCGAATGTCCCGGTCGCTTTTAAAGGGGTCCCGATTGGTCTGATCACGGCTGGTTTGATGTCGATGATCTTCGCGAAGTTTGTTGGGGTGATTTAACATGATATTATCTACCTTTTCAACCTTATTTTTGCCCGCTCTTCTTTTAGCTGGCATTGGCGGCTTGTTTGGCGTCTTGATCGGCGTTTTGTCTAAAGTATTCGCGGTCAAAGTCGATCCGCGTATTGAAGAAGTAACAAAAATGCTGCCGGGATACAACTGCGGAAGCTGCGGTTACCCGGGATGCAGCGGCTTGGCGGCTCAAATCGTTGAGGGGAAAGCCAGTTTAACCCTGTGCAAACCTGGAAAACAAGAAATGCGTGACCGGATAAAGGCTTACCTTGAGGAAGCCGAAAAGAATCTAAAAACCGAAAAGTAAACGCTATTAATCCCCCAAAATTGACTAAAAATGGTTGATTAATTTTTAAAAAGTGCTATAATATTACCGTCTATAATAATAGAGGAGGACAAAATCTACATGTTTAAAAAGTTATGTTTATTGTTAGTTGTCGTTGCTTCGGTTTTTGCATTATCAGCATGCGGAAAAGAAGAACGGACTTACGTCGCTGACGGAGTCTACACCGCTTTTTCGGCTGATTTGACCAGCAAGAAGGGGCCGCAGATGACTTCCGTTTCCGTCACCATCGAAGATGACGAAATTGTTTCGTTCTTCATTGATTGCACACAATCGGCAGTCGCTACTTATGTCCTTGGGGACAATCCTGAAACAACTGAAGTTGTTGAAACTGATTTCCAAACAAATGTCCCGAAATCATTTGCATTCAATGCCCAATCCAAGAAAGAAATGGGTTATCTTTATGGAATGCACAATGCCAATGACACCGACCCAGCTTATACAAAGCAAACTTTAACCGAAGAAGCTGGATTGAACGCATACAAAGCTTATTTAACTGCTTCTGGCCAAAAAGAATGGTTTGAACAAGCTGCATTATTAGAAGCTTTCTTCGTTGCGCAAGGGCCTGAAGCCATCACTGTTGATGCTACTTCCGAAGCCGTTAACAACGTTACAGGCGTTACCATCAAAGATGGCGGATACTCTGATTTAGCAGCTGAAGCTGTTGAATTAGCCATCGCCGGAAAAGTCCAAACTGTCATCGCTAGCGGCGCTAACATCGTTTGGGCAACCGCAATGGTTAATGCTGAAGGCGAATATACCAGCATTCTTCTTGATACATTGCAAGGAAAAGTAACCGCCGGAGAATTTGCATGGAATGCAAAATCCAAACAAGAATTAGGTTATTTGTACGGATTGCACAATGCTGATGACGATGATCCAGTTTATACAAAACAAAATTTGGACACTGTCGATGGATTGAATGCATACAAAGCTTATTTGACCGCCAGCGGCCAAAAAGAATGGTTTGAACAAGTAAAACTATTGACTGACTATGTATTGGAAAATGGTTGGGATGGCGAAATCGTTGTTGACGCCGTTACCGGAGACTTGGACGCAGCCAACTCTGCAGCCGCAGTTGCAAGCGTTTCGATCACCGTAAAAGAATACGCTGAAGTTCTTGAAGCTTTATACCCAGCTGCCTAAATTTTAACCTTAAAACCGTCTGAAAATTTATTCGGACGGTTTTTTATTTTCTCCCTTGAATAAGTTTCTTTATTTTTTCGTTTTATATGTGAAGAGAATTTTTTGAATTTGTTTTAATGAAAAAAAGAAGAAACCGCGGAGAAGAAAAATTCTTCCCTAATTTTTATTTTTTTGGGGGAAACTTTTTTTCCTTTCTTCCCAAATCGACTTTTGTTCTCATTATTTTCCAATTCCTCCAAGGGATTAAAAAAACATTGGATGTTTTTAGCCAAAATGGTATTATTAAGTTGAACAAAAGTCGGAATTTCTGCACTTTGATAACCCTTTACAAAAAACCAAAATTGTGTTATCATAATAAACAATGCAAAAGGAGAAGATGTACCGTGGAAAATTATACAATGGAAAAATTAGTCGGTTTTTTGAAACAACAGGGTTTTGTATATCAAGGAAGCGAAATTTACGGGGGTCTGGCCAATTCTTGGGACTACGGTCCTTTGGGAGTCGAACTAAAAAACAACATTAAAAAAGCCTGGTGGAAGAAATTCGTTCAGGAAACTCCATATAACGTCGGGATGGATAGCGCCATTTTGATGAATCCGAAAGTTTGGGTGGCTAGCGGTCATGTGGGCGGTTTTACCGACCCGCTGACGGATTGTAAAAAATGCGGAGTCCGTTATCGCGCAGACCAACTTATTGAAGATTTCACGCATGGCGAGGTTACCGGCGACGGGATGGCTAATGAAGAAATGATGCAGTACATCCGCGATCACGGGATTGTTTGTCCGGCTTGCGGATCAAAAGACTTTACCGACATTCGGAAGTTTAATCTAATGTTTAAAACCAATCAGGGGGTCATCGAGGACGAAAAAAACGTTGTTTATCTGCGTCCGGAAACCGCTCAGGGTATTTTTGTTAATTTCCGAAACATTCAGCGTTCTTCGCGGCGGAAAGTGCCGTTTGGCATCGCCCAAATCGGGAAGAGTTTCCGAAATGAAATTACTCCCGGAAACTTTGTTTTCCGAACCCGCGAATTCGAACAGATGGAAATGGAATTCTTTTGTAAACCGGGAACCGATTTGGAATGGTTCCATTATTGGAAACAATATTGTTTGGACTTTCTGCCGACCATGGGGATCACCTCCGAACGTCTTCGTTACCGCGACCATGACCAAAAAGAATTGTCTTTCTACTCGAAAGCAACCACGGACATTGAATTCTTGTTTTATTTCGGTTGGGGCGAACTGTGGGGAATCGCGGATCGCACCGATTATGACCTTTCGGTTCACCAAAAAACTTCCGGAACCAGTCTCGAATATTTCGACCCGGATACCAACACCCGTTATCTCCCTTATGTCATCGAACCGTCGCTCGGCGTTGAACGCTTGCTGCTCGCGGTTTTGACCAGCGCGTATGAGGAACAGCCTTTGGAAAATGGCGAGACTCGGGAAATACTGCACTTGCCGGTGGCTTTGGCTCCGTATAAAATCGCGGTTCTGTCGCTGGTCAACAAACTGAACGGTCCCGCGACCGAAGTCTTCCAAAAATTGCAAAGCAAATTCATGTGTGACTTCGATACTGCCGGTTCGATTGGGAAACGTTACCGCCGCCAGGATGCCATCGGAACGCCTTTCTGCGTGACCATTGATTTCCAAACGCTTGAAGATCAAGCCGTAACCGTCCGGCATCGTGATTCGATGCTTCAGGAAAGGGTAAAAATCAGCGAACTGACTGATTATTTCGATAAAAAAATCAATTAGAAAAGGAAGTGATGATTTTGATCATATCTGATGAGATTTTAAATAAGATTAAAGCCGAGGCAGACATTGTTAAAATTATCGGCGAATACGTCAAACTGGAGAAGAAGGGCGGGAACTTTGTTGGGCTATGCCCGTTTCACCCGGATACCAACCCTTCGCTTTCGGTTTCGCCTTCCAAAAAAATATACAAATGTTTCAGCTGCGGAGCTTCGGGAAATGTCTTCACGTTTCTTCAGGAATATGAGCACGTTCCTTTCCCGCGAGCCGTCCAAATGGCCGCGGATAAGTGCGGCATTAAAATTGAAGTTGATCCCAACCGCGAGGAGTCCGAAAACTACTCGAAATATTATGGGATCTTGCAAAAAGTCACCAACTTTTATGAGTTTTTTCTTAAAAACACCAATGACGGTAAAGAAGCATTGGAATATCTGGCCAAGCGCCACCTTTCCGAGGAAGTCATCAAACAGTTTCGCATTGGTCTTTCCCCGAATCAAAGCGACTTGCTTTACCGAAATTTGTTGAATGAAAAAATCCAGCCGCTCGATATGATCGAATCCGGAGTTGTAAAATCCGGAAACAAAGAATATTACGACGTTTTCCGAAATCGGATCATGTTTCCGATCGAAGACATGAATGGGAACATTGTCGGTTTCAGCGGCCGAATTTTCCGCGAAAGCAAGGAAAAAGAAGCCAAGTACATGAACAGCGGCGAGAATGTCATCTTCAAAAAAGGTAACATTCTCTACAATTACAAAAACGCCCTGAACGAAATCAAAATGAAGAACAAAGTCATCATTTTTGAAGGGTTCATGGACGTCATCGCCGCTTTTCGGGCCAATGTTTTCCACGTTTTAGCCACCATGGGAACGGCGGTTACTCCCAATCAGATCAAAGCCATCAATAAAGCGACCAATAATGTGATCCTGTGTTACGACGGCGATGCTCCGGGGATCGAAGCGACCAAGAAAGCCATTCATCTTTTCAACAATGCGAAGTTTAACGTTTCCGTGGTACGCATGCCGGAAGGATTGGATCCCGACGAGTACATCAACAATTTCGGCGCGGAGCGGTTAAACCACCTTTTAAATAATGAAACCATCACCGGAATAGATTATCTTTATGAAATCGAGAAAAAGAACTTGATCGTTGCGGACATCAACAGCGTCGAAAAATTCAAGGTTTCGATTTTCAGCTACATGAATTATTATGATTCCCACGTATTGAACGAACGCTATCTGAAACGTTTGTCCGATGATTTGGGCGTCAGTTCGGATAGCTTGCAGCGTGATTTTGAAAAGCAAAGATCCAGTCAGCTGAGTCGCGATTATCCAAGCGATAACACCGAACCGATCGTTGAATTCGGCGAGAAAGAAAAGAAACCGGAAATTCCAAAAATCAAAGGGAAATACGCCTTATCCGAACAAACTTTAATCCGAAAGATTTTCAATGATAAAACTCTTTGCCTGGAAACTCAGAGCATTCTCGATGTAAAATACGTTCTTCCAACCGGTCGGGACCTGCTGTTCCGGTTGTATGAATACTACCATAAGAACGATTCCATGGATGAAGAAGCGTTTATGGCGTCGCTTGATCCGAAGCTGATCGATCTTTTGAAAGAAATTTTGGAAAACGGCACTTTTGACTTTATGGAGGTCGGCGAGTTGATCGGAAAAATTGAAGAATATCAGAGTTCGGAGATGGCCAAAAACTTCCGTTCTCTTGCAAAAGACGGATTGACGGCTGACCAATTGTCTGCTTTTGGGAAACATAAAAAGAAATGCACGGTATTTGTACCGACCGATAAGGAGAGAAAATAATGATTAATGAAAATCAGGCACTGATGGATTTGATCGAGGAAAGCCGGAAACACGGCTACATCGCGATAAAAGACATTTTGGCTTTGGTTGACGAAGACAGCGAAGATTTTGACGAGGTGACCAAGCTTCTCGAAGCCGAAAACATCGACTTGGTTCGCGACAACGATCTTGAGGCTTATGGGCCTGACGGAGTGGTCGCAGAAAAATTGGGCGAGGATTTCGAGGGCTTCATCGGCGAACTGGAAGGCGATCCGGAGTTTAGCGAGTTTACCAATGAAATCGAAAACGACCTTAAAACCAAAGACATCGATGACATCGTATCGTCCTTCGTTTCTCCAAGCCAAGCCGACGACCCGGTAAAAATGTACTTGAAAGAGATTGGGCAGATCCCGCTGTTAACCACCAACCGGGAATTGGAATTGTCTCGGACCGTTCAACAAGGGTTGCTTTCTCAAGACATTTTGAAAGCCGTCGAACGTGGCCGCAAAGAAATCGGCCCCAACGATTTCGGAAAATATAAGCAATACGTTGATGAAGGCATGGATGCCCGCGAAATTTTGATTGAATCGAATCTTCGTTTAGTGGTTTCCATCGCCAAACGATATTTAGGTCGGGGAATGCAATTCCAAGACCTTATCCAAGAAGGCAACATGGGACTTATGAAAGCCGTCAACAAATTCGATCCGACCAAAGGGTTCAAATTTTCCACTTATGCAACCTGGTGGATCCGGCAAGCCATCACCAGAGCGATCGCTGACCAAGCGCGGACCATCCGAATTCCGGTTCATATGGTTGAAACCATCAACAAACTGGTTCGGACCCAACGAAAACTGACGCAGGAATTGCGGCGGGAACCGACTCCGGAAGAATTAGCCGCGGAGATGAAAATAACGGTGGAAAAAGTCCAACAGATTCAAAAAATCGCTCAAGAGCCGGTATCCTTGGAAACTCCGGTCGGAGAGGAAGATGACTCAACGCTAGGGGACTTCGTTCACGATACGGATCTGCCCAATCCCTTGGATTATACGATCAATGAAAAATACAAAGAAGAGATTGATGTGGTACTGAAGACTTTGACCCCGCGCGAGGAAAAAGTCCTGCGACTTCGATTCGGACTAACCGACGGAAAGGCGCATACACTTGAAGAAGTCGGGAAAGAATTCGGAGTTACCCGCGAAAGGATCCGTCAAATTGAAGCCAAAGCGATCCGTCGCTTGCGTCATCCGACTCGTCAAAAACGATTGAGTCAATTCAAATAATGAAAACGAGGTTATCAACTGCTGATAACCTTTTATCTTCTCGGCCTCTTTCTTGATTTCCCGGGTCGCTTACGGTATAATAAGTTATTAGAAAGTAGGAAGGTATGATTTCTCAACGTTTACAGACCATTGCTTCGTTCTTGCCGCCGGCGAAAACCATCGCGGATGTGGGATGCGATCACGGATTTCTTATCATTGAAGGATTTTTGAAACATCATTTGGAAAAAGCCATTGCCATTGACAACAAGCCCATGCCCTTGGCTAAAGCTAAAAACAATCTACTCGGATATGATTTTTTTAACCGCGTCGATTTTGTTTTAAGTGATGGTTTGGAAAATTTGACTTCGGAAGTCGATGCCATCATCCTGACCGGAATGGGGGGAATGACGGTCATTGGCATCCTTTCTAGAGACTTTTCTAAAATCGGGAACTCCCGTCTAATCGTTCAAGCCAACCGGGATGTCATGGAAGTCCGAAAGTTTTTGGCTGAACGGGGTTATGCGATCATCAACGAAAATGTCATCTTTGAAGATAAAAAATTTTATGAGATCTGTGTTTTCGAAAAAAGCCTCCAGCCGGTGGTTTACACGGAAGAAGAGTTGTGTTTCGGTCCGGTTTTGCTTCAAAGACGCAGCGATGTCTTTTTAAGCAAACTTCGGAACGATCTGCGGATTTTAACCGCCATTAATTTTCAAACTGAAGAAAATCAAAAAAGAATCAAAAACATCAAGGAGATTTTAGGTAGTGTCAAGAATCTTGTGT
>DDXT01000048.1 GCA_002347755.1 Caryophanales bacterium UBA2253
GACACGTCGGTGAAATTGAGCCGACGCATCGGTGAAATTGAGCCGTCATATACACATTTGAAAATTTCCGGCATTTTTTCTTGGATATTCGATTTGATTTCTTCGAATTCTAGCTAAAACAATTAAAACCGTAAAAAACAAAAAACCATTTTTCAGGAATGGGAAACAAATCGATTAATGCAGATCGTGGAATGTTTTTCGATAATCACATTTTCTTTTTAATTTTATATTATTCTATCAGTTTCAAAAAAGTTTTCGGAGGGTTCTTTAAAATGGATAAAATCAACAATGTCATATCTGCATCGTATATAGGGAAACCAATAAGTAATACGGTTATGTATATTTCAAAAAAAATCGAAAAGCAGTTATTTAATTTACGAAACGTGACGGGATGCCTGATTTTTTGCGAGAATTCAATTGAAGTTCCAAAAGAACTTTTGGAGACAAACACATTTATTATGACTTCAAACCCTCAATTAGAATACTCTCGTTATGTAAATTCAATTGCATCAAGGATAGAAACTGAAAACCGATCGAGAAAATATACTCTTACAAAAGATGGTTATTATGTTGGCGAAAATGTGAAAATTGGAAAAAACGCTTATATAGAACCTTTGTGCTTAATCGATCACGATGTTATTATTGGTGACAATGCTCACATTTTTACTGGCTCCAAAATACGTCGTGCAATAATTGGCGATAATTTTGTGGCTTTTGAGAATTCTGTTGTTGGATCGTACGGCTTTACAATGGCGACAGACGAATCTGGAGCAAAGGTCCGAATCCCAACTCTTGGAAAAGTAATAATTGGAAATAATGTTGAAGCCGGCATGCTTTGCAATATTGCAGTAGGGTCGGGGGGGAACACTATCATTGATGACAATGTAAAAATTGACGCATTTGTTCACATCGCTCATGATGTACATCTTGAACATGATGTCGAAATCCCTGCTGGAGCCATTATAGGAGGGTTTGTCACCGTTCAAAACAATGTTTTTATTGGCATTAATGCTACGGTGCGAAACAGGATTACCATTGGCGAAAAAGCTATAGTAGGAATGGGAAGTGTTGTTACAAAAGATGTTTCTGCAAACACAACTGTCGTCGGTAACCCAGCAAGATTATTTGAAAAAGAAAGTAAATAACTCATTAGCCTGAAATTGCTTTCAAACGATTTTTGCTATTTAAATTTCCGCAAACAGAAAACAATGTGAGACAAAACAAATAATTTATTAAGGAGGTACTAAATAAAATATGGAATTCAGAGATTTAAAAGCCCAGTATGCAAGCCTAAAGAATGAAATTGATTCTGCTATCCAGAAAGTGTTAACAGATACAGACTTTATTGGCGGGAAAGAAGTTGAGGAACTCGAAAGGCAACTCGCAAAATACGTTGGTCGCAAGCATTGCCTCACTTGCGCCAATGGAACCGAAGCAATGACATTGGTTATGATGGCGTGGGGAATCAAAGAGGGTGACGCAATTTTCGTTCCAGATTTTACTTTTTTCTCCACCGGGGAAATTGTATCATTTGTTAGGGCAACTCCTATTTTTGTCGATGTAGACCCTGACACATTTAATATTGATTACAAAAAACTTGAAATTGCAATTCAAAAAGTACTTCGTGAAGGGAAGTTAACGCCAAAAGCAATAATCCCTGTTGACTTGTTTGGGTTGCCCGCCAACTACCCTGCAATTGAGGAAATTGCAAAAAGGTATCAAATTCGAATTTTAGAAGATGGTGCGCAAGGTTTTGGGTCAAATATTAATGGAAAACGAGCATGTAGTTTCGGCGATGCTTCGACCACCTCTTTTTTCCCTGCAAAACCTTTAGGATGTTACGGAGATGGCGGAGCCATTTTCACAGATAATGATGATGAAGCAGCTCTCTTAAGGTCACTAAAATTTCATGGAAAAGGGTCAAATAAGTACGAAAATTTGAGAGTCGGCGTCAACTCTCGATTAGACACTATCCAGGCTGCGGTATTATCAGTAAAACTGAAAGCACTTGTTGATCATGAACTTTCAGACGTTAATGTAGTGTATAAGTCGTATAATAAACTGCTTAAAGGAATCGTCGACATTCCCATTATACCGAAAGGGTTTTATTCTAGTTTTGCTCAATACACGATAAAATTGAAAAACAAATCTCAACGAGATAGGTTGCAGGCTTTTTTAAAAGAAAAGGGAATTCCCTGCATGATTTATTATTATAAGCCAATGCACAAACAAGAAGCCTTTTCGAACTTACCTTACAATGAGAGTGATTTTATGGTTACAAATCAACTGGTGGATACAGTTTTATCCTTGCCGATGCATCCTTATCTAAAAGACGATGAAATAAAGAAAATAGGTGACCGAATAAAAGAATATTTCTCTGAGATCAATTAAAAAGGAAATCAAACCTTTTGCTAAGCAATTAATTGAGATAAAAATATTGTTTTATTTTCACATTAAATAGTTACAAAAACGGTAAAAGACCCAATTTTTCCGCAAAAAAACAAAGATGCTGCCAGTTTAAAGGAAACATCAATTGATCTTTTAAAAATAAAGTTTTTCAAATTTTAACAGATCCAAAAAAGGAGGGATTATTTTGGCTGAAAGAGGACATAAATGTGATACGTTTTTTTTGGGACAAGAAAATAGTATCTCAAGAAAAGTAACAAGTAAGGATATATTGAGTATGGCCCACGTATCGGGAGATATGAATCCAATTCACACAGATGAAAATTACGCCGCAAAGAACTTTTTTGGTCGGCAAATTGCCCACGGTCTTTTTTGCCTTGGAATGGTTTCAAACATTTTAGGAACAAGATTACCTGGTGAAGGAACGATTTTAGTATCTGAAACGGTTAACTACAAAAAACCCGTTTTTGTGGATGACACGATTACAACAACCGTAACCATTCTTGACATTCAACATGAAAAAGATAAAATAAATTTTTCATTCAAATGCGAGAATCAAAAAGGTGAAGTTGTAACTGATGGCACGGCCCTCACGAAAATTATTTAATTTTCTTTTTTGCTTTTATAGGGAAAATTTTCTTTTGTAAATTTCCTAAAGCAAAATACCCCTCAAAATCATGAAAGCGTTTTACAACATTATTACCCAAAACATAAAGAAGTTCTGGATCCTTCGGAACTTCTTTAAATTTTCGTGCTTTACTTTCAGAAATATTGTATAATAAGTTAGTAGAAGCCCCATTTTTATGGTTTTTGGTTAAAAGCCTTTGGTTTTCTTTTTCAATCCATTCAAAATCACAAAAGTCAAAAAAGCCTGTTGAAAGCGTTTTATACGTCGTTTTTTGCCGAAATAATTTTACAAATGGCTTTCATTGTGGTAAAATAATTTATTATAACTAAAAGGGTATATTAAGAGGTGCACCTATGGATTCGAAATTTGCATTTTATGTCGTGAAGCGATTGCTGCTGGCAATTGTCACCATATTCTTGGTAATAACCATTACCTTCTTTGTCATGAATGCCATTCCGGGAGGGCCTTTCTTAAGCGAGAAAGCTCCGACTCCGGAAGTCATTGCCGCGTTGGAAGCCAAATATGGTTTGGATAAACCGCTTATGGAACGTTATTGGACATATCTAAAGGATATATTGCATTTTGATTTTGGTCCGTCTTTGAAACAAAGAGGAAAATATGTCATTGACATCATCTTAACCGGGTTCAAAACTTCAGCGAAAGTCGGAGGAATTGCGGCCGCCATTGCCATCGCTTTGGGGATCACCATGGGTTCGATTGCCGCAATAAGAAGAAACAAGCCTTTGGATAAAACCATCATGGTGGCCTCAACCGCGTTTGTAGCTACTCCGGGCTTCATCATTGCCTCATTCTTCCTGATCATCTTTTGCGTGAAGCTGCCGTTGTTCCCGGCCCGAGGGGACACGTTCTTCGGGCTGATCTTGCCGATCGTTTGTTTGAGTCTCTATCCGATGTCTTACATCACCAGACTGACCCGTTCCTCGATGTTGGATGTTTTGGGACAGGACTACATCCGAACGGCTAGGGCCAAGGGCGTCAGCCGCAATAAAGTCATTTTCAAACATGCCTTAAAGAATGCCTTGATTCCGGTTCTGACTTACATCGGACCGATGATCGCCTACATTCTGACCGGCAGTTTGGTAGTTGAAAAGATATTCTCCGTACCGGGACTTGGCCGTGCCTTTGTCAACAGCATTACCAACCGAGACTACACTCTCATTATGGGGACAACGATTTTCTTAGCGTCGGCCATCGTCATCATGACTTTGGTCACCGACATTCTGTACAAACTTGTTGACCCGCGTATTGACTTTAGTTAAGGAGTGACAATCATGGAAAAAGAAGTTAAAAAAATAAAAAAAAATCCGTTTAGCTTTCAGCTGAACGTCGATAAATTATTGCCCGCGACAGATGAGGAAAAAGCCCAACAGGACATGATGCGGGAAAGCACCACTTTCTTCAAAGACGGAATCAAGCGGCTTTCCAAAAACAAGATCGCCATGATCTGTTTTACCATCGTGGCCCTCATCACTTTAATGGCCATCTTTGTGCCGATGGTTTACCCTTACTCTTATGGAGAACAACTGGGAGTCTTGCCGGGGGAACCGGTGGATAGCTCCTTTGCCAATCTGAAGCCTTTTGAATACGGAACCACCGAACAAGCCGTCCGGGCCGCCGGCGGTCATGTCTTTCCTCACATCTTCGGAACCGATGACGCCGGACGGGATTATTTCATCCGGGTCGTTTACGGAACCCGGATCTCGCTGGGAGTCGGATTCTTTGCCAGTCTGCTGGTCCTCATGATCGGGATGCTCTATGGATCGATCTCCGGGTACGCGGGCGGAAAGACGGATTTGATCATGATGCGAGTCGTGGACATCATTTACGCGCTTCCGGACATGTTGGTCATCATCCTTTTGTCCGTGGTTTTAAAAACCACCCTAAGCAATTTGGGGGGGATCTTCGAAACCATCGGCACGAACATGATATCCATTTTCATTGTCTTCGGACTTCTGTACTGGGTCGGAATGGCCCGACTGATCCGCGGCCAGATCCTGAGCATCAAAAAACAGGAATTTGTGTTGGCGGCCCGGTCAATCGGGGCTTCACCGGCGCGGATCATCCGAAAGCACCTGCTTCCGAACTGCATCAGCGTCATCATCATATCAACCGCTCTTCAGATCCCGTCCGCGATCTTCACCGAAAGCTTCCTGAGTTTCTTGGGACTCGGCGTTTCGACGCCGATGCCAAGTTTGGGATCACTGGCTTCCGAAGCCTTGTCCGGGATCTATTCGTATACTTACCGTCTGGTTATACCGGCGCTTACCATATGCCTGATAGTTTTGTCATTGAACCTGCTTGGTGACGGTCTGCGCGATGCGTTTGACCCAAAACTGAGAAACTAGGGGGGCACCATGAGTTTATTAGAAGTCAAAGATTTACATACTTCATTCTTTACCCCGATCGGCGAAGCGAAAGCTGTCGACGGCGTATCATTCTCGCTCGATAAAGGCGAAGTCCTGGGCATTGTTGGCGAGTCCGGCAGCGGGAAAAGCGTCACCGTTTATTCCGTCATGCAGATTCTGACCAACCCGGGGCGCATTGTCAGCGGCAGCATTAAGTTTGACGGCCAAGAATTGGTGGGAGCCGGCGAAGAAGTCATGCAGACCATCCGCGGGAACAAGATCAGCATGATCTTCCAGGATCCGATGACCAGCTTAAATCCGGTCTACACGGTCGGAAATCAATTGGCAGAAGGCATCTTGCTTCATACCAAACGCAACAAAGAAGAAGCCCAAGCCCGGGCCTTGGAAATGCTGACCATGGTCGGCGTCAATGATCCGGCGAAACGGCTGACCCAATATCCCCATGAATTATCCGGCGGCATGCGGCAACGGGTCATGATCGCCATGGCTCTGGCCTGTGAACCGGACATTCTGATCGCCGATGAACCGACGACTGCTCTGGATGTCACCATTCAGGCGCAAATATTGGAAATCATCAAAGACTTGCAAAAACAACTGGGGATGGCAACCATCCTGATCACCCATGACTTGGGAGTCGTGGCCGGAATGTGCGACCGCATCATGGTCATGTACGGCGGCCGGATCGCGGAAAAAGGCACGGCGGATCAAATCTTCTATAATCCGAAACATGAATATACCAAGGGTTTGATGCGATCCATCCCAAGCGCGATTGCCAAAAAAGAACGGCTGATCCCGATCGCGGGAACGCCGGTCGATCTGCTTAACATGCCGCAAGGCTGTGCTTTCTGCCCGCGCTGCGATCATGCCATGAAAGTGTGCCTGACTCGCAAAATGGACGAGATCGAAGTGGAAGACGGTCATTTCGCCTCCTGCTGGATGAATCTCAAAAAGGCCGTAGAAGATGGCCGGGTCACTTTGGTTCCGGAAGAACCGGAACCACCGAAAGAGGAGGTGACCGTCAATGCCTGAAGAAATTCTTAACCAAAATCAAGCTGAACAAGTAGCGGCGGAACAGCCGCCGGCTTTGGATCCGGACAGCCTGTTGGAAGTCCGAAACCTCAAACAATATTTCTCCATCTCGACCAGTTTTTTAAAGAACACGGATTTGAAAGCCGTCGATGATGTTTCTTTCAAGATCAAACGCGGAGAAACGCTCGGACTGGTCGGCGAAAGCGGCTGCGGTAAAACCACCGTCGGCCGGTCGATCCTCCATCTGTACAAACCGACCGGAGGAGAAGTTTACTTCCGGGGCGAGAAAATCGATTCCAAAGAAAGCATTACCCGAATGCGCCAGAAATCGGCCATGGTTTTCCAGGATCCGTATTCATCCCTGAATCCGCGGATGACCGTCGGCGACATCATCGGCGAACCGCTGGATGTTCATCATCTGTACAAGGATTATGAAGAACGAAAAAATAAGATCCATGAACTGATGAGCATCGTGGGACTGTCCAGCGAACATTCGAGCCGTTACGTCCATGAGTTCAGCGGCGGCCAGCGTCAAAGAATCGGCATCGCCCGCGCTTTGGCGGTTGACCCGGATTTCATCGTCTGCGATGAACCGGTATCCGCTTTGGACGTTTCCATTCAAGCTCAGATCATCAATATGTTCGAAGATCTTCAAAAGAAATTCGGACTGACTTATTTGTTCATTGCCCATGACATCCACATTGTGGAACACATTTCCAACCGCATCGCGGTCATGTACCTGGGAAAGATCGTCGAGATCGCTGATGCCATGGAAGTTACCGGTAATCCTTTGCACCCTTACAGCGAATCCTTGCTGTCAGCCGTGCCGGTTGCGGATCCGATTAAAGCGCGAGCGCTAAAACGGATCATTTTGGAAGGGGACGTGCCTAGTCCGCTTCGAGTTCCGTCCGGGTGTGCATTCCGGACCCGATGTCCAAGAGCCACCGCGGAATGCGCCCTCACTACCCCGCCTTTGGAGGAAATATTGCCTAACCATTTCGTGGCTTGCCTCCATGTTCACCTAAAAAGCGAAGATCAAGAGAAGGCCCAAAAAAATTAATTCTTGACGTTCGCTGAATACTTTGATAAACTTAATGCGTAATAAGCGCGAGTTTATATACAACTTTTCTTTGAAAGGAGAAAAACAAAATGAAACAAGTCTTTAAAAAAGCCGTTGTTTCTGTCCTGCTTATGCTCAGTCTCGTCGGATTGGCTGCCTGCGGTCAGTTCAAAGCGGAACTGGTAGTTTGTGTTGGCCCAAATCCAGATACGATTGACCCAGCATTGAACAGCGCAGTTGACGGAGCAACATTAATCATTCATGCCTTTTCAGGCCTCGTTGGTTATCAACAAGATGAAGATGGCGCTTTAGTGCTTGTACCAGACTGCGCAACAACGTTGCCGACCCCGACAACTTTGGCGGGCGGAAAGGTTCAATATGTATTCACTCTAAAGGATGATCTGAAATGGTCCGACGGAACTGCCCTCACAGCTGCGGACTTCGAATATGCTTGGAAGCGGGCCGCTTCAGCCACTTTGGCCGCTGACTACAGTTACATGTTCGATGTCATCGATGGCTTTGGCGGCGCTGATGATGCTGACGGTTTGGCACCGCTGAACGTAAACGCATCGGCCGATGGAAAAACATTGACCGTTGTATTAAACAACGCGGTTCCATACTGGTTTGAATTGTGCGCATTCCCGACTTACATGCCGGTTAAGCAATCAATCGTTGAAGCCGATCCTGAAGGATGGGCAACCAAGGCGTCTACCTATGTTGGAAATGGCGCTTACAAGATGACAAAATGGGTAGAAAATAGCAAGATTATTTATGAAAAGAACAAATTCTATCATGGCGCGGATGACATCACCCTTAATTCGATCGAATTTGCATTGTCTGATGATGATACCGCCATTCTTGCCAACTACAAAAACGGAACTTACAAACTGATTGATTCCGTTCCTAACCAGGAAATTGCCGCTCTTAAGGTGCAATACCCCGATGAATTGATCATCGCCGGACAACTTGGAACTTATTACATTATCTTCAACGTTAATGACGACACTTTGTTTGGGGACATCGTTACCGATGAAGCTACCAAAGCTGAAGTTCGTAAAGCTTTAAGTTTGATGCTTGACCGCAATTACATTTGCGTCAGCATCGGTCAAGCCGGACAACAACCGGCGAACAGTTTTGTCCCGATCGGACTGACTGAACCAGACGGACTCACCCCGTTTGTTGACAAGAACGGTCCGAACGGCGATGGCGCCGGATATTATTCCGTAGCTGCCGCCGACTTCGCTTCCAACTGCGCCGAAGCCGTTCAAATCCTGAAAGATGCCGGCTATACTTATAACGAAACCACTGACAAGTTCACTGACTTCCCGTCTTTCGACTATTTGTATAACACCGGCAGCGGCCATCAAGCCATTGCGGCTTATTTGCAAGAAGCTTGGGGAGCCTTCGGAATCAACATGACTCCGATCAACCAGGAATGGAATACTTTCCTTAACACCCGTAAGAACGGCGATTACAGCGTTGCTCGTAACGGTTGGTTAGGCGACTACAATGACCCGATCTCCTTCTTGGATATGTGGCTGACTACCAGCGGCAACAATGACGCGCAATTCGGAATTGACTCCGACAAAGTCACTGCGGGCCCTCAAGGCCATGCAGCCGTTGCCATTTACGGATCAACTCATGACAAGACATGGGCGGAGACTTACGATGTTTTGATCAACACCGTCAAGACTTCCTCTGATCAGACCGTTCGTTTTGCGAACATGCATGCGGCGGAAACCCTGTTGATGGAAACCGGAGCGATCTGCCCATTGTACTACTACACTGATTTGTACATGATCGATCCGTCTCTGGAAGGATTCTTCGCTTCACCGCTTGGCTATAAGTTCTTCATGTATTGCACCATCGCGGAAGAACCCGCAGAATAACTTATAGAACGTTTAAAAAGAAAGACTGAAATCTCAAAAAAGATTTCGGTCTTTTTTCTTTTGGGCTTCTAAAGATTAAACCAATAAAACCCCTTCGCCAATTCGCATTAAGGTAAAACCATTTATTTATTAATATCAATAAAAGAGAAACCTCTTAAACAACGAATTTTTAGGGTTTAAGGCCAAAGGAGCTTTTTATGAAACTGATGCTTCCTCCCGATTCCGCGAACCGACCATCGTCGGAATCCGCAGACACGCAGACGGTGACCGACTTCACCAATGATAATGCCATCCGTGGCGGTTCCATTTGGGCGTAAGAACATCGATAGCTGGTTTATCGATGCTAGAACGCCTGAATTTCGATAAACTTAGCGCAATTATCGACGCGTAATAGGAGCGCAGGGTTTATATATCACTTTCTTTGAAAGGAGAGAAACAAAATGAAACATGTTCTCAAAAGAACGGGTGTTTCTGTCCGGCTTCTGTTTTGCTTATTTGCTTTGGCTGCTTGCGGTCAAGATAAAGGTAAACTGGTAGTTTGTGTTGGACCTAACCCTGATACGATTGACCCGGCTTTAAACAAGGCCGTCGATGGAGCAACCATGATCATCCACGCTTTCTCCGGCCTCATAGGCTATCAAGAGGATGAAGACGGCGCTTTAGTACTCACGCCCGACTGTGCAACTGTTATGCCTACTCCGACCATTTTGGATGGCGGAAAAGTTCAATACCTGTTCACACTGAAGGACGATTTAAAATGGTCCGACGGGACCGCGCTTGATGCCAAGGATTTCGAATACGCTTGGAAGCGCGCGGCCTCAACGGAATTGTTGGCTGATTACAGCTACATGTTTGACGTCATCGACGGTTTTGGTGGAGCCGATGTTGAGGGCTTAGCGGCGCTTAACGTTACGGCTTCGGCGGACGGAAAGACTTTGACCGTCGTTTTGAAAAATGCCGTTTCTTATTTCTTTGAATTATGCGCCTTCCCGACTTACATGCCGGTGAAGCGTTCCATCGTGGAAGCCGACTCCGAAGGCTGGGCAACCGAAGTTGCCAGCTACATCGGCACCGGTCCCTTCCGAATGACCTCCTGGATTACTGACAGCAAGATCGTCATGGAAAAGAACCCTTATTTTCATAACGCCGAAGCCGTCAGCATCGAAAAAATCGAGTTTGCTTTGTCTGATGACGATACCGCCATCTTGGCCAATTACAAGAACGGGACTTTCAAACTGATCGATACCGTTCCGAACGGCGAGATTGCGGCTCTGAAAACCAATTACCCGGACGAGTTCGTCATTGCCGGGCAGCTCGGTACTTATTACCTGAACTTCAACATTGCGGACAATACCATGTTTGAAAGCATCGTTACCGATGAATTGACCAAAGCCAGCGTGCGCAAAGCCCTGGGGCTGCTTTTGGACCGCAATTACATTTGCGTGAGCGTCGCTCAAGCCGGCCAACAACCGGCCAACTCCTACGTTCCGATCGGCTTGACCGAACCGGACGGCCTGACCCCCTTCGTGGAAAAGAACGGACCGCTTGGCGACGGCAGCGGTTATTGCAAAGTCGCAGCGGCTGATTACGCGGCCAACTGCGCCGAAGCCGTGCAGATTCTGAAAGACGCCGGCTATGCTTACAATGAGACCACGCACAAGTTTACCAATTTCCCGTCCTTCGATTACTTATACAATACCAGCACCAACCATGCGGCCATTGCAGCTTATTTGCAACAGGTCTGGGCGGATTACGGGATCACCATGACTCCGGTCAACCAGGAATGGAATACCTTCCTCAATACCCGGAAGAACGGCGACTACGTGGCGGCCAGAAACAGCTGGGTCGCGGATTTCAATGACCCGATCTCCTTTTTGGATATGTGGCTGACGACCAGCGGGAACAATGATGCCCAGTTTGGAAAAGACAGCCATGCCACCGTGGCCATTTACGGCGCGAATCATGATCAGACTTGGGCCGAGACTTATGATGTGATCATCAATCAAGTCAAGACCTCATCCGATCAAGAAGCCCGGTTCGCGCTGATGCACGAAGCCGAGAACCAACTGATGGAAACCGGAGCGATTTGCCCGATTTATTACAATACCGACTTGTACATGATCAGCCCGAAACTTCAGGGATTCTTCACCTCGCCGCTGGGCTACAAATTCTTCATGTATGCCACTTTGACGGAATAACCATTTCATTGATCAAACATTAGAAAAGACCGATGTCCCAAGGCGGACCATCGGTCTTTCTTTCGTTAAAAAAGGCCTAACCGAAGTTAGGCGCTTTTCATTTCCAGGCTGGTGGCGTTTTTGTTTTTGACAACCAAAACGTCATCATACATTTGTTGGTGGTCTTTGAAGACCACATGGCTGACGTTGATGATGGTGACGCCTTTAAGGTCCAACAGACTCTTTTCGATGGCTTTGGCTTTTTCAGCGTCCAGGTTGGCGAAGGCTTCATCCAGGAAGATGATGTCTGATTTGTTGATGAGGCCCCGGGCAATGGCCAAACGGCTGCGTTCGCCGCCGCTGATGTTCTTGCCGTTGTCATAAATCATGGAATCCAGACCGTCGGGCAGGTTGGCCACGAAGTCGGAAAGTCCGGCTCGCCGCACGGCGTCATCAATTTCTTCGTCGGAATAGTCCTTATATAGCGTCAGGTTGTTTTTGACGGTATCCTCGAATAAGAAGACGTTCTGTTCGATATTCGCAATGTGAGCGAAATATTGCTCCTTTTTGACGTCTTTGAGCGGGATTCCGTCAATCAGGATCTCGCCGGATCCCGGGTTGAAGTATTTCCTCAGTAATTTCAGGATGGTGGACTTGCCGCCTCCGGAAGGACCGACGATCAGGTATTTATGGCCCTTTTTGAATTCAACGTTGACGTCTTCCAAGACCAGACTGTCCTCATAAGCAAAGCTCAGGTTGCGGATCTGGATGGCGGACTTAAAACCAGAGAAATCCAGGGTTTCCTGGTAATCGGTTTTATTCTTGAGAGTTTCGTCGATGCGTTTGAAGATGGCCTTGACCGAAAAGATTTTCGGCAGGGCTTCGGAGAAACTGGCGATCGGCCAAATGATTTTTTCGGCGGATTGGATGATCAGGACCACGGCGCCGACGGTGATTTGGTCCTTTAAGGCCATGAAACCGATGATGGCGATCAAACCGAAGAAGACCATCGTGAAACTGGAGTTTTGCAAGGCGAAGAAGTAGCTTTTGACCCGGTCGATGATGAAACCTTTGTGCTGGATCTTTTCGCTCTTGTCATGGAAGTCTTTGCGAATCTTGTCTTCCAGATTGTTGGTCTTGATGATGTGAAAGGCGGAAAGGACTTCTTTGATGTAACCGGTATAGTCTCCGAACAGCTGGCTGCGTTCTTTGTTGTGCTTGTTGAGCGGTTTGGAAGATAGGCCGGAGATGATCAGGTTAAGGACCATGAGACCGAAGGTAATCAGCAGGATCCGGTAATCGACGATCAGGAAAAGCAGGATCCCGGCCGCCAAGTTGACCAAGCCGAAGATCAGATCGACGATCGGTTCGAGCAAATTGAGCTCAATTTGGTCGTAGTCGTTGGTCAGCGAAGAAAGATAAGTGGAATTGTTGTCCTGCTGAAACTCATTGATGTTCTTTTTGAAGACCCGGCGGACATATTGGTTTTTCATCTTGGTCAGGGCTTTTTTAAGAAACAAGGCTTTGAAATAAGTGAAAGTGAAGATCCCGATGGCATAAACGACCATGAAAGCGGATGCCAACAAAATCATTTGGTCGATGTCGCCGTATTGGCCGCTTTGGGTCAGGTCGATCATGTCCCGCATTTTTAAAGCAATGAAGATGTCCGCGGTGGCGCTGACGGCGGCACAGATGGCCAAGAGCAAAAGCTGAGGAAGAAAAGCGCGAATCGTTTTAAGCATAGCGGGTCTCCTCCGCAAAGTATTCTTTTCCGGTATAGGTGTTTACTTTGCCTTCTTTGATTTCCAAAACGTAGTCATAATGATCGGTGACCCCCGGATAATAACGGTGGCTGATCGAAACGACGGTGTTGTCCAGATTCAGGAACGTTTGTTCGATCTCTTTTCCGAGGTCTTCGTTGACGGCGGAAGTGCCTTCATCGATGAAGAGGATCTCGGCTTTCTTGGCGATGGCTCTGGCTATTGATAACCGCTGGCGTTCGCCGCCGGAAAGGTTCTTGCCGTTTTCGCTGACTAGTTCATCCAAACCTTTTTCCTTGTTCTTCATGAATTCGGTCAAACCGGATTTGGAAATGGCTTCATTGATGGTTTTCTGATCAAGTTCCTTGAATAAAGTGATGTTGTTTTTGATGGTGTCTTCAAAGAGGAAGACTTCCTGATAGATGTAAGCAACTTTATTGGTGAAGGATTTATCCTGAATGGTCTTGAGATCGACGCCGTCAACGGCGATGTTTCCGGAATAATCTTCATAAGTCATCGACAGCAGTTTGATCAGCGTGGATTTTCCGATGCCGCTTGGGCCTTTGATCAGATATTTCTTGCCTTTTTCAATGGTGAAAGAGGCATTTTTGAAGATCTCTTTGGTGTCATAACCAAAAGTCAAATCGGAGACTTCGATCTTGTCTGAAAAAGCAAAGACATTGTGTTTGTTGTTGACAGGGGTTTCTTCTTCCAAAACGGTGATCTTGTTGTAGATCTCCATGGAAGATTTGACGACGTTCACGCGCGGGAAGATGTCCGGAAGGGCAAAGACCACGTTTCCCGCGAGCATGACCAAAAGCATCATGTCGGTGTAAGACATGCCGTTACGCAGCTGAAACAGAAGATATACCAAAGTAAACAGGGTGCTGGTGCCGGCGAGGGCCTGGGTCAGCGTCCGCTGGCCTTCGGAGAAGAAGCGGAACCGGAATTTTCCGGTCTCGACTTTATTGATGGCTTCGAAACTCTTGATCTTGAATTTCTCTTCGATGTTGTTGAGTTTCAGAATCTCCAATCCGTTAAAGGTATTGGCGGTGTTGACGGTGAAATTCTCGTTTTCGGAGGATACTTTTTTCTGAAGCACGGCGGTTTTCTTTTCGAAAGTCCGGGAGATGAAGAAAATGATGACTGAAAACAGCATCAGAGCCAAACCGAGTTTGTAATCGATGACGGTGATGATGGCCAAAGAGACCAGATACATCCCGGCCCGGTAAATGATGTTCAGCAGATTGATGAAGAAGTTGGTCTCAAAGTTGGTGACGTCATTGATGAGGTTGGAAACATAGACGTCCTTGGACTTGCTGCTGAAACGCTGGTAAGAGGTGTTCATGATTTTTTCGAAAGCGGCGATCCGAACATCGAGGATGGTATCGCGCATGTAACTGATCCTTAGCAGTCTGGAAGAAATGTAAATCAAGAAAGCGACGATGACGTACGCCCTGGCCATGATCACGGCTAAGATGAAATAATCCTGGTTTCCGTCGGCGATGGCGCCGAACAATTCGGCGAAAATATAGGTTCTGAGCAAGTCGCTGGCGACCGGGAAGAAGCAAGCCACAAAATAAAGCAAGAACCGAAATTTCCTTTTAAAGAGAAGTTGTTTCATTGAAGGAAGGTCCTTTCATGCTGATGATTTCAAACATGGTTTATTATATATCATCAAAATTATAATGTCAATTAAAAATATTAATATTTCTATTAAATATGTTAATATTATTATTAATCATGTTAAGTTACCAAGAAATTTCAAAAAAAGAGTCGCCCTCAGCGACTCAAATGGTTATTTCTTTGATTTTTCGTAATCCTGAAGGAATTTGTCGATGCCGGAATCCGTGAGCGGATGGTTGAACATGTCCATGATGATCTTGAACGGGATCGTGGCAATGTCGGCTCCGGCCTTGGCACATTTCACCACGTGCAAAGGCGATCGAATGCTGGCGCAAATGATCTGGGTTTTGAATCCATAATTGTTATAGATCTGTTTGATGTCCGAAATGAGGATCATGCTATCCTGACCGATGTCATCAAGTCGCCCCAAAAAAGGCGAAACATAGGTGGCTCCGGCTTTGGCAGCCAGAAGGGCTTGATTGGCGCTGAAGACCAAGGTGACGTTGGCCCGGATGTTTTCTCCGGACAGGACCTTGACGGCTTTGAGGCCTTCTTTGGTCATCGGGACTTTAATGACGATTTTATCGCTGATCTTCATCAGCTCGCGGGCCTCCTTGACCATGCCCGAACTGTCCAAACTGATGACTTCGCCGGAAATGCAGTCATCAACGATGCCGCTGATTTCTTTCAGCGTTTCAATCAGGTTGCGACCGCTCTTCAGAATCAGACTCGGGTTGGTGGTGACTCCGTCGATGATCCCAAGTTCCCATGCCTGACGGATCTCTTCAACATTGGCTGTGTCTACAAAAATCTTCATGTTGACCTCCTCTGGGAAGCATATTGTGCCTTCTGAACCAATTATATCACGAAGAAGCGCTTTTGTTAAGCCCATTTTATTTAAGATCGTGAATCTTTAAAAATCCCGGATTTCTTGGGGTTTTAAAAAATTCTTTTCATTTTGCTGGTCAAAAATGACTTTTGAAGTGTTATAATGGTATCAATTGTTTTTGGAGGTTACTTAAAAATTGAAGAAGATTAAAAAGTTATTGGTTGTAACTTTGGTTATGTTGCTGGCTTTTGAGCTGGTTGGATGCAGCGAATTCATTGACAGTTTTGACACCAAACCGGATCCCGAGATCGCGGGAGTGCAATCGACCGCGGAGGCTTTTCAGTTCCTGGTGGAAAAATTGGAAAACTGGGACGAGATTGAAGGCACGGTTGCCATGGATCTGATCGCCCTTCCTTATTCCATCAGCGCCACCGTTTCGGCGCGGACGGCGGATGTCTATTCTTATGGGACGGACGATCAGGGAAACCAAACCGTTGATGATCACTATTATTTTGACGGAACCTCGGTTTTGTTCTATGACGATCCGGGAAGCAGCGATTACACGGTTTACGGTCTTGATGCCTATGTTGCCATGGATTACTCGGTTGAGGATTATCTTTCCATGGCCAAGAACCAAACTTTCCCGGCGGAAGAACTCGAAAACATCGTGTTCGCCAATGAATCCAGTCATTTCTCGCTGAATTGGTCTTTAATGATCGGTGGCGAATATTACGATGTTGAAGTTGAATACCGAAAAGGGGAAATCAATTGCAAGATCGGCGATTTGGCCATCGTCACTCTGACAAAAAAAGCTTAAAACAACCAGGTTGCTTCCAAGCGGCCCTTTTGTTCTTAAGAGCACGCTTGGAATTTTGGAAGAAAAAGCGTATAATATGATTAGGGACAAAAAGACCATCAAGAGGAAGAAAAGCCTTTGCAAAACAAAAAAAAGAACCGCCGTTTAAGCGATCCCGTAATTTTAAGCTGGTGCGGCTAGTGGAATTCGAATCCACATATCTTTCGACACTACCCCCTCAAGATAGCGCGTCTACCAGTTCCGCCATAGCCGCATGGGTTACGGTAGCTATTGTAACATAAACCAAATCTTAATTCAAGTGATTTTTCATTCCTGTTCCTTGATCGCGGTTGGGATTTTATGACACCGTGTCATACAAATTGCAAAAATTAGCAAATAACGGTTGACAGTGCTAATTGATGTGCTATAATATCATTGGCACTGGGAAGTAACTGGTGCCATGAGATAAATATTATTAAATAGGAGGAAAAATTATGAGAAATTATTTGATCAGGAAAAACGATGGGAATTACCATCTGGGATTTTCGGGTGATGTTTTTGACGATTGGTTCAAATCCCCATTCCGCGCGGATGTTTTCGGTGCCATGAAGACCGACATTCTTGAAGAGGAAAAGGACTACCGGTTGGACATTGATGTGCCGGGCTTTTCCAAAGAAGAAATAAAGATCAGTCTGGAAAATGGCTATTTGAACATTGAAGCTGAGAAGAATCAGGAAAATGAGGAAAAGGACCAAAAGGGAAATTACCTTCGCCGTGAACGCAACTACGGAAGCTGCTCGCGCCGTTTCTATGTTGGCGACATCAAGAAGGAAAGCATCACCGCTAATTTCAAAGATGGCATTCTGACCGTCATCGTTCCAAAGGAAACTGAACCTGAAGCGGAATCCAAAAAGTATATCAATATCGAATAAGGAGGAAATTTGATGTTAAAACCATTGCATGACAACGTTGTATTGAAGAAAGAAAAAGTCGAGAAGAAGACCGCCAGCGGCATCATCCTGACCGGTGATGTGAAGGAACAACCAAGTTTCGCGGAAGTCGCGGCGGTCGGCGAGGGCGCCCTCGTTGATGGCAAGATAATGGCCCCAACGGTTAAAGTCGGTGACAAAGTCGTTTACAAGCGTTACTCGGCGACGGAATTCAAATTTGAAGAAGAGGAGTATTTGATCATCGCGGAAAAAGACATTCTCGCGATCGTCAAATAAAAGGTACTAAAAATGAGCAAAGAATTAAAGTTTTCCAAAGACGCCCGCACCGCGATTTTGCGCGGAGTGGATACTCTGGCCGATACGGTCAAGATCACTTTGGGACCGAAAGGCCGCAATGTGGTGCTTGAAAAAAGCTATGGCTCGCCTTTGATCACCAATGACGGCGTTACCATCGCCCGCGAGATTGAACTTCCGGACAAGTTTGAAAACATGGGTGCCAAACTGATTTACGAAGTCGCCAACAAAACCAATGACGTGGCCGGCGACGGAACCACCACCGCGGCGGTTTTGGCCCACTCGATGATTCACAAAGGAATCGCCGCCATCGAAAACGGCGCTAACCCGGTGTTCATGCGCGAAGGCATTGAAATGGCTGCGACTCAAGTAGCCCAAAAATTGTTGGAAAAGACCCGCAAGATCACCACGAACGAGGACATCGCCAGCGTGGCGACCATCTCCTCCTCCAGCAGCGAAATCGGCCAGATCATCGCCGAAGCAATGGCCAAAGTCGGAACCGCCGGCGTCATCAGCGTTGATGAATCCAAAGGCTTCGACACTTATTTGGAAGTCGTGGAAGGCCTTCAGTATGACAAAGGCTATGTTTCTCCGTACATGGTTTCGAACCGTGACAAAATGGAGATCATGTTGGAAAATACTTATGTAATGGTCACCAATCAAAAATTATCATCCATCAAGGATGTGCTTCCGGTTTTGGAACAAGTCGTTCAGGCCAACAAACCGCTTTTGATCATCGCGGATGACCTCGAAAACGAAGTCGTCAGCACCTTGATCGTCAACAAACTGCGCGGCACTTTCAATGTGGTTGCCACCAAAGCCCCGGGCTTCGGCGATAACCAGAAAGACATGCTCAGCGACATCGCCATCATGACCGGCGCGAAATTCTTCGATAAAGATCTGAACATGGAACTCAAAGATTTGACCATCGACGATCTGGGAACCGCGAAGAAAATCACGATTACCAAAGACAATACCACCATCATTGACGGCTCCGGCGATCCATCCGTCATCAAGGCCCGGATCGAAGAAATCCGCCATCATGCGGCGACAGCCACCGGCGATTATGACAAGAAGCGTTTCGGTGAACGTTTGGGCAAGCTGACCAACGGGGTCGCCGTCGTGAAAGTCGGCGCCATGACCGAAACCGAAATGAAAGACAAGAAACTTCGCATTGAAGATGCCTTGAATGCGACGAAAGCCGCAATCGAAGAAGGCATCATCGTCGGCGGCGGCGCCGCTTTCGTGGAAGTTTACAAAGAACTGAAACCAAAACTGAAATCCGAGATCGTTGATGTCCAAAAAGGAATCAACGTCGTCATGGAAAGTTTGTTCGCTCCGATCTATCAGATCGCCGAAAATGCGGGGTATGACGCCAGCGAGATCGTTGAAAAGCAAAAACAATCGAAACCTAATTTTGGGTTTGACGCGAAACTTGGGGTTTGGGTGGACATGTTTAAAGCCGGAATCGTTGATCCGACCAAAGTGGCTCGGACCGCCCTTCTGAATGCGGCTTCGATCTCCGCTTTGTTCATCACCACCGAAGTGGCGGTCGTGGACATCAAAGAAGAAAAAGAACCGCCGGTTCCGCAAGGAATGTATTAAGCCATAAATGACAGGCAACTGCTGCCTGTCATTTTTTTTTGCATTTTTCGTAAATAAAATCGGAAATTGGTATATAATATAAACATTAAACCTTTAGGAGAATAAGCATGTTAAAACTTGTCAATGTCACCAAAAATTATCTGACCGGAGAAAATACCGTCAAGGCTTTGAAAGGGATCAGCGTCGAATTTCGGAAAAACGAATTTGTTTCGGTCCTTGGACCGTCGGGGTGCGGAAAAACCACCCTCCTCAACATCATCGGCGGGTTGGACCGCTACACTTCCGGGGATATGTTCGTCAACAACAAATCTACCAAAGACTTTACCGATTCCGAATGGGACAGTTACCGTAACTTTTCCATCGGGTTCGTTTTTCAAACCTACAATTTGATAACCCACATTTCGGTTTTAAAAAACGTGGAACTGGCGCTGACTTTATCGGGAATTTCGAAAACCGAACGCAAAGCCCGGGCTTTGAAAGCCTTGACCGATGTCGGTTTGGCCGATCAGGTTTCCAAAAAGCCGAATCAGCTGTCCGGCGGGCAGATGCAAAGAGTCGCCATTGCCCGCGCTTTGGTCAACAACCCGGATGTATTGCTCGCGGATGAACCGACCGGAGCTCTGGATTCCACGACCAGTTATCAGATCATGGACATTTTGCAGTCGATCTCCAAAGAACGGCTGATCATCATGGTCACCCACAATCCGACCATCTCGGCTTTGTATTCGACCCGGGTCATCAAACTTTTGGACGGTTTGATCATGGATGACAGCAACCCATATGTTTCCGAACCGAAAAAAGTGGAGAAACCAGCCAAGAAAGTTCGGAAAGAAAAGACATCAATGTCCTTTCTGACCGCTTTGTCTTTGAGCTTGGGTAATTTGATCACCAAGAAGGCGCGAACGATCCTGACTGCCTTCGCCGGCAGCATCGGGATCATCGGC
>DDXT01000028.1 GCA_002347755.1 Caryophanales bacterium UBA2253
AACCCCCAGTTATTTAACAGAGCCTTTCATCTCATCTCGTATTTTAAGGGCTAGATCCGGATAATTGGTCACGATCGAACCGGCTCCTTCTTTCAGGAATCGGCGGATCAACGGTTCATCATTGACCGTCCAGACCGAAACCGGTTTTCCGATCAGTTTCATGCGCTTAATGTAACCTAGTCTCACCAGTTTCCAATAAGGCGAAACATAATCCGCCCGGCATTTCCAAAGCCGGAAGCCGGGAAATAGTTCGGTAAACCGCGTCCAAATGACATGCTTCGGAAACTCCAGCCCCAAAAGCAAAGCCGTCGTGGTCTTGGGGTCATACTTCTTGACCTTGAGCAAAGACCGGTCTTTGAAAGAGCGGATGTAAAACTCCTCATCGGAAAGGCACTGGTGAATCGCATCAATGATCTTGGTTTCATAGCCTTCTTCTTTGATCTCCACGTCAACCAAAATCTTTCCTTTGATGACGGCCAAGGCTTCCGAAAGGAGCGGAATTTGAAATCCTTTGGCCAGGCTCAGCCCCGAGATCTCCGCGTAAGTCAGCAATCCGACTTCGATGCCGTGGAATTTGTCATCATGCAGCACGATCAGTTCTCCGTCCAGGGTTTGGTGAACATCTAATTCGATGCAGTCCGCCCCCACTTCGATGGCCTTTTCAAAAGCCGCAATGGTGTTTTCGAACGGAACCAATCCCGAAGCGCCCCGATGGGCGACGATCATTTGTTTCTTAAACTTCACGCGTCAGTCCCCGAGAATGATCTTCATGTATCTTCCGACTTTCTCGAAAGCCGCGATGGCAAAGTCAAGATCGTCTTGCGTGTGGCTGGCGCTGATCATGACCCGCAGCCGTCCCTGTCCGGCCGGAACGGTCGGAAAAACGATCCCGGAAACAAAGACGCCTTCCGAAAGCAAAGCCGCGGAAAATTCCATCGTTTTGGCTTCATTTCCGATCATGACCGGAGTGATCGGCGTTTCGCTGTGTCCGGTATTAAATCCCAGTTCCTTCAGGGCTTTTTTGAAGTACAGCGCGTTTTCCCAAAGTTTCTTGGTATATTCTTCGCTTTCCATCAGCATCTTAACCGATTCAATGGTCGCGGCGATGGCCACCGGCGGCAAGGCCGTGGAAAACAAAAGCGGCCGGGCCCGGTGCAAAAGCCATTCTTTGACCACTTTTTTGGAAGCCACATAACCCCCCACGACGCCGATGGCTTTGCTTAAGGTCCCAACGATGAAATCGACTTCGCCGTTCAGATGGAAATGATCCACCGTTCCGCGGCCGCTGCGTCCGAGGACCCCGCTGCCATGGGCGTCGTCAACATAAGTTAGACAGTCATATTTCTTGGCCAGTTTCACAATGTCATAAAGTTTGGCCAGATCGCCGTCCATCGAAAAGACGCCGTCGGTGATGATCAGCACGTTTCGGTAGAAAGAGCGTTTTTCTTTCAGAATGGTTTCCAGATGATCCATGTCGCTATGGCGATAAACGGTTCTTTCGGCTTTCGAAAGCCGGATCCCGTCAATGATCGAAGCATGGTTCTTCTCGTCGCTGATGATGAGGTCGCCCGCGTCGGTGATCGCGGAAATGGTCCCCATGTTGCATGTAAAACCGGATTGGAAGCAGGTAACCGCTTCTTCGCCCTTGAATTTTGCCAAGAGTTCTTCCAGTTCCTCAAGCAAGTCCTGGTTTCCAACAATGGTCCGGACACTGCCCGCCCCCACGCCGTATTTGTCCAAAGCCCGTTTTCCGGCTTCAATGAGCCGCGGGTGGTTGGCCAATCCGAGATAGTTGTTACTGGAAAGGTTGACGACTCGGCGATGATTCAGATCAATAACATTCGTGCATGGTCCAAAATTGACCGGCAAGGTCCGGTAAGTGCCGTCCTTTTTCAGTTGGGCGATTTTTTCATCAAAATAAGTTAATTTACTCATCGACTCCGTCCTCCGGTATCAAAACGATTTTTCCGCTGTTGCCGCTTCCCATGATCTCCGCGGCTTTGGTGATGTCGCGAAGCGGGAATTGATGGGTAATGATCTGATCAAGGTGCAGTTTTCCGCTCTCCACCAATTCTTTGACCTGATACCAGGTATCATAGATCCTTCGGCCGGTAACGCCGTAGATATTCAAGCCTTTGAACACCACTTGGGTGGCAAAGTCCAATTCGATTTTTTGGGAAGGGATCCCCAGCATGGCCATGCCGCCGCCGGCTTTGACGTAATTGAAAGCCTGTTCGATGGCTTGTTTGTTTCCGCTGAATTCCCCAACCACGTCCGCTCCCCGGCCGTTGGTTTCCGCCAAAACTCTAGCCACCACATTCTCGGCTAACGGATCGATGACGACATCCGCGCCGATGGCTTTGGCCAGATTGCGGCGATATTCTTTGACTTCGATGGCAATGACCTTTTTGGCTCCGTAGGCTCTGGCAACGTCGACGGCTAAAAGGCCGATCGGTCCGCATCCCAAGATGACCACGGATTTATTTTTGATATCAAAATGAGTGATGGTATGAACCGCATTTCCGAGCGGTTCCTGAATCGAAAGATGCAAGGGGTTGATTTTGGGATTGTTCACGAAGCAGTTGGCTTCCGGGATCTTCACATAACTGGCAAAACAGCCGTCGGTGTCAACGCCGATGACTTTGGCGTTTTCACAAATGTGACCTTCGCCCCGGAGACAGAATTCGCATTTTCCGCAGATGATGTGGGTCTCGGCGCTGACCAAGTCCCCGACTTTCACTTTGGTGACCTTGGACCCGATCTTGATGATGTTGCCGCTAAACTCATGGCCGACCGTCAGGGGCAGATTTTTGATGCGATTTTGAGACCAAGCATCCCAGGAATAGATGTGATAATCGGTGCCGCAAAAAGATGCGGTCATCACTTTGATCAAAACTTCATTCGGAGCCAGCTCCGTCGTGATCGTTTTTTTTCGGAAATTGAACCCGCGTTCGGGTCTTTCCTTAACGACCGCCATCATCTCCAACGTTTTTACATTCTCAGGCAATTTCGTCATAAATTACGCTCGCTTTCTTTGGTAGGTTTTATTTTTTATGCCGTTATCATTATACCATAAAAACCAATTTTCAACAGCAAAAAAGATAACCGGACCCCGCCAAGGCTGTCTTGTCTTCCTGAGTTTGCCACTTTGACCTTATAAATATCTTGTAAAATTATGTACGTATATTTTCACTATAAAATCACTATTACTACTTAATTGTGTCCTAAAACAGGTGTTTTTGGGCTTTTTTTAATGTTTTTATAATAAAGCTGTGTTCAAGCAAAGTACTGATGAGATTCATAAAACAATTGATAGATAAGAAATAATTTGATACAATATAGTTGCCAAATCAAGACAGAAAATTTTATGTTTGATTGATTAAGCGTCCTTAATCAACCGGCTCATGAA
>DDXT01000071.1 GCA_002347755.1 Caryophanales bacterium UBA2253
TCTGGTACTCAGACCTTTTCCGGAAGAATGGTAAAACGAGGTTCTCCATATTTGAGGCTCACCCGGATGAATGTTAGCAACTCCGTAATTCATTTTAATCCCGTCTTTCATCAATACTATCAAAAAAAAACGCGATGAAGGAAAACCACATCGGGTTGCTTTGAGCCACGTGGCTAAAAAGCTGATCCGAGTGATTTTTAAACTGGGAAAAGACAAAATACCCTTTGATTTGAATCAGTTAAAATAATTCTGATAGGTAGCGCTATCAATAACATCTAAATAAATAATTCGAAACTTCAGGCTGTTTTCATTGGTTTTGAACTCAGCAAGTTTTTGTAGGCTTTTTTGAAGCTTCAAAAAAATAAATTAATATTTCTGTTGACTACTAATAGTTAGTCTCCTATTATTCGTAACAATCGTTAAAATATTCCGTCAATAAAATTGACCAATTCGATTGATAACTCCCAGAAAAATCCTTTAGGCTGCTGATATGAAAAGCCGTGCTCGCCGCTCCGTCGTTCTCCCAATAGATGAGAGTTGGGAAACTGATGGCCATGCTGGATTCGATCTTGATGTTCGTGATCTGATCTTCCGTGAGTTCATCGCTATGCAAATAAAATATGGTTTCAAGATTATGAGTTTTGGCTAGTTTGTTGGCTTCAAAAACAAACTGTTCGCACTGGGCCAATTCCCCTGATCCGATATAGACTTGGAAAGTATCGCCATTGGCAATTTTTCTCATCACATCGTCGTAATCAATGGTTTCAAAAACGTGGTCTCTTCCGTCCAAGCTGTCATATTCCTTGTCAATCGCCGCTTTGTCTCCCCCCCAAGGAATCGATAACATGATGACCAAAAGAATGGCAAGGGCCGCCACGCCGACCACGATATATGTTAATTTCTTTTCAGTTTTTTCGCTCATTTAATAATACCTCCCTGATTCGGGTGCAAATCTTTTTTAATTATACCACAAGCCCCGGCCTAATGCAACGTAAAATCCGCATTTTGAAACCGGTCCCGTTTTTACGAATTTTTTGGAGGTCGCATTCAAAAACATTAATAAAAATGGCATGCCATTTGGGATTGTGAAAATCAATCTTTTTCTCTTTGTCCGATATTTAGTTCGTTATTACGGCCCTTCATGGCCAGCAGGTCTTTTTAATTCCTCGGCTCATTGACTTCTTCATCAATGGAATCCAAGCGTCAGTAACGATAGTTCTCCATGATCAAGCCGGAAGCGAGTGATTTTTTAAATTTGCTTTTTCTGGTCGTTTTGTTTCGTTTTTGTTTGTTGACATTTAGAGCTAATCACAAACCTGGAAAACAAAATCCTTGAAGCCGAACAAAAATGTGCGGATTTCAAGGATCTTTCAAAGTATAAACGGTAAAAACGCCCACCTTCCATTCAAATTTTCAACTCAATCATCATCTTAAGGTTTAAGGCAATTTATTGGGACTACATAAATTCCGTCTTCTGGTCGTCGGTAAGCCGGGCCGCCGGCGGTCAAAACCATCATAAAAGCCGGGCTTTTTTCATCGCTTTTCTGAACAATCTTGTTTTTTAACGTGGTCAAAGAACTGATGCCGTCATTCACCAACTTTTCACCCCCCAATTTGATTTCAACGGCACTCCAGTTACCGTCGGGCAAATGAAGGATCGCATCGCATTCCAGACCGGCATTGTCTCGGTAATGTCTTACTTCCCCATCTATCGTGGATGCATAAATTGACAAATCACGGATTGCCATATCCTCAAAGAACAAACCGAATGTCCTTGCATCATTTAGTAAGTCATTCGGTGAAATGTTTAAGGCACGGCAAGCAATGGAGGTATCCACAAAATGCCGGGTAGGCGTAGATCTAATGGAGGTCTTGGAACGAATGTTGGGGTTCCATGCTTCGATGTCTTCGATGATATATAAATCCTTCAATGCATCCATATACTCGTCGTAGGTCTTCCGATCAAAGGTGCGGTTGTTGGAGGAACAAATATCGGCAATAATCGTGGAAGCGGGTGCCTCCGTCGAAATGTTTCTCGCATAACTGCGAAGGATCATCTTGAACACTTCGGTTTTCTTATTTCGAAATAGCTCATTATTGCTGTCTTCAAATACGAAAAGACTATCATAATAGTTTCTGGTGATTTCTAGCCCAAGATCTTTGTCATCCTGAATTGATATCGGCCATCCTCCGCGGCAAATGAGATAAGCGGCATCATTCAAAGAAAAACCGGAATTCAAATCAAATATTTCTTTTTCCGGGTTTCGAAACAGCTCTGACAAAGACACGGTTCCGGTTGTTTCTTCGGATTCAAACAGTGACATTGTTCTCATTTTCAATGGAGTAATTCTTCCGGCTCCGGAGTGGTGTATTTCGGTTTTGATTGCCGGAGTGGAACTTCCCGTTAAAATATATTTCCCAAATTGATAATCAAAATCCAGGTCATCTTTAATTTGGTTCCAAATGTCTGGAACCGTTTGCCATTCATCAATCAAGCGGGGACTTTTACCATTAAGAACCCCTTTTGGGTTCATCCTTGCAAGTTCAATAACTTGTTTCGTGTTTAATTTTATAAAACTGTTTTGATAAAGCATGCAGGTTGTTGTTTTTCCGCAAAATTTCGGTCCAGCAACCAAAACAGCACCGGATGATTTCAATTTTCGTATTATTTTTTCTTCAATCAATCGCGGATAGTATTTTTTCATAACGCACCTTCTTCATTTTTAATAATACACTTTTTTCTTGGATTGTCAACATTATTCCCCATATTTTCAATGAATTATTCCCTATATTTTCAATTACAAATTCCCACTTTTTTCAATCGTTCGGAATGTCTCCCAAATTCCAAGGTAAAAACTCGGCTTGCTGAGCTTCCTTTCCCCACATTTTGGTTGCATTCATGCAAAAAACACATTTATCCAGGATGGACAAATGTGATGTTTTTCATGGCGCCCCCAATAGGACTTGAACCTATGACCCCATGATTAACAGTCATGTGCTCTAACCAACTGAGCTACGGAGGCCCCTTTTAAAAATTGGTCTGGAATAATGCTACCATAATTCAAGTCTTAAAGCAAGAAAAAAAGGCGTCTTTTTGAACTGAGGTATTAAAAATAACCCCTGAAAATTAAAAATCCATTCCGTAAAAATGGGAATGGATTGGATATGAAGATTCAACTATTGATTTGATTTATTTGTACCAGAACCATTCGTCGGTAACGGCCCCATAATCATCGGCTTGGTCAACTTTTAGTTTTTCGCCCAAAAGCAGTTCAAAAACCACCGCTTGGTCAACATCGCCATTTCCGGTTTTTATGGTTTTGTTTTCTTTTACCAAACATCTTAAGGCATCAGGGTCGGCTTCAAAGCTTCGTAATTCCCCCAAAGTGATGACCGTGGCTTCATTGATGAGACTTCCATTCTTATCATATTCAAATATCTCAAGTGATATATAAGGAAATACCCAATCAATGTGAATATTATAGGTGACATTATTGCTTTCGATTTCATCTGGATCCGCTCCATCAATTGCGTATTCTCCCGAAAAAGAAAATTGGTCCGGTTGTTCCAAAGGATCAATTGTTTCAACAACTCTTAACCCGTTGGAAGTGATTAACCCGATCTCCAAATCATTGGTTACAAAAAAAGGATTCAGGCTAAGATAAACATCATAGATGCTTTCATAGTAGTACTTTTCGGAAATATCCGACAAGGCATAAGTCCCGGTTAAACAGGTTTCTTCATGTTCAGAAGTTCTTACAACATAGTTGATCCCCATCATCTCGTTTCTTAGCTCTTCAAGGGAATTGTATTCTTCTTGGGTGCCGCTTACAAAAACCCCGAAAAGTGCTTCGCCGATTTCCGAATCAATGACCAAAATTTCCAAAAAATCAAAATTAGGCTCATAAGAAATGAGAACTTTATCATTTAGCTTAAGTTCGCTTATGCTAATGCTGTCTCCGCGATTGTCGTTGATCGCGGCGTCATCTTCAAGAAATTTGTAAGGCGGTAAATCAACATTGGCGAAACTGCCTTCGAAACTTATCAAACCATTTTCCGAATCAATGCTTTCAATGTATCCGAAAGCTCGAATGAAAGTATATCTTTGTCCATCATTATTTTCGCGACTCGAATAATACAAGCTAAACCCCGTTAAAACAATGGCAAGCAGACTGAATGCCAAAGACAACAAAGTAAATTTGGTTTTCTTCTTATTTGTTATCGCTTCTTCGATGGTTATTGATTTAACGGAATTATCGTCAATTAAATCATTGATGCTGCATTCAAAAATGTTGGCTAGTTTTTCAAGGCTTTCAATGTCGGGTAGAGTTTTTCCCTGTTCCCATCTGGAAACGCATTGTCTGGTCACAAACAATTTGTCTGCCAGAAATTGTTGCGTCATGTCTTTCTTGATCCTAAAGTTTCGAATATTGTCATTTATGTTATTCATTGCTTTACCTCACCAATATTTTTACATAGTTTCTTAAAATAATCACGCAATTCCAACGCAACAATTTGTTTCGGAACAATAATTTTTTTCTCTTGGAAGGGGAACATTAAGAAATAAAATTTCTTAATTCCATTATACGCACCTTAATAATAAAAGCAAATGTTTCCATAGAACTTTTAATAATCAATATTCATCAAAAGCGACATGCTTTGTTATTTTCCGCGGCAATCATTCATTCGGTAAAACCAGGAAATTTCCCCATGATTTCCCATGAAAAAAGGGGAAGCGGTTGTTTCGCTTTCCCTTTTTCCATATGCTTTTTCATATCTGAACCTGAAATGAAAAGTACAAATGATTTATTCATCTTTTTGACGATTTAAGCGGCTGCTTTTGCGGTTACGTTGTAAACGAAAACTTTGGTATGAGTTTCGCTGAACGTTACCGTGATCGTGATGACGACGGCCGTGTCAACCGCCGGAACGGCGAAAGTTCCGTCATTGGCGATGACGCCAACCTGGCTGCTCGAAAAAGCATAAGTGGCGCCCGGAAGAGCGTTCTCATATTCGGTAGCCGCGAAGAATGCCAAAGTTTTGGTGACGTTCATTCCTTCGGTCAGGACCTTCTCGATCTCCGCTTTCGCGTAGTTTTCTTTTTCCAGATCGGTCAAAGGCGTTACGAACGAGAAATCTTCCAAATACCCGAGCGACCAACCGTTCAGGCCGTGATAGCTGTAAAGGACGCCGCCCAAGGTTACTTGTTTTCCCACCAAAAGTTTCAGTTCGTCTTGGTCGACGGACTGATAATAAATGGCGATTTTGGCTGCGCCTTCGTCCAAACTGGCGGCCAAATAAACATCGTTGTAAGAGCCTTGAATGGTCAGATACCCGGTGATCTGAAGATATTTACCGTAGAAAGCATTGGCTTTTACTGCGGCGACATCGGCTTCGCTCATGACCTCGGTTCCGCTTAGCATTGGCAGATCGGTGAAAGTCGCAACCGTCACCGGAAGCGGATTGGCATGGACCAATTCATCGATTTTGGCCACGCTGTAATTTCCGGAAATCTGACGGACATATTGTTTGTCATAACCCAGATAGACCGTCCCGGTTCCTCGGATCCGGACCGAATCGCCAATCGCCAGACCGCCGGTGGCATACTTGGCACGGATGTACAAAGATCCGGTGGCATCCGCGATGTAATAATAGCCATCCGCGGTAACGCCGATGATGATCCCGTCAACAACCAGTATCTGTCCCGGGTTGGCATCAATCTGGGCAATGGCTTCCGCGACCGTGATCGGCGTGCGTCCCAAAACCGTAACATCAAAAGTCTCCGAGGTCAGGGCTCCGTTGATGGTAACACTCAAAGTGACTTCGGTATCGAGAAGCGGAGTGACAATGACGCCCAGCGCCGAAATGACCGCCGGATTGGTCGTGTTCCACAACATGGTTGGCAGAATGTTCGTTTCGGTGATCGCCCCGGAAAGGGCGAAAGCCGGGAACATGCGGCCGATCAAGCCTTTTTCGATTTGAATGGTATCATTGAGGGCCAAACCGGTTCGTAGATCGTAACTGCATGAATCGGCTGCTCCCGGAAGATCATTGAGTCCCGGCGACCATAGATATCCGCCGGTCGGAATGATCAAGGCGTCACCCGGCAGGAACTCGTTTACGATGGCGGTTACTTTTCCGGTGGCATCAATGATCAATTTCTCATAAGCGGAAGGATCGGAGGTGGCATGGACTTCGCCCCAAGTGATCGAAAGATCCGCTCCAGTCAGGTTCGCGTACAAAACGCCCATGTTGGCATTGGCCAAAGCCGGTTTTAAATCGGCCGGAAGACTGGTGACTTCAACATAATTCATGACGAAATGCATGCGAAGGCTGGTATCCGGAGCCGTAAACAACATGGTATATCCCATGAATGGCAAAACATAAGAGGCATTGGCCGTATATTCGCTCAGGTTGGCGGGCACGGTCGGCGTTCCGTAGATCGAAGGCGTGACGCCAACCGGGGTGATCCCGAAATTGACGCTCACCTGCATGTTGATGCTCGGGAACTGCACGGACGAAACCACCAGGTTCCTCGGCGCGCTGGCCAGTTTTTGAATCAGCAGTCTGTTGGTTGCCAGATCAAATAGCGTCGTGTCTTCGCCAACTTGATAAGCCCAGGCGAAGGTTCCGCCCATGGTGTCCAAAGCGTAATCGGCCACGATTTGCGTCGGCGTCGCGGCTGCGACTTCGGCCAAATCATTTTCCGCGTCGCTGATGATCATCTCGGCGGCTTCCAACGCGGAAACATTGCTGACAACCAGTTTTTGTTTTTCGGTTAGCGCTGCAAAGGCCGCCCGGGCGGCTTCGACTTTCACAATGTCCGCATCCGCCAAAGTGGCTGGCAAAGCGGCGATCAAAGCTTCAACGGCGCCGGCCGGGAATTCCGATTTGAAAGATCGAAGTTCAACGACCACGGGATCTCCGACTTCGAAATTGACGTTGGTGGTCAGTTTCGCAAACGGCGAATTGGTAACGCGGTCTTTGTCATAAACATGCGGACACCAGAGGTATTCGCCCGGCTGAAGGATGATGTCAACGCCGGCCACGGCTCCCAACAAATCTTTGTTTAGATTGGCTTTGACCAGTCCGTCCGCGCCGATGATGGCATAACCGTACAGACTATGGCCGTAAGCCGTTCCCTGATATCCGTAAATGTCTTTGGAGTTGAAAGTGATCGCGGTGGCATTTCCGTTATGATACAAAGCCCCGTAACCCGGATTGGCCGGCTGGCCGTTGGAAATGATCCCAACATTGGCCGCGGTGACCGGAGTCGCGGAATACGGCTGAAGCACGCTCAAAGGTAGTTTCAGTTCCCCGCTTTCCATGGCCCGAAGTTCGATCAGGGCCTTCTCTCCGAGCATGGCCACGGTGCCGTCCGGAAGATTCAGGGTATAACCGTTCCAGCCCACGGCCGGATCGGTCAGACTGGAAGAAACATTACTGTAATAAGCCGGAGTCTCCCCGACTCGCAAAACGCCGAAATTGACGGTGACTTCTTCAGAAAAGCTGCCGCAAGTCACAACCAGCACGATCGGATTGCTGGCAACGCTCAATTTGAACAATTCTCCGGATTCAAGATCAAAGAAGGATTCGTCTTCCCCGGCTTTGTAAGTCCAACCCGCCCCAACGGCCTGAGGAAGCAAGGTGTCAGCCGTAATTTGTTCCGGCGCCGCTTCAGCCAACATTTTGACCGTTAGCAGTTCCGCCGGCGGAAGTTTGTAAGGTTCAACTTTGATGATCGTTCCTTCAAACAGAACGCCATCGGTTTTCTGACATAGTCTGGTTCCGTATCCGACTCCGCTTCCGGTGGCGGCGTAGTCAATGTCCCAGGTATGCGGACACCACAAGAAATCCCCCGGTTGCAAAGTCACGGTCAGCAGGTTCTGCGAACCGATGGCATCGCCTCCGCCGTGAGTTTCCAAATATTTCATGACCGTGTAAGTTCCGTCCTCGTTTTGGGTGAACATGATCTTTCCGTATCCGTAAGATAAGGTCGGAACATTGGTTCGTCCGTAAGTATCGCTGGCATCAAAGGTCACCGCGACGGTTCCGTTATTCTGGTACAAGGCTCCGGCTCCGCTGTAAGTCATCGGGACTCCGTTCTGTAAACCGATGTTGTTATAATCGGTTTGCAAAGACAGCCCAAGCGGTCTTAAGGTTTCGCGGGAGATCTTTTCATTCTCGATGGTTGCGCTGATTGGGATGTATGCGTCTTTCGAAATGAAATAGACATTGTTTCCGACGGTAACGGTGTAACCGCCAAAACCGGACGTTTCCATCTGCGTCTTGAAAGTACCGAATCCGTCCCAGGTATTTCCTTCCGCCGGTTTGGTGGCCCCGGTATAGAAGATCGCCTTTTGTCCTTCTTTAAGAAGACCAAAATCGACGTTGACTTCCAAGGTGGTAAGGTTGTATGTGGCCAGCAGAGTCACTTTGGCCACTCCGAAAGTAGTCGTCAAAAGTGTTCCCGCTTCCAAATCAAACAAAGAGGTATCCTGTCCGGCCTTGTAAGTCCAGACCACGCCTCCGGTTTTCGGAAAGTCGAAGTCGCTGACGATCTGTTCCGGAACCTGTTCGATGGCCGGATAAAGAACGGCCAGATCCGGATTCTTGGCAATCGCCAGATCTCTTTCCTTTTCTTCCAGGACTTCTTGGTTAATCACAAAGTCTTTTTGAAGATCGGTCAAAGCATCAAAAGCCGTCCGAGCTGCAACGATCGCGGTCTCGTCGCCGGCAGTGACGACTCCCGGAAGCGCGTCGATCAATAGTTCGACCGCATGAGCAGCTTCGAGGTTGGCGATTCTTTCCTCGCGGATCATAAGCGCCGTCAAAGCCGAAACCAGGGCTTTTTGGGTGGTGGTCAAAGCATCATAAGCGCTGCGCGCCGCTTCAACCGCAACTTTGTCAGTCAGTTCAACGGTCGCCGGCAGGTTGAGGATCAAACCGTCAACGGCGGTGGCGGCTGCCACATCCGCAGCATTGGCTTTCAGTTGGGCCAAAGCGGTTTCCGCCGCAGTTAGCCGCGGATAATTGGTTAGGGAAGCCTTCTCCTCGGAAGTCAGAGCTTCATAAGCCGCCCGAGCGGCCAAGATCTGCGCTTCATCCTCCAAAGTAATGGTTGTTGGCAAAGCCAGCAAAATGTTATCGGCAGCCTGGATGGTTTTCAAAGAAACGATGCCGGCTTCCGCGGCTTCCAAAGCCGCCAAATTGGTAACCAATAGTTCTTGGGCATCCGTCAGGGCGATAAAAGCGGCCCGGGCGAAAGCCACGGCGTTTTCGTAAGTCAGATCGATCGGCGTCGGCAGATCAGCGATCTTGTTGATGACGAAGGTGGCGGCGCTCAAATCCGCATTCAAAACCGCCATGACGGCTTCTTTGGCGCTCAAGACCGCCAAATTGGTGATCAGAGCTTTTTGAGCCGCGGACAAAGCGTCGTAGGCGGTTCTCGCGGTTTGCACGGCGGCTTCATTGGTTAACGTCACCGTTTCCGGAAGCCCGGTAATCAGATCGATGACGATCAAGACGGCCAGTTCGCCTTCTTTTTCGGTCAGAACGGTCAGATTTGTAACCAAAGCTTTTTGCGCTTCGGTCAAAGCCTCATAGGCGGTCCGAGCTTGCGCAATGGCGTCTTCGCTTCCCAACACCACCGTTTCCGGAAGCGCCAGGATCGCCTCGTCGACCGCTTCCGCGGCCAGTTCGTCAGCGCTCTTTCCGCAGCCATTCAATCCCAGAGCCAATATTACCCCCAGGAAGATCAGCAACAATTTGGAAAATGTATTTGATTTGGACATATTTTCTCCTTTCCGGTCAGAAACATCTCCGTTTAGCGTTTTTATTATAACATAGTCTAAGCCGCCAAAGCAAAAAAATCTTAAAAGAAGAAGAAAAGACGGGTTTAAAAATAATAAAAAAAATCTCCGAGACAAGTCGTCAAGGAGAATTTTTTCTTTGATTTTGGTTCATTGATTATTTCCGCTTTTCGGATACAAGAGTTCAAAGTCCTGAAAGACCACGTTCGTGTCTTTGGTAAATTCGTAGCCGAGTTCCTGGCCCTCTCTCACCAATGAATCCCAATGATTTTTTTGCCAAGTCTCCAGGCATTCGTCCTCCCCTTCGCGGGAACAGATTTCAAAGTTAACCTCGCGTTACGGGAGGATGGTGATCTTGGTATTTCTGATTATCGCCATGGGATTTCCATACCAATCGATGATGACCGAATATCCGCCCACCGCCGGAAGGGGAGCTTTTTCAATTTCAAAGGCCCGAAGGCAGGAGGTGGTGGCTCTCTTCTTTCCGGAGCGAACCAGTTCCGCAAGTTTTTTCGCAATCTCCGGAGTCCATCCAAACGCAAAAACATCTTCGCATTTGGTCGTTTTCGGAAGATTCTCCGCACTTAAGAATTGTTTCCAAAACGCTTTGGCTTTTTCATTCTTCATGATTGTTTACTTAATCTTCGTTGTGCGGTTCTTCTTTCGGAGCTGGGACGTTCTTCCGTTTCTTTTGCATTCTTTGAAAAAGGACCACTTTCAGGATTCCCGCCGCAACCACGATCGCTCCGATCAAGACCCAATAATACCATTCCATGATTTACCTCCTAACTGCTTTTTTTAATCAGCATTCGCAAAGCGAAAACGGTGATGATCAGCTGATAGACCACCCCAATTGCCATATATCCGTAGTAGCCGAGATTGGCCGCATTCACATTGTTGGTAGCCAGATTGAGCATGGCTTTCAACGGCCAAAAATTGGGGGTGATTCCCAAAACGTACTGCCATCCGCCCTGAAGTTCGGGGATCAGCGTCAAAGCCGGGATCATGATGAACAAGGCTCCCCCCTTCATCATGGCGAATCCTTCGATCTTGTTCTTCGCAAATCCCCCCACGATCGAGGCCACCACCGGAACCAAAAAACTGTTGACCAAAGCAAAAACGATGATCCGCCCAAAATCAAGATTGTCCAACAACCCGACCGTCTGGGTGCCGATGGTGACAACGTATTTATCGCTGGCCAGCAGTTTCAGCCCGCCGACCATGATTAGATTTCCCAGAAAAGAGAGCACATAAGTATAGATCACTTTGAACATGACATATCCCGAAACCGTGATCGGCGTGACCGAAATGTTCAGGATGGTCTTTTCATCCCGGTTCTCCAAAAGCGAAAAACCAAGCATCGCCCCCATGACGTAACCCCCGACTCCCAAAAGCACCACAAAAGCGATCAAAAGCGCAATGGCCGTGCCGGAGGAATTCCCGGCTCCGGTTTTTTCGATGATCGCAGGCAGAAGAAAAGCCGTGATGAACAGCATCAAAAACGGATAAAAAAGCATGAAAACATTCATTCTTTCTTTGACGATGGTTTTGAATTCATAACCAAGAAGACTTAGATATTTTTTCATTGTTCATCCCTCAATGACGATTTTTTTGTATTTTTTATAAACCACCAGCGGGAAAAGGAGTCCGCCCACGGCCAACAGATACCCGACTGACCAGAGGATCTCCCCAAGCGGCTGGTCTGAAAAACCGCTGTTGATCAGGATCTGGGCGCAGTGCGATGGTGAGATCAGCATGACCAGATTCCATTTCTCGGGAATGACTCCCAAAGTCAAAAGCAAAGACGGAATCAAAGCTACCAAGGCATACAAGAAATAATTGACGATCATCGTTCCGAAATCCTTGCTGTAAAAAGTGATCACGAAGCCGATGGCTACATGACTGCCGATCACGATCAGTATGCAAAGCAGCAGCCATAACAACTGTACTTCGATCCCGTAAAAAATGATGGAAAAGATTACCACCAGAAGGCCGGACATTGCCCCCATCAAAAGCGAAGAAATGACTTTCGAGATCAAGATCTCGCTGATGGAAACCGGCGCCACCAAAACCGATTTGATGGTCGCTTCCTGTTTTTCAAAATAAAACGAAGCCGCCACGAAGATGATGCTCATCATGGAAGCATCCGCCCAGATCAACAGCGGCGCAATCATCTGCGCCGTGTCCGCGCTGGACAGAGCCACGATGACGATCCAAATGACGGATAGGAATAATCCGGTTACAATGATCTTGTATTTGTACAGCCGGACCAGTTCGCCTTTGAGAAGGTTAATCATTCTTCGCATCGGCTTGTCCTCCGGTAATGATGATGAAAATGTCTTCGAGCGAAGTTTCCCCGGAATGAATCGTTTCCAGTTTTTCTTCGTTCAGATCTTTCAAGAATTCCGGGTTCTTCCCCAAATTATCCATTGGGTAAATTTTGGAAGTCAGTTTTCCGTCATTCAGATATTCGGCTTTGACTTCTTTTTTTCCGTATTGCAGTTTCAAATCTCTTGGAGAAGCCATGGGACTAAGTTTTCCGTTGGTCATGAAAACCACTTGATCGCAAAGTTGTTCCACATCCCCCATCAGATGAGTCGAGATCAAAACCGTTCCCCCCTGCTTTTGGAAATCAAGGATCAGGTTTTTGATTATTTTGGCGTTGCTCGGATCCAACCCGTTGGTCGGTTCATCCAAAAACAGGACTTTCGGATTGTTAAGCATGGCCCGGACGAAATTCAGACGGACTTTCATGCCCTTGGAAAATTGTCCGACCTCCATGTCTTTGGATTCATATAAACCGACGGTTCGGAGCAGTCCTTCGTAGTCCGCCTTGTTTTGGTAAAGGCTGGCAAAGTACTTCAGGTTTTCCATGGCCGTCAGTTTATTGAAATGAACCGGCATTTCAAAACCAACCCCGATCCCCTCATAAAAATCTTTTTTATAAGTGCGAAGATCTTTCCCCATGAACTTGATCTCGCCTTGATAATCCGTGATCAGTTTGGTCAGGATCTTTTGGGTCGTCGACTTCCCGGCCCCGCTGGGTCCGAGGATCCCAAAGATTGTCCCTTCTTCCACGAAAAAGGAAATGTTTTGGATGGTTTGGTTTTGAGCTTTCGGATAACGGTATTCCAAATTGTTTATTTCAAAAAATTTATTCATGCTTTTCCATTCCTTTGATTACTATTTTTAGAAAATTGATGCTGGGTTCTTTGGCCGACTGAAGATTCTCCAAAGTCAGACCTTTTCGTAAAGTAGCCGTTTGCAGGCCTTCAATGGCATAACTGATGTTTCTTAGCACATCCTCGCGAGAATATTCTTCCGAAAAACGGGTAAAATCGATCTCCGAAAAAAACCGGTTAACGCTTAAGGTGCGCAGTCCCGCCACCGAACTTTGAATATCCGATTCCATACCTTTCGGGGGATTGGAAAGACCTTCCAAAAGCATTTTTGTTTCCCGGGGATGAGTCGAAGCAAACATTCCTTTCCAGAAGATGATCTCGATGATCTTCTCAAACGGATCCGTCTTTACGGGGAGGTCCGACTTCTCCAGTTCCGAAAGCAGTTTCTTGACTCCCCAGTCAATCAAATACAGATAAAGTTTTTTCTTGGAGGAAAAATACTTGAAAACCAATCCCTTGGATATTCCCGCTCTTTCGGAAATGATGTTCGTGGAGGAATTCTCATACCCTTTTTCGCTGAATTCATTCAAAGCGGCTTGGATGATCCTCTCGGTCGTAAGTTGTTTTTTGCTCATGATTTCACCTGCAACAAAAATAAGTGACCAAGCGGTCACTTATATTATATAACTATTCCTTTGGCTGTCAAGCATAATTTCGACGGTTTATTTTCCATTCAGGACGACCGAGATGTTTTGGGGATCGGGTACTCTGATTTCTTTTTGTTCGCGAATGTAATTGATCAAGAGTTCGGCGATGTCCATAGAGATCTCTTTAAGCACCGGCAGGCCCCGGTACATATGAAAATCCCCGCCTCCGGTGGCCCGATAATTGTTCATGACCAGCGAGAATTCTTGATCCGGAAGAATGTTTTGTCCGGCTCGGGACAGTTTTACGACCCGTCTGCCGATTGGTTGGGAGATGTCAAAGGTATAATCGATCCCGTCAAACATGTCATAATTGTAATGTTCGGGTTTGGGGAAGCAGAACCTGGGATTGACGACGATCTTTCCGTTATCGATTGCAAAATACTCGGCGTTTTTTTCCAGCGCTTCCCGAAGCGCTTGACCGGTGATCTTGACCACCACCAGCGTGTTCGGATAAACATAGGTGCTTAAGATGTTGCGAATGGTGATGGTTTTATCAAATCCGGTGACATCGTTGCCCAGGGAAGTACAGCTGATCTGCGCTTGGCTGGCCCTCAGTTGCACCAAATTGATGAGCGTCACGATCTTATGTTTGTATCTTCGGGCCGAAAATGGATCGGTGATGTGCAGGTCGTCATCCGGAACCACGCCGATGGTTCGGTCCAAAAACTTTTGGGTCTCGCTTTCAACATTGGCGATCAGTTCGGAGATGCGGGGATCGGGAGCATACCCGGCCGCGGAAAGCATGGCCGCTTTCATGGTTTTCACTTCCCACTGCTCGTTTTGTTCGAATTCGACTTCGACTTTCCCAACAAATTGAGCCGATCCGCCCGGCTGGGTCACGATGGTGTGGTTCTTTTTCTTGCAGATGATCCGGTGCTGATGCCCGGTCAGGACAATGTCAATTTCCGGGATCTTTTCCAGAATCTGAAAGCCGAGGTTTTCGCCGGTGTCGGCCACCAGTCTTTCCCCCGTATCCAGATCGCATTCCACCCCGCCGTGATAGCCGAGGATCATGAAGTCGGGATGGTGTTTTTCCTTAATCTCCGCCACGATTTCCTGGCATTTGGTCACCGCGTGCACAAATTGGAAACTCTTGATGTTTTCCGGGCTTTCCCAGTTGGGGATGTATTGCGTGGTTATGCCGATGACGGCGATCTTGGGGCCGCCTGGGAATTCTTTGATGTCATAGGCTTTTTCAAACAGCGGCTCTCCGGATTCGTTCAAGATGTTTCCGCAGAGCGTTCGGGCTTTCAGCGAATGAATGAAATGTTCCAAATAACTCATGCCATAGTTGAAGTCATGGTTTCCCGGGACATAATAATCATAATCGATGTAATTGAAAACGGCCGCCACCGGATTGGGGTATTTATGCTGGTTGATCTGGTGAAAGTAAAGCAGGGGACTGCCCTGGATCGCATCGCCGGTATCAATGAGGATCGTATTTTTGGTCTTTTGGGATTTGATGAGATTGGCGATGATGTTCATCCCCGAACTGACCCGAACATTATGGGAATAATCTTCGTTGAGAAGACAGCCATGGGTATCGCTGGTATGAAGAATCGTGAGTTTGAATGATTTATCCATGCCGGTCCTCCTCATCAAATATGTACCTCCTTAATGATATCACTTAAGAGGGTTATTGCCAATTATTTTTGATTTTTCTTTTTCAAAGAAAAAAGTTTTTGTTTTCCAAAAGCTTTTCAAAAATTTACATTGGTTTCTTAACTTCGGTTCAGGTTTTCCAAAGCCGTGAATTTTTGGTACCATTCATCGTTTTTGAGGAGCATTTCCGGGGATCCGGAATTTCTGACCCGCCCGTTTTCCAGGATGACGACCGTATCACAAGCCATCATCGAAGACAACCGGTGGGAAATGGACAATATCGTATGCGTTTCTCCGGCTTTTTGCAAGACCGAGACGATCTTGTTTTCGGTGATCGAATCAAGATTGGCGGTAATTTCGTCAAGTAGCAGGATGGCGGGATCCGTCACGACCGCCCGCGCAATCGCCAGCAGTTGTTTTTGGCCCTGCGAGAACAAGGCTTCGCCTTTTACCGGCGTATCGAGTCCTTTTTCCAGGGAGTCAACGAATTCCAACATGCCAACGAAATCCAAGGCTTGGCGGATGCGTTCTTTGGAAATGCCTTCTTCTTGCATGCTGATCTGCTCGCCGATGGTGCCTCGGATCAACCGGAAGTTCTGATCAACATACCCGAATATCTTCCGCTTCTCGGAGTTCGGGATCAAACAAACATCAACGTCATTGATGGTGATGCTGCCTTCGAACGGCTTCAAAAGCCCCATGCATAACTTGAAGAGGGTGGTTTTTCCAACCCCGGTCCGGCCCACGAAAGTTACTTTTTCTTGCGGCTGGATGTTTAGATCAACATGGCTTAGGATCTCCGATCCCTCTTCATAATTGAAAGAAACATCGTTGAACTTTAGCGATACTTTTTGGCGGTCATGAATGATGTCCTCGGCTTTCAACTCGATCTGTTTCGGGGCTTCTTCTTCCTCATCGCAAAAGGCGTTCACTCTTTGGATCCCGGAAACGGATTGTTGAATGTTCTGCAGTTCGGTTCCGAAGTTTTCGATCGGAGCAAACAAGTCCGAGATCAGTTCGACCGAAGCCGCCACCATACCGATGGTGATGCCGATGAAGTTAAGGTCGGGAATCGCGAGCACGACGATCAAAGTGATGGCCAAAGCCCGGGTGATCTGAATGATCGGCGGAAAGATCGAATCAAAGAAATTGACTTTCTCGAGCGTGTTAAAGTTCTGCTTCAGATAACGCGTGTATTTTCTTTCCATGTAGGCTTCTTTGCTTCCGGATTTGATCATCAGCACGTTTTTCAGACTTTCGCTGATATGGTTGTTGACTTTCCCGACTTGGATCCGGTTTTGGATCTGCGCCTGCAGCGTCCGTTTCTGAACAAATCTCGTGATCAAAAAAATGATCGGGAGCAGCGCCAAGGCGATTAAGCCCAGCGTTTGATTGAACACAAAAACGGAGACGACGATGCCGATGATCTTCAGACAATCGATCAATAGTCCGATGATGCCGGTCGTAAAAGTGGAGTTGATGGCTTCAACGTCATTGGTAAAACGCGAGACGACGTTCCCGGTCCCGTTCTTGGAGAAATAAAGGGCGTTGATTCGCTCGGCTTTTCGCATCATCGTCAGCCGGATCTCTTTGGAGACCTTTTGGCCGATGACGGTTAACAAGGCGGCCTTGAGAAAATCAAAGACCGCGATCAGTCCGACTGTGCCCAGATACAATAGCGCCAGATTCATTAATCCGTCCGGAGTTTTCGGAACCAAATTATCATCCACGATCCGCTTTAGGATCTGAGGAGGGATCAAACTGGTAAGAACGACGCCGGCGATGACAATGGCCAGCATTAATAAAAGCAGCCAGTTCTTCTTAGAAACTCTTAGCGCTGCGCGGCTGACATGGTTATAACGCATCGGATCCACCTTCTCCCAAGGCTTGAAGCCGATAAATGGATGAATAAAGCCGGGAACTCTTCAACAGTCCCTCATGCGTCCCGTACTCAGCCGTCTTGTCATTATCCAACAAGATGATCTGATTGGTTTTGGAAAAGACTGCCAACCGGTGCGAGATCAGAATGATCAGGCTTTCTTGATATCTGGATTTCAGATTCTTGATGATGGTCTGTTCGGTCTTCATGTCAATCGCCGAGAACGGATCGTCAAGGATGATGATCTTGGGTTTTTTCACCAAAGCGCGGGCCAAAGCGACCCGGGCTTGCTGGCCTCCGGATAAGCGGATCCCGGCGTTTCCGACCAAAGTTCCGCTTCCCTGCGGCATGTCTTTTAAATCTTCATCCAGGCAAACGTCTTTCAAGACCGGATCCAGGTCCAGTTCCTCTCCCAAAGCGATGTTTTCGTAAATGGTATCTGAAAAAAGCTGGGGCTGATGCCCAAGATAGGCGATCATCGCGCTTCTTTCGTATTCGGAATATTCTTTTAGTTCTTTACCGTTGATCTTGATGCTTCCCGTATAGGGATACATTCCCGTCAAAGCCAACCCCAAGGTGGTTTTACCGGATGCGACCTGGCCGGTAATGCCGATGATCTCGCCTTGTTTTCCCGAGAAACTGATGTTGGAAATGACATCTTCAGCGGCCGGGTCGTAGCGCAGCGATAGACCGGAGGCTTCCAAGACCGTCTTTCCGCTTGGAAGGTCAAGCGTTTCGTCTTTGGCTACGTACTCGCCCAAATAGGGTTTGATCCGTTTCCAGGACACTTGGCTTTTTTGAACGGAATTGAACAGTTTCGAAGCCTTGCTGGCTTTTAGGGCCAAAGCGATGAACATCGTGCTGTAGGTGGAAAAGACGCCGACGGTCCAACCACCTTCGATGGTCTTGTTTCCCCCGAGGTAAACGACGATCAAAATCCCGATCATCCCGATGGCATTGTAAATCGGCTGCATGGAGTTTTCGAGGATGTTGGCCTTGATGGCGCTGGTTTCCAAATCGTCAAGCTGCCGTTCGTATCTTTGGCGGTTCTTGGTTTCCATTCCGGTTACTCGGTACAGCATCGAATTATCGATCTGATCAAAAGTCAAATCGGCGACTTCGCCGCTTTTCTTGCGATAAGCGGAAGAGTATCGGTAAATGGTCTTTTTCAGCGCTTCAGCGAGCAGCATGGCCGCTGGCATGAACAATATCGATAGCAAGGTTATCTTGGCGTCGTAAGCAAACAAAACAATGACATATGAAACCATCAGGACCCCGGTGTCAAAGACTTCGGTCGAGAACTTTCTCATGCCTTCCACGCAGATGTCCACATCCGAAACCGCTCGGGTCATCAGATTCCCAGTGTTTTCTTTTTCCAGTTCCCCCGTGTTTTTGTGCATGATGAAATTGTAGATCATCCGTCTCATGGTCGCGATCGTCACATTGGCGAAACGGCGGATGAAGAACCGTTTAAAGTAACGCATGAGCTGGATCCCCGCTACAAACAAAACGAAGAGCGCGGCGACTTTCAACACCGCATTCAAGGTTTCACCGGTTACGAGCGCATCGATCAGCTTTCCTTGCCAGATGGGAGAAAGAACCATGGCGCTGTTGAATGCCAACCCGAAGATGACAAACCCGGCCACGATGAATTTTTCTTTCTTCCAATAGTTGATGATTTTATCAGGATGAACCATTGGTTCAATTAGTGCTTTTTTCATGCTTCGGCTCTTTCTTCTTTCGACTTCATGGTTGGTTTATTTCGTTCTCTTTTCGAAAATAGGAATATAAGGCGTCATACAGATGAAACTCCCTTTGCAGCGTTTCATGATCGTCTTTGGCGTTCATCCCGTAACCGCGCGCCAGTACTTCCAACGAAAAAGCCAAAGGGTTCTGATCAGCTTTCCCGGTATCCGCCATCCGGACGATTTCTTGGATCTTCTTAAGCGCCAAATCCCCGGTCAGTTTATATTTCTTCATGATGGCATCAAAGGAGCACTCGTCCCCATGATGACCGAGTTCCACGCCTTTCATGTCAAAAGGGATCCCACCTTGGATCGTTTGGGGATCGGTATCCCGGGGAACGAAAACGAATTCGGCTTCTTTGTCAACGAAGTTCTTAATTAACCATGGACAAGCGACCCGGTCGACATGGACTTTTTCTCTGGTAACCCATTTCATATTTCTTCCTCCGGTTATTTTGCATACTAAGATTATACTACTTTTTGCTTCGGAGATAAAGCATTATGACGCCTGGGGACTTCTGGCATCAAAAAAGCGGTGACGCTTTTTCACCGCTTTGCAAATTCGTTTTTTTATAAGATGTCCATTCCGGGGAGTTTAACGTATTTCGGCCCTTGGTAATTGGCCACTTTGGTCTTTTCTTTGGACAGGATGATGTTCTTCAAGCATTTATCGATGTTTCCGCTGAAAGACAGACCGCTCACCGGCATATACTCCCGGCCGTCATAATAAAGAGCCAATCTTACTTCTCCGCCGATGTAGCCGCTGTACATTTCAATTTGGATCCCTGAAAGGGCGATGATCTCCAAATGCGGTTTGCGACACATTCTGGCCAGAGTCGTGGAGCCTTTTTCGACTTCGATCGTATCCATGATCCCGGTCGGTTCCAAATTCAGGTATTGGCCGTATTGATTGCTTCCGTAATAGCTGGCCAAGATGCCGTTGGCGATGACGTCAACCGGTTTTAAGATGATTCCGTCTTTATCAAAAGCATCGGCTTTGGATGACGGAACGTAAGCGATCTTCAAAAGATCGCCTTCCGCGTCTTTTTGAATGTCATCAAAAATCTTCTTGTCCGTATTTTGCTTATAAACGCTGACATAAGAATAATCCTCGATCAGGGTTTTGAAGAATTCCTGCACGTCAAGGTCTTTCAAGACAACGTCAAGGTTGGTAACGCCCTTGATTTTTTCCGCGCCGTAACGGGCGGTGACTTCCTTTAAAGCGGTGACCGCATCGTCTTTGATGGCTTCAAAATCAATGGTCTTATAGGTATAGTATTTGTACAACTCGACTTTTTGGCGGTCGCCGTCATAGGACGGAATGGCTTCAACATTGACTTGGTACAAAGTTTTGGAAAGATCAACGCCTTGGGAGTTGACGACATGAGTCGTCGTTTTATTGCAAAACAGTTCCAAAGCATTGAATTTCGCCTGCTCGCTGGATTCGCTTATAAAGACATTGGCGATTTGGTCAAGCAAAGCGAAAGGCGGCCATTCGTATTCTTTTTCTTTCCAGGATTTTCTTTTTGCGCCTTTAACCAGGTTATAGGCTTTGTTCTTGATGAACTTGGAAGCAAAGACCGCTTCCGAGATCTTCTCCGCCAATTCATTCTTTCGCATTTTATGGCTGACTGCAAAAGACGAAGAGCCCAGATAATCGACGCCGTTTTCAGCGAACCGATGATAGACGGTCACCAAGTATTCGCAGGTGTTGGCGACTCTCGTTGTCTCCAGTCTTTGCAAAACATAGAAAGCCTGGCTGCTTTCGATGGCGGTTTCGCTGATCAGCCAATCGGTTACTTCAACGTTTTCTCGTAAACTTTTGATTATTTGTTTGATCATCCGATTTTCACCTTTGCTTTCAGGCATGGGCCGCCGTCGCTGACCCGCACCGATTCTTTATATCCCTTTCCGCAGGATCCGCTGCCAACGACGTTAAAGTCCTTGGAAACGGCGCTGATGGAATTAAGCAGATCGATGACGTATCCGCTCATGACGACCGGAGAAACGATCTTTCCGGTAAACTCGCCGTTTTTGATTTCCCGGCCATAATGCGCCGCGCACTGGATTCCCCAGTTTTTCGGGTCTTCCATGCCGTTGTTGGTCGTGGAAATGAAATATCCGTATTCAATGCTTTTGATCATGTCCTCAACTTTGGAAGTCCCGCGTTCAAAGAAGGTATTGGTCATTCGGGTATAAGTTTTGCGTTTGTATGACTCGCGGCGGCCGTTTCCGGTTGGCTCGGTTCCCAGTTGCAAAGCGCTCAGGGCATCGGAGATCCCGCTGACCAAAATGCCTTTGTCGATGATCTTGGTATCATGGGCCAAAACGCCGTCGTCATCAAAGAAATACGAAGCGACGCTGAAAGCCGCATCGGCTCCGTCATGCATGCTGACCAAAGGCGATGCCACCCGCAGGTTCATGAACTCTTTGGCTTGAGCGCGGTCGCGAACAAACATGTCCATTTCCACGCCGTGTCCGAACGCTTCGTGGGCAATCAACCCAGTGATCGACGGATCAGTAACGATGTCATAAAATCCCGGGGTTGGCGTTACCGAATCAAGCAGTTCCAAGCCTAGTTTGGCGGTAGTCTCTAGAGATGCCTTTAAATCGGCCAATCCTTTTTCGATGGAATTGATCCCGAATCCGTCATAAGCATAGCGAGTGTTGTTGTCTCTTCGCGTCAATACGAACGCCCGCGGATTGCTCCAGGTGTAATATTGTTCCAAATCTTTGGCTTTGGATATGAACATCTTGGAGATCTCGGTGTTTTCGATGCTGCACCGGGCATTGACGATCAGCGGTGAAGTCTTTAGCGTTTCTTCAACATAACCTTTCAGGATCTCAATGATCTTATCGGTGGAATAAACCAACCCTTTGTTCTTTCGAACAAAGGTCTTGGTCAGAGGTTCTTCTTTCAGGACTTGGACCTTGACGTTTGATATCGATCCTTTTTCCGAAGTCAGCTGATTGATCTTTTCGATGATCTCGGGAAGATTCTTCTCTTCGATCTCGTTGGTCGAATATTCGCTGTACACGGCGTCATTGAAAACTTTGACGACAAATCCCGATTCGGTGATCCCGCTCGGAACAACGTTCGTCGAAGTCTTGTCCACCACGATGTTCACTCCGGACACATCGGTAGCCAAGACGCTCACATACGAATATTTCTCGCCAAGCAAATCGATCAGTTTTTGGATAATCGGTTTTTTGCCTTTTAAATATTTAGAAAATTTGCCTGTCATTATTTTTCCTCCATGGCAATACTTTACCATAAATCGGGGTTTCATTCAAGGAATAATCAAAAATAGCCTAAAAAAAGAAAAACCCGAATCTTTTCGGGTTTATTGGCCTCAGTTTTTTTGATCAAATAATGATCATAGAAACTTTTGGGACATGACATCAAAGATTCCTCGGGTGGTGATGCGAAGCGTCGGGATCACCGGCAAACTTAAGAAGGATAAAGTCATGAGCGGATCAATGCCTTTGGATACTCCCAAGGCATAAGCTTGTTCTTTGACGTTTTCCAACTCTTTGTTAACAATCTGAAGCGGCCGATTGCTCATTAAGCCGGCGATCTCCAGGGCTACTTCGCCTAAGACCTTCCCGGCGTTCACGACGACCATTCCCCCGTTGTTGGAAATGATGCGATCGACGGCGGTCTTCATGTCTTCGTCATGGCAACCCACCACGATGATGTTGTGCGAATCATGAGAAACGCTGGTAGCAATCGCTCCTTGTTTCAATCCGTAACCAGTAACAAAACCTAAGCCGATGTGATGGGTGGCTTTATGTCTTTCAATGACCGCGATCTTTAAAATGCCCTTTGTCACATCAACATTGTTAGCCAGACCGCAGTTTTTGGTGACGATCTCGTTATTGATCAGGCCGATGACGCCGGCCGGTTTCTTTAAGATGAAATCCGCTTTGGTGATCTTTCCGACATGAAAAGTGTGTAAAGCCTTCTCGGTCAAAACCGGATCAATGATCGGATTGTCAAATTCCAGGGTCTTTCCGTCAAAAACCAGTTTGCCTTTTTTGAAGACTTTTTCGATGTTGAAATCTTTAAGGCTGCCTATTACCACCAGGTCGGCCAAATAACCGGGAGCAATGGCGCCTTTGTTATTTAACAAAAAATACCGGGCCGCATGATAACTGGCGGCTTTAAGGGCAATGATGGGATCGACTCCGTTTTTAAGAGCTTCTTTGATGATGAAATCAATGTGCCCGCCATTAAGCAGATCCCCCGGATGTTTGTCATCGGTGGCAAACATGCACCGGGAATTATAACGTTCGCTAAGCAGCGGCAAAAGAGCTTTTAAGTTGTGAGCGGCGGTTCCTTCCCGGATCATGATGGACTGCCCTTTTTGCAATTTTTCCAAAGCATTTTCAAAAGTGGAACATTCATGATCGGAATAAACGCCGGCGGTAATGTAAGCGTTCAGGTCTTTTCCGGACAGATCCGGAGCATGACCGTCGATTTTCTTGTGATGGCCTTGGGAAGCCAGAATTTTGGAAACATCGTTGGCATCCTGATTGATGACGCCAACAAAGTCCATCATCTCGGCCAACCCCAGGACTTTCGGATTGTCATAAAACCGGTCGATGGCTTTGAAATCCAGGACCGCCCCGCTTTCGTCCAGCGGCGTCGCCGGCACACAGGAAGGAAGCATGAAATGGACATCGATCGGAAGTCCTTCGGTAGCTTGCAGCATGTACTCGATGCCGTCGGTTCCCATGACATTGGCGATCTCATGCGGATCGGTTATGACCGTCGTCGTCCCATGGGGAACAACGGCTTTCGCGAATTCCTTGGGACTGACCAGCGAACTTTCCAAATGAATGTGCGAATCAATGAATCCGGGAACAACCAGTTTCCCCTCAAGGTCAATCTCGACCTTTCCGGAATAGTCCCCCATTCCCACGATCAAACCGTCTGATACCGCAATGTCCGCCCGAATGAACTCATTGGAAAAGACATTCAGGTAGTTGGCGTTTTTCAGCACCAAATCAGCGATTTCATCGCCTTTCGCAATCCGGATGGCTTTTTGTTTTTTCTCGATTTTTCGCCCGACACGCTCTTCGATAGTCTCGTTTTCTTTGCTCATGATCGATTCACCCTTATCATATTTCATTTTATTACCCATATTGTACCATAAATAATTTAAAAACAACAACAATGGGTTTTAAAAGCTTGGAATGAAGCCATGAGATGGCCTTTTAAAGAAGAGGCTCAAGCAGGGGAGAAAGTCACCCGCTTGAGCCCAATTTGCAACATCTTGATTATTCCATTAGTTCGTTAACTTTTTCAAATTCTTTCCGGAATTTTTCGACGAAATATCCTTTTCGCTCCAGTATTTCATATATGGCTTCGGGTCCATTGCGACCCATGCGTTCTACATATGCCCATTCTTCTTCGGTAAATGAATCTATCCATTCTTTAGGGACTTTCGCAAAAGCTCGAAAAGGATTAGTTTTTCCATAACTCCATTTTTCGATTTTGTATGGCTTATTTGGTTTTTTTCTAAATCGATAAATGAAGTTACAGGTCACCAGGCCAAGTATGACCGCTCCCTGAACAGTGAATATGGTCCAAAACATCCATTTCGGAAAGGTATTTGGAAACAATTCATATAAAAGAGCAATCACAAAAATTGCCACAAAAAATATGAGAAAAATTGTCTTTAGGGTATCTGTGATTTTGCTTTTCATTTTCTTTCTCTCTCTTTCACTGCCTTTGTTGAAAGAATAAAGTACATTCAGAATTGTACTTTTGAAATCTACAGTTGAATGTCAAACCATTCCATCGTTAATTGGTCGACGTAGGTACCGCCGCTATCGGTTCCGACGATGGCATTGATTACATAAAACTTTAAAGTCACCGCCTCGTTGCTGATTTCATAGTCCCACAAATAAATTCCGGTGACATCGCTGTTTAAGACAAAGGGATCAATGCTGACAACGCCCAGCGCCGCACAGGCGGCATTAACCAATTGCTCGAAAACTAAAATGGTTGATTCATACTGGATATTATAGGAGAATCCCTCTTCTATTTGCTCATCGGTTAGGGTTTCCAGGTTGGTAATTCTAATCATTTGTTTCCCATAGTCATCGGATTGTGGATCGTTGGGAATAACCAAAGATAATTTAAAATAGTTGCAACCCGTTGATTCGCAGTAAGCAATGAAATCTTGTTTTTGATTTTCGTTCAATAGGCCTAAAGCCAGCAAATCATCCTTCATGAGCAACCTGGTATCACTATTGAGCGGCTGGTTGATTCTAGCCATTTCCTCCGCACCTATTCCGCTAATGGATAAATCATTTGAAAATCTATTGACGCCAAAGGCAATGAAATCATAATCAAACGAATCATCATAGTTCTTTAATGGACTAATGTTACCCCCATTAAAATCCGGTCCTTTGTCACAAGCAACTAGTCCGAAGGCCATTAAACTCATCAGTGCCAACATAATCTTTTTTTTCATATATTCCCCTTACACCAAAAACTTTTCCAAATCTTCGTCTTTTTTCATGATGATCATGATTCCCCCGCCATCCATTTGATATCCGCATAACCCGCAATAGGTTGGATCGTTTGGATCAATCGGAGGAATTCCAACATGCGGCCTAAAAACGAAACTTCCGCATGAACAATAAGCTTTATGAGTGGTAGTTGAATAGGCTACATAGCGATACGTATACGCATGAGTATGGGTTGTATGATATCCGCAAACGGTACAGTCATTATAAGAATTGTATGTATGCGATGCGGTTTGGGTATAACCGTTGCAGCAGCTTAAGGTATGAGTAGTACTGTTATAAGATGAAACGGTCGCAGGAACCGAACAGTAGACATTTAAGTTGCAGATGGTGCATTTTCGGTAGTGCGAAGAGGGCGTGCCATACCAAGTCGTGCCTAAGACATGATTGACATGCGAATAATTGCACACGGTACATACTCCGTTAACAAACGAATGTTCAGTGTAAACATTCTCGCTACCACAGAAAAAACATCCTGTTAAATGATAGATTTCATCAATGGGTTTAACCTGAACATTATGATTACAAACCACCTCTCCGCCGATGCACATGATGCCATCAGCACCATTGGTACTGGTCCATTCATAATTGTAGATGGCGCTTTCATCATCATGGATGATGAAGTAAAGCACATTCTGTAAAGTGTAGTTGTTGATGTTAGTGTGAGTATATTCCCCTCTCCAACCAAAATTCACAAATACGCCGGTATCATCATATTCATAACCAACCACGGCATGATTTAAGTAACGGTCATCCAAATCTGGGTCGGTACCGGTAAAATGAATGTACACTGGATTACCGCTGTCAATCCCGTCTCTTACCCATTGATCTCTGCTCGTAAACAACCCTTCCCAAAGGTTCCATTCTTTCTTGCTATAGTCCACCCCGGCTTGATCTAAATAATGACTGATTAAGGTCCCGGTTTGTCCAATGTTCATGGAATTACCAACATTCATATAATCAATTGTTTCCAAAAGAAAATCATTAGAAACACCAGGTGATTGGTTAAACGCCTCCGGCACAATACTGGACCAACTATCAAACGGCTCGGTTGGTGCAGCATTACTATCACTTATTCTTCTTGTACCCGGTAATTCAAGCTCTTCAGAAACGATTTCATCATTATAAACAGAATCATAATATGACAAAACCATCCCCGCCGCAATAAATGAACAGGTCCCATCCACATTGACGCCCATGTTGTATCTTAGGTTTTCATAGTAAAATGAATACGGAATTTCATGCTCGACGCTTAATGTACTTGTTTGTTCAAGTTCATAAACCGGATCGCTTTCCGGTGCTGATGGTTCCGGAGTTTCGGCCAACGCTTCCTCATTAAATCTTTCTATTCTTTCAGACTCTTTTCTGGCTAAAACCGATGCGCTCATGTTCTCGTTATATCTGGAAAACTCCTCGATCTCGAATTTGCTTACTTCTCGTTTATTGAGGACATCAAAATATTTTTCTTCGCTTTTTTCCAAATAATAGGTTGGCCCGGCATATACTTTGCTTCTCGGTAAACTGGTGTGAGCAAATGGAGATTCATCTTCGGTTGAATACTCAATATAAATTTCAAGTTCAGTATCATATATTAAATACCCAACTTCCTTACCCGTAAACAAAACATATCGATCTTCATCATTGACGCCGTCCATCACTTCGACGAATAGCTTGTCTTGTCCTAATTTTTCTAGGGCAATTTCATATCCTAATGGATATGCGCTTGGATTTTGGGCATTCACTTTTTGACTAAATCCGCTTATGGCAATGATGGAAACAATTGCCATAACCAAAAATAATACTTTCTTCATAAATCCTCCATTTTAAAGATACAATAAAAGCACCTTACTTTTTGTTTAATAAGGTGCTTTCCAATATGAAATTATTCGGTTATTTGTTTTTATTTATCACAAACTGATAACATTGTTCGAGATCTAAGGTAAATTCTAAATAAACTTCATCAATGGTGATGAGTACCTCGATTAAATCTTCATCCAGTTCAAAAGTATAAAAATTATTTGTTTGCCCATTGAAGATAAATTCAGAGTTTCTTATTGGCACCCCACTTGATTCAATCGTTGTTTGAATAGCTAATGCTTCGCTTGTGTTTATTTCAAATAACAAATAGTTTAATCCTTCATCTTGAGTTATTCCAGAGGTCCCATAATAAAGCGCGATAACCAAATCCTTTTCATCTACTAGGATTGTCTTAATTGGACTTTTAATATATTCCATGGTATTAAATCCTAAATGTTTTTCCGCAGCGCTGTACTCAGTTTCCGGATTTCTTTGTAATGCCCCATTCAGAATAAACAAAGCGGAGGATAGCATCAACAAAATAATTGATACCCCTAGCGATATTTTTGAAGGTAAAAGCCATTTTGTAGCCCGAGCTCCGTATTGATGACTTATTTGCCTTGGCTGAATTCCGATTTTATTTTTTATGAAGTTTCTTTGTTTTTCATTGTATTCTTCAATGATGAGTCTATCTGTAGCTTTCATAATCAATTCTGCTCCTTATCTTTTTAATTCCTCGATCGTATTTCCCGATTACTGATGAAGTAGTCATGTTTTTTGTAACGGCAATCTCTCTAAACTTCAGATTTTGAACCAAATGCATAATAATTATTTCATAAGTTTCTCCATCCACAATGGCTTTGATTTCCGTTAATAGTTCTTCGCTTACCGTATCAGGCTTATCACTATCGTCGGTTTTAGTAGTTTCCATTTCGACATATTTTTCCATGGTCTGACGTTCTTGAATGACTTTTCGTAAATACATGTAGGCCATGTTTTTGGCAATGGTTATGCACCAATACTTAAAATTGCCCCCTCGGTACTGATCTAAATCCTCAAGAATCTTGCAAAAAACGTCGATGACTAATTCTTCGGTTACTTGGAAATTTTTAATTGTTTTATAAATGATTGAAAAGAATAGTTTATGATATTTGTTATAAAATTCATTAAATGTGGCTTCGTCTTTTTGTTTTAAGAGACTGATATCTTCCGACGTCATAAACTATCCTTTCCAAATAATAAGGTGCAGATTCCTTATATTTTATTTGTAATAATGTTGAAATATACAAAAAGGCATTTCTATTATTAAAAATATTTTACCATAAATTTTCCTAAACAACAACAATTGGGTTGTTTTACTTTAAAATGTTCATTCTGATTCAAATTTAATGTTGAAAGAACATTTTTCACTTTTTTGTCTTGTGTCCTAATCTCCAAACATTTTTGAGGAAAAAGGGTTTCGGGATAACGTTCAAAAGAAAATGCCCTGTTCACTAATAATTAGAAAACAGGTCATTTGGAATTTGAAAAGTCATTAATACCCCACCATTTTTCAAAACAGAACTTCGACTATGCAAAGAAACAGATTAAAAATACTTTTTACAACAGTCGCAGCGAATTGAATCGTTGTGCCCAAAAAATCCAATATTGGTTTCAAATCAAAAGAACTGCTCAATAAAAAGAAAAAAAGAAAAATCACAAAAACCCCTGGAAATATTTTTCTCATTAATTTACCCCCTTTCCTATAAACTTTTCATCCTCAATTACAAGTAATTTTTTCTTAGTCCTGTCATGGCTTTTAAAATTTCTGCAAGGATAATCCAAGCAATTGCACACAATGCCACAGCAAACAATTCTGAGGTGCTTTCGTTTTCTATACCAATTATACTCTTTACAAATATAAAAAATGGTCTTGTAACAAGGATCATTAGGATTGAAATAATGGTCCTAATTGTCCAATGGAATAAGCTCATAAGTATTGAGTTGTTTCCCAATTCATCAGAAATTCTTGATGTAAAGGTAAATGCATATATGAAAGCAATAACTGCAATAGCTCCACCGAGAATCTTGTCGTATAAATTGTTTCCAGTTAAAATAAAGCCTGCTAAAATACCAAAATGAGCAAGCCTAAAAAGTGTTTTCATTTCTCCACCTCCATTTCCTCATTATATAAATGAATGACTCAAAACACAATAACAGTAACCTGTCAATCATAGTATATAATAACGAAATCAAATAAAATAGAGTAGTTGAAAACACTTCAAATATTAAGACACAAATTGATATTTTTTCAATTAACCTTGGGAAATAGTGCTCTAGGGTCTTTATCATTTTCTTGGTACATAAGCACATATTTTGTATATTCAAATGAAACTTTTATGAAGTCAAATCCATTCAAAACAAGTAGGATAGTACTCACAATTAGAAATACCAAGTATTCTTTGAAACCAATTATGCATAACAAAATTGCATTGGAAAAAATGGCAAAATGAACCGCAAGAAATAGTTTGCTTGAGTTATAACCTGCTATTTCATTGTCATAAATTTCCGTTTTAAACTTCCTAGGCAAATCAATTATTGCATTAAGAGCACAGAAAAACAAAATCATCAATAAGAAGATCATTGCTACAAGCATCCTCCCCTCCGCTGAACTTTCCGATCCAATTCCATTGAGCAATGTAACATAGTAAAAGATTGAAAACAAAGATGAAAAGCGAATTATTAAACTCCATACGTAAAACTTATTTTTTGTTTCACTTCTGCGATAAAAAATATCATCCAAATAGTTAATTATATAGGTTTTTTCCTCAAATGAGTTGAAGTATGTGACCCTAATCACAATTGGAATTCCTACTATTATTATTAAAGAAAAATACGGAGAAATGTCTTGAAGCATGAGTGCCAAGAAAATCAACAGAGAAAAAATCAGAAAAAACACAAAAAAACTTTAAATGGTTTTTTGAAGAAATTGCCATATTGTTTTATTTTAACAGATTGTTGGGCAACAATAGGATCGTAGGATTTGTCTTTAAAAACTTCTAACTTCTTTTTTTCCTGCACAGTATACACTAAATCATTCACGGTTATGTCGAAATATTTGGCGGCTTGTTTCACTTGATCTAGCGTGGGGGATGAACTCCCATTTTTCCACTTTGACAAAGTGGATTCATCAATATTGTTGTCTTGTGCGTAATTTTTTTGAGTGATTCGTTTTCGAATTAAATAATCGAAAAAATTGCTAACAACCGCACTCTCAAATTTCATCATTTTTGATGTCTGTTTCATTTTTCTCCCTTCTTTTATCAAAAATCAAAATATCCCCAATTTTTTTAAATGGATTCCCAAAATTTTTTAAAAAATCTTTCATAAACAAATCCCAAAAAATCCCCTAGTTTAACAAATGTCGTAATTATTTAATTGAATGATGAAAGATTCTCAGTCCTATAATTATTTGAAAGGGAAAACATTTTACATTTCTTTCCGGTTTTGTAACTTCGGGATAATTGTTTTTGATAGATACTCTTCAATCTGGCTAAGGACGAAAGAAAAAATTTTCTTTCCCTCAATGTCTGAAAAATCCGATCTTATCTTTGATAATCCATTATTTAATTCTTCAATTGCAGGTAAATCACCCGAGTAAAACTCACCAATGTTTCCAAAATTATATACTTTTTGCAAAATGTCGTAAAAAAAACAATTTAAATCATCAATATTACATTTTCCAATATTATCTAAAATTGAGGGGATATTTAGGTATCCTATAATTGATTTTTTTTCTCCTTTTGAACTCAACCCATGTTTGTTTATACTGATTACAATTTCTTTTACCCAATTTTTACTTTGCGAATTGTCCTTTCCTGTTTTTTCCATTATTTGTTCATTGTGTTTTTTCACTTCAACATCGATTTTTGAAAAGAGCTTATTGATTTCGTCAATTATGTCTTTATTTGAAAACGTGATTGAAGAATGAAAGAACCCATCATTCGGAATTTCTTTATCAACAGAGGCTATTTTTGCAATTAAATCATCTGCAATCTTTGGAACATCCATTTCTTCATTTTTAAAAATCTCATTATAGAAATAACCAAAATGGATTAACTGCTTATAGATGTTAATATCTATGGGATTATTATTTATCCCTTGGATAGTCCTAACCATTCTCCCCTTCAAATCGTCGTCTTCAAGATTAATCCAATGAGTTTGCAGTTCTTTTAACGGGTTGTTTTGTCCGGTGCTTTCTTGGGCTTTGTGGTTTGTAAGTTCTTTGTCAATGTCGCTTAAGATTTTTTCCATTTTTTCGAAATAAATAATAGATGTGTCAAGGAATTTACCGACCTCAGATTTAAATAATTGGTTTGTTTCTTTTGAAAGACCATTTTCGAATGAGAAGTCAAAGTCTGAATCCGAACGGATGGGTGCAAGACGTGGATCCTTGATAATAATGGAAAGAAAGAAAATGGAATCAATTACTTGGTTGGTAACCTCTTTTTTATTTTTCAAACCCAGTTTCTCAATTAACTTATTGACCTTGTCCAACATTTCTAGTCCAAATTGAAAGGTTCTAATATTGTTACAATGGTAGTTTGTAAATATGTTAGAAACCCTTATCGCAGTTCCCTCATCCATTTTTTCGTTTGATAATTTTGAAAAGATTTCTGGCAGGTCTGGGGTAAAGTCAACAGTAAAACCTATCAATTTCTCTTTTATTGTTTCATAATTTGAGGGATTAGGAAATAAGTAGTTGATTTGTTTATTAAGGGTGTCAATGTCAGTTTTAATTACTCCATTGGAAATTAATGGTGTCTTTTCTGGCAGATTTCCAAATCCAAGTTTTGGTTGACCATTCTCTTTTTCTTCAATAGGCAGTTCCAAATTTTTTACCAACTCATACTTTAAAACAATGTTTTCCGATAAAAACCGACTTTTTATCTCCTCTTCATTTCCGATAAGGATCGTCTTAATGGAATACTCCTCTACAAAATTATTGATGAATCCGAGTAATTCAACAATTTCTATCCGTGACCTCTCTATATCATCAAGAAGTAATACAACTTCTGTTCCATCTAAATATGGCCAATAATCACTAATCTGAGGAAAAGTAAATTCCATTCCCAAATATTTTGTGATTAGCCCTTTAACTAACGCTTTTGTGGTTCCTTTGGCAACTTCCCATGCGTATTTTTTTCTTCCTTTGCTTCCAACGCGCCTTCCGCTTTTGAATGAAAAATTCATGTTTTTTCCAAAAAAAATGGTCTTATTAAACAACTCTTTGGATATATCCGACAAATTTTCTATCCCATAAAGCGAGATGTAAATTGGGATTAGTGGTTTCTTAGCGCTTGTTTTTGTATTTTTAATTTTTTGCATTAAGTCGTTCTGAATATAATAGGTTTTTCCGGAACCCCATGCACCGTTAATAAGAATTGCATTTTTTAGTTTGCTTTCAGTAAGATAGTGAATAATTAGTTCATTTAGTTCAACCAAATTCATTATTTTTGCTCCTTTTCTGGATTATTTTTAATTGTTCCACTGGAAATTTTGATTTTTGTACAAATCTGTGCTGTTTCAATATGTTGTTTTTAATATAAACCAATCCGGTTTTTTCAAAAGGAGAATTAATTGCCTCCCTCCAATTGGTAAATCAATATTGCTTTCGCTTTTTAAATTCATTTTCACTTTTTTTTGAAACTGTGATGAATTTTTAATCAGAATCATGAGCTAATAATTTTAACTCATTTTAATTATATCATTTTTCGTAAATTAAAACTAATTTTTTGACAAATACGCGGTTTCTGAATCTGTTGTGTCAAAATACTTAATAATTTTTTATAAATTTTAAAAAATATTTGCTTTTTATCATAGTTTTTGATAAAATTTTTATCAAAGAGGTTTAGATTATGACAAACGCAATTGAAACATTAGATGATTTTAAAAGAAGGTTCGAGGAAATTAAACAAATGGGTTGGGTTACAACGCATCGTTCGGGAAATACCGGAATTGGAAAAACCTTGGAAGACTTGCTCGGAATACCGGAAAACAACATTCAACAACCTGATTTTGGAATTTATGAATTGAAGTCCGGAAGAAGCAATAGAAATTCAATGCTCACCTTAGTAACAAAATCGCCAGATCCAGAAAAAGCCAATTCAAACCTTTTAAATAAATTTGGTTATTATTCTCCAAGGTCTAAGGATAAAACGCACAAGAGTCTGCACACAACAATTAAATTTGGAAAAGATACAATAATTTTTAAAACGGAAAAAACGTTAAGGCCTGACATTTTAAAAAACTTTAAAACTGAACATGGGTATTTAGAAACATTAACTTTGATTTCCAATTTTGGAATTGAAGACGCCTTCTGGCCAATTCAGACTATCAAGGAGGTCATTGATGAAAAATTTGGAAATGAATTGGTGTATGTTTTAGCCGAAAGCAGGGGATCAAGAGAAAACGAACAATTCAAATTTAACCAAGCTTATCTTCTTAAAGGCATAAATGGTGAGAGAATTGTCGAACTCATTAGGCAAGAAGTAATCTGTATTGATATTAGAATTGGGCAATTCGCAGATGGAACGGCCCACGACCATGGTACAGCTTTTAGAATCAAGCCTTCAGATTTCGAAAAACTCTTCAATGAAAAAATGAGAATTGATGAATAAAATTGTCATAAAAATAGGATATGGTCTATAATGCCATATCCTTTACAATTTTATTTTCTCCGTCTAAATACAACTATATGCTCATTTGTCATTGTGGATACTTTCAAGCCTGGTTCGTTAGTTGGTGAATTTAATGAAGGCATAATCTTTTTACTTATATTTCTATTTATTTTATAAATTTCTTCTAGATTTTGGGCTTTTCCAAATTCGGAAATTATTTTATCCGTCATTAATAATTCCCCTTTTACTGTTCTATTGCCAATTACCCAAAACTGATACCCACCTATTTTCGTCTTTTTAACAATTTCTTTTATTGATGAATATAGTTCATTGTAAAAGCTATAGACATCCCCCGCTCTTTCTAAATCAATGTCTTTAATAATTGATAGGGAATTCTTTAGTGTTTCGCTTGGAAGAAGATATTCAAAACCATTTCTATATTTCTTTCCTCCCATTAACGACTTATCAATCCCCATAATTTCCTTTTCAGTCAAATTAAACAAACCCAGCCATTGTAGGGATAATCTGCTATACTCGCCATAAGCTACCGTTGTTCTGCTATCGCCATATGGTGGTGAAGTAATAACCAAATCAAAAGTTTCATCATTAATATCTATTAAGTCTGTGGCGTTATCGCTAAATATTTTGATTAATGACTGGGAACCTGACTCATTGCAAACTTCATTAAAACTATTCATCTTTTCCATGTTTCTTTTTGTTATTTTGGCGAATTCATCGGCAACATTCGGGTTAAAAATCGCAACTTTTCTTGCTGGCATCCTGAACATTTTAAATTCGCCATTTCTTCTGTTTGAAACCAACCTGATGGTTTCACTGAGGCAAACAAAAAAGAATTTTCTCATATCTTCATCGTCAATAAGTTCATTGATGGAATTCTTTATTTCTTGAAGCATAATAATAACTTTTGGTTTAAACCAATATCCAATATTTTTAAAATCCGGTATTATTAACGAAATATTATTGTTTTTACAATATTTTTGTAGGTATTTGGGTGCTTCTTCTCCCCATGGTTTCTTTGCGGTTAAATCTAGTCCTTCACTATTTGATAAAAAGTCATTTACATTTTCAATTGCTCGAAGATTCGTTTGGTAAAAAGAATCGATTCTCTTGAACAAGTTCTTGGCTTTTTCCTGCAAATTTGAAATTTCAATATTTGTCGTTTTTACTCTTTCAAGTAATAGGGCCAATGGGTTTATGTCATTTCCAACTACAAAATTTATCCCCGCTATTTTTCCTTCAACTAAGACCGTTCCCGAACCTGCAAAGGGATCAAACAAAGAATTTATTGGCCTCGTTTCTTTCATAATTTTAATTATATTCCTACTAATGGGGCACACCATTACAGCAGGATAGTTATGTAGCCCATGTGTATATTCTTGAGTATCATCATTTTTGAAGTCCCAATAACCTTCAGAAAGAGATTCTAGCCTATCAATTAAACCAATGTCATTCAAATTAACCGTTTCATTCATTTTCTTCATTTCTTTTTGTTCTCCAAACAATTGTAAACCAACATTTCTTGTTTTAATTTCAACTGTACAAATTGTGTCGTTATGCCACCCGCCATGTGGAACCATTAAAATCCTTTTTATCTCAAAGCCATATTTATTGCCTATTCCTCCGCTATTCCATCCAAACGTGACAACTTTTCCACCAACTTTTACAATTCTTGATATTTCACGCTTGTGATTCCCCCAAAATGATGCTTTTGTTGTGTCCCATGTGACATTATAACCCACATCATTATAGCATTCACTTACTTGTCTTGGAGAATAGGGAGGGTCGTACAATACACCATCAATTGAATAATCATCAAACATTTTAAAAAAATCTAAAGCATCCACATGATAATCTGTATTAAATCCCGCGTTTAAGTCGTTTGTTATGGTGGCAAGTTTGTTCTTGTTTGCAAAGGGATCAATCCATGTTCCATCAGTTAACTCTTCCTCAATCAACTGAGCAATGGGTTTAATATCAAAGGTGTTTTTATTTGGCATTGCCCAAGAGCGCTCAATGATTAGGTTTGTGTTTTTTGAAGGTTGCTCATAAATGGTTTTCTTTCTTGCGTCTTCCGGCTTTCCGAGGTTTTCCGGGATTGTCCAAACGTTTCCCACTCTTTGTGCCCCAGCAAGTCGTCCCTGGTTACACAATACTTGTACTCTTCTTGGAGATATGTCCCAAATTTCTGCTACCTGTTTTATGCTTAAATATTTCATTTTTTTCACCAATATGATTGTATTCCGGAATGCGAATAATTGCAAGGACTTTTGTGCTGTTTTTTATTTTAAAATTGACTTTTAGAAGACAATTTCCGAGCCTTCAAAAAAGTGGATAGGTAGACTATTTTTGGATTTTCTCAAAAAAAGAAATTTGGTTTCTTTTTCAGTCACACTTTTCGCACACGGAAATACATGGTATAATGACAACTCGAAAGAAGGGAAAAAATGGCAAATATTTCTGATTTGATTCTGCTTATCAATTATCCAAACTCCAGCATCACAGGGACAAGCATTGCTGTCCAAAACCAAAACTATAATACTAAAAATGCAAGAATCAATTATCCATCATCCTATAAAGTTAATGCAAGAAGAAAAACCCCAATATCGGATTTTTTCTTCTTTTCGGGATTTCACACATTTTGGTATTTATGCATTTGTCGATAATAATGATGAAATTTTATATTTTGGCAAAGCAAGAAAAGAAACAGTAAAGGAAAGAATAACGGATCATTATTAAAAAAGGGTCAAAGACTTTATTGAACACAAAAGAATTATTTGTTCGATACCGTTTTGCCAAGAAAACAAATTGATTATGATGAAGCTCTTTTTATTGGGGTATTCCGGCAAATTTATAATTTTTGAAGTATAATCAACAATATTTGACGAACATATTAAAAAAAAGCTTTTATTCAAAACTTCTTTTAGAGGCTAACAAATACTTAAGGTTGCTGATGTCATAATTTCCATTTTCTTCTGATATGTGCGATAGTGATTTCCCTCTTAAAATATTGCCCTCACACATCTTTAGTTTGTCTTCATGTGTCAATTTCATATAAAAAAGACTCATTTGTTTTAGGTTAGGTACCATTATAATGCCCTCTCTCCAACCTTTTGAAGTCATTTCATTCTTATGTGTGTAAGAGCCACCATTTTAATACAATTTGTATCCCTTCCAAAAGTTCGTTCCCCCCCTGTATAAAAAAGGAGATACTTAACGTACCCCAAAAATATGAATTCATTGAGTATCATTCAATACTATTTTCAGGTTATTTAACTAATAAATCCTCAGCTATTACATGTAATTTCTCATCCACCGTTTTATCCGTTAATTTCAAACTTTTTAGTCCCTTTGTCCCTAGATGACATAAAGCCTTAATAAAAGAAATTCCCGCTTCATTAAGAACACATTCAGCATCTTTGCCAAAAGAAAAAACAATTTTTATTTTAAAGAGAGAATCCTTAATTCTATCAATATTTTCAGGTGATTTAATGTCCCAAATATAAGAAGTTGTTCTCTTATCGTCAGAATTAAGATATCCTTCGTAATAAACATTTTCACTAGAATTATCTATGTGGTATCCCTTTTTACAAACTGAAGTGAATATATCAGGAGGCGATTCATGAAATATAGAAATCAATTGAATGTAATTATCCCCCGTTTTTCCCGATAAAAACTCACCCGTTTTTTTCCTTGTTGACCAGGACAAGAAAAGACACAAGCAACTTAAACATCATTGGATGGGGCTTTTGCTTTCACTGTAGCTCTTGTTTTACCTTCAGACATTACCCCTTCTTTAGTTTTTTTTTTCTTTTTTTCTAAACCCATATTAAAACCTCACACTTTGTTGATAAAATATTCTGATCATTGACAATAATTCATACACCTATAATTCACTTAGTGATTTTTTCTCGTTTGCTCGGTGAACAATAAATTCAAAGAATGATTATTTAACTTATACTGTGTATAAATATTTAGCTTATTCGCCTTCATATTCTTCAAAATCATATGGTAAGTCATAATAATCACAATACCTTAGTAAATCATCTTGACTTCTTTTTGCATAGCATTGAATATTTGAATTAATTCATCATTAACTGATTTCATTTTCTTTACCAAATCTTGTAAACGAGGAACGTACTGTTTTGGATTATCTTGAAATTCTTTTGACACTAAATCATCCTTAAATATATGGTGTACGAAGTAGTTTCGCTCTCCACGCACATGATCAATCTCTTTAATAAACTCATCATTGAAGATTTCTTTATTTTTTATTTCTTCAAGTTGTTTACCTAATTCCTTTTTACTAAGCCATTCATACCACCTTTCAGTTTTATTTGAAAGTTCGCTATATTCAAATGAATACATGGAATCCTGCTTATCAAATGCAGAAAGTATCTCATTTAGAGCAAGAATATTTGCAAGGTTATACTCAACCATTTGAGATAGATTTACAACAAATCCAACGCTAACCCATACCTTTGTATAATAACGCTTCTTAAACATACACTTGTTCTCCATTTAAATAAAACAATTCAATAAGATTCTATGCCTTAAAGAAATTTTCAATTGAATCAAATGTTTCTTGAATTCTACTTCATACTTTACTTCCAGTAAATACCAAAACTTGCCATCCATCGTTGACTCCAATAGTACGTTTCACAGAATCATTTTTTCTGTCTGGCTTTGCCTCATGATAATCATGACCATCAAGTTCAATTAAAATCATTTTTTGTTTTTTAAAGTTTATTAGCCCAAAATCATATCTAACATTAACAGGAGTTCTACCGTCTTTAAAGTCAGAATAATAAATGTTAGATTTATCTTTATAGCAATAGAACTGAATCTTTGATCCGCAAACCTCTGGCATCAAAGCAGGATTGTTCCTGTTGGAGAAATAATCGTTAAGCCATTTTTTATAAAATTGTTCTTATATCGGACTTTTTGATAATAGTTGTAATGTGTCTGGCAAAGATTTTCCATACTTTGACTTAAGGATAGTTTCTACATGCTCAATTGTCCAGGGCTTATATGGTAAGGAGCTTAATTCCTCTTGAGAAATTTGATCAGTAACACGTTCTTGTACTCCAAATGTGACATCAAAGTATTCATTTCCTACCCATTTATGGCCGAAACTAACTCTTTTAGTTAGCGGCGACTTGCTTCGTGCGATTCTCTTCGCAACGGTTTCCTTTAGTTTCTTTTCAATCCTAGACATAACAATAGCTTTGGCATCATCTGTTTCCATCCATTTTTCTATATCTTCAATTGGAAAAACCATTACTCCATTCTCATTTCTCTCCGATCCATACAAACCTTTCTTATGCCTTTCCATCATCCGGTCATAATAATCCTCAAAAATTTGTTCGGCACACCATATTTGCTCTTTACGTATTTTATTATCAATAAATGTTCCAACATCACCATTTAAATGTCCTTGTTGGCTTTTATCAAAATCTTTAAATTCCATATCCTTCCCTCATTATCTTTTCATTTTTATCTTTAGTTTTTCTACAGTTTCAAATACATTTTTAAGTTTATCGTGATCCCTTTCAAGCTTACTACAGATTCTAGCATAATCCTGAGAATATATCCAGTTATCAGTATATAAGAAATCACGATAGCATTGGTGGCACCAGTAATTTCTCTTTTCTGTCATTTGACTTAAGAAATTATAATCTGATGAACTTATTGAAGGATTTCCATCTGAATTATCCAGTTCCTTTAACTTCCTAACTATCTGACCTAGAGTATGTTTATTTAAACTTTCTCTAGTTTCATCTACGTTACCTGTATGCATGAAGGAATAGATCCATTTTAGATCGCCTTCAATAATCTGACAGTACATAACTATTTCGCTATGAAGAATTTTATACTGTTCATAACTCAGACTATTCATCATCTTCCTCCTCATCATCTAATTCAACTGGTAACCCATAATAATCAAATAGGGCAAGATATGAAGCATATCTGTTTGCTTCTTTCTTTGAAGTAGCATAAGCTGTTTGTTTTATTGCCAAACTTTTAACAACACAAGTGCATTCCCACTGTGTTGACGTTTTTTTGCTAGAGAAAATTTTAATGAACCTACACCTATAAAATATTATTGATTACTGAATTTCTATTATCAATTGCGCTCATTTTAAATTTGGATACGATTCTTGTGGTATTGTAATACGTGATGTATTCATTGATGGCAGCTAGCAGTTGGTCTCCATTTTGAAACTCATGCTCATGTTCATACCGCATTTCCACTTTCATTCTGCCAAAGATTATTTTGTCAACAAAAGATACCTCAGTACACTCAAACATTACAAGTTATATTTTTCCAAGTTAAATACGATTATTAGATTACCAAATTTAGGAAATCTTTTTTTGAAACTTTTCTCTAATAAAATAAACAATTATTGATATGATATTAAAGCTTTCGGTTAAAATCCCCCCAATTGAAAAGACCAAGATATTATTGGTAATCCATAACGGTGAAACTGCCAATACTTGAATAACCCTAAACTTGGTTGGATTATTGGTCCATATCGCATAGGTGCTAATAAACGAAGCCAAAATTACAAAGATGATCATCCATTTCGGGGAAGCATAAAAATAAGCGATTACCCCTCCCATTGCATACATCAATTGCATTGAAATGAACGTAAGAAGCTTGGTCTTGATTTTATCAATTGAAAAAATGATGCTTCTTAAAATTGATATCCCATTCATGATTGCGGAAGCAATCGAACCAATTAGGATAAAGGAAATCGTGAAACATAAACAACTAAAAATTTGTAACATCATTACGGTATTCATTTTTTTAAATTGGTAAGATAAGACCGTGACTATTAAACCGACAATACCTAGTATTTGTCCTATTAACTCTGGCATACTAATCCATCCTCAAACAACAATCAATTATAAAGCAAATATTAAACTCTTTTATATGGAGTGTAACTTTTTTCTGGCTTGGTGTTTGGTTTAAACACCACAAACCCACAAGGATTCAATTTTATCGTGATTAGCCCAGCTAAAAAAGTAAGAGGAGATACTCTACCAAACACAACCTCAAATCTTGAATAGTTCATTAAACGGGAATCCTTTAATAAAACCGTTTCAGATACAGATTCGTTGGTTGGATTTATGGCCACAATAAAGGTTTCGCTGATATTTTCCGTTATTCTCATAAACATAAGCAATTTTTCCGTTGAAACTGGGATGAAATCACCAATCTTCAAAGCTCTTTCTCTTTTGTGCAATTTGATTAGCGAACTAACCCACTTTAGAGTTTGATTGTTCTCGTTGTATAAGTCCCAACGCATTGGCGCCCGATTCTCCGGGTCATTTCCGCCTTCCATACCAAGTTCAGTTCCATAATAAAGATTAGGAGATCCGGGTAATGTAAATTGAAGCACTTGAGCAAGTTTTTGCAAACTTTCAGAATTTAATAAATTTTTAAGTCTGGCCACATCATGATTGTCTAAAAGGTTCCATGACTTTAAAATAGGTTCAATGCCGGAATCAGCAATGGTATCGGTAAACATTTGCAATGCTCTTCCCGAAGTAATCTCACTTCTTAATAAACGAAGAGTTATTTCTCTGAAAGTGAAGTTCATAACTCCCTCAATTGATTTTAACCATTCCTGCGGATAGTTCCAAATCTCCCCAACAATCATGACGTCTTCTTTTTCTTTTCTAGCATATTCACGCAAATCTTTCAATATTTCAAAGCCAAGGTCAAAAGCGACATCTAACCTCCAACCGTCGATTCCCATTTGTAGATAACTTCGGATCACCGAATCTTTCGCCCGATAAATGTAATCTTTGACTTGGTCATTTTCCAAATTCAGTTCAGGCAGGCTAGGCGCATCCGCCCAAAGCCTAACCCCTTTGGGGTATTTTCCATTGAAATCAAAGAAATCGCGAAATCCCTCATTCTTTATGGCTTTTTGATAAAATTCATTGGAAACCCCGACGTGGTTAAAAACCCCGTCTAACATAATCTTCATCCGGTTTTCATGAACTTTATTGATGAGCCTTTTTAAATCTTCTTTGGTGCCGTACTCCTTAGATATTTCCAAGAAGTTGCTGGCATCATATTTGTGGTTGGACAAGGATTCTACGATAGGATTTAAATAAAGAACATCCATGCCCAAATTAACAATATAATCTAAATGTTCGGTAAGACTTTCAAGATCTCCTCCCCAATAATCCAGTTCATGCGAATAGTATTTGTATTCTTCTAAAAACTTCCCGGCTTTTGGTAATATCTCCCAAGAATTCAATTTTTTTGGAAATTGGTATAAGTCTTTTTTTGACTCCAAATCTTTCGCGGGATAAAATCGATCAACTAAAACCTGGTAAACTAATGCGCCATTGCGCCAATCTTCCTCTCTGTCTTTGAATTTGTTTTGATTCATATTTAACCCTCTTAAACTCATCTTTGTTTTTTCTCTAAATTTTTTAAAAATTAAAAAGCAATCATTGTCCTAAATCCTAAGAACAATTTCGGTCAATTAAAAGCGTGTTCAAAAACTATCATTGATTTGAGCGATTGTCCCAAGATGGATATACTTCCATCTCAAAGCGATAAGCAGGGACGATATCAGTCACATTGTACCCCAATGCTATATAGAATGGCTGGTCTCCGCCTAGCATTCCCGTACAGTTGGAATATTTCGTCATAACCCGATTGGAAGCTCCGTTAAGGAGAGCGCTGGCAAGCCCTTTTCGACGTTCCCAAAAAGCCACTCCCAATGGTTCAAGTTCGCAATACGGCATTTTTTGATCATACCAAATAGTTGCCAAGCCGACAGGCCTTCCCTGTGGGTCCAGAACATATACATCAAAATTAGGATCATAATGTTTTGCCTTACGCAAATCTGTGAATGCTTTTGTGGTATTCGGCAAGAGTTCAATGTCATAGGAAAACGAGGCCATATGGACGTTTGCTGCAAAAAGAGCCGGAGCCGTGTTGCCGTCTACAATGCTGTACCCTTCCGGAAGAACAACCGGATAAGGCTTGGGCCCGAATTTACGGATAAGATTCCGTTCTCCTTCTTTTTTTACAAATCCTTGAGATAGAATCTTGTTGGATAAAGTCTTGTTCCATTCAAGAGCCAGTATACGAATGAACCGATGGATTCGGTCTTTTTTAACGCAGACCATTGTTGTTCTCGCAAAATGGATCATGTCATTCAGAAGTTCTTCATCTTCAGCGAAGTGTTTGTCTCTAAAAAGAAAAAAAGCTTCGCCAGAATCATTGCCCTCATTGATGGCACAGGCAACTATAGTTCCATTCAGAAAATACACACGTACCGTCCGATCCCATGCATCGGGATACTGAAAAAAGCCGGATGAAGCCCATCCCCAAACTCGAATCGGCTTAATCCAAAAATTGGATTTTCCCATTGATATGAATTTAGAACCAACTTTTCAATTTTATCATAAAAGGCTTTCTTATAGAATTCAAACTGATATTTCATTTTGTCCCCCCTTGTTTAATTTAAATCTAAATACGGCATAATATTTCTTCAAATAAAGAGAAGAAATCAAAAACTGCTCAGGAAAAGCCCTTCCCTCTTAATGGCTGTGACGCATTTCCTCATCCCAGTTTTTAGCAGATTGATGCTTCCAAAGCCTTTATCAATAGAACTCCTTTAACTTATAGTACTTGGGATCCAAAATAAACTCATTTCCAGAAATATCCATCCACTCATTTACAATTTCCGTGTATTGATATATGTATATGGTAAAATGAAATTGAC
>DDXT01000011.1 GCA_002347755.1 Caryophanales bacterium UBA2253
AATGTTCCACCAAAAGTTGCGCTTACCGCGTGTATCAACAAACTTTTAAGGATCATTCTCCCTTTGTGTAAAAACAAAGAATTGTTCTTGTACACGCCAACAGTATAACACAATTGGAATGTAAAAAAAATATTTACTTGCTTTTGTGCTCTTGAAGGGTACATCTTTTTGCGTGCTTTAGTGACTACTGAACATCCTTATTATTCAGAGAAATAAAATATGTGTTGACATACGTTTAATTGATTTTATCACAAAGTATTTATTTTTCCAACCGAAAGTACTGAAATTATTTTTAATTATTCCGTTAAAATCAAGTTTTTACCTTTAAAAAGAAATTTTCTCCGAAAATCTTTCTCACTTGAAGAGCAAGATGCCACTTAGTACTGTAAAAAACAAGTTTGTAAATTAACGACTTTTTATCGAGAACGAAAAGTGGTTTTTATATCCGAAAAGTTGGTTTCAAAAGGAAATTCCGCCTTTGTAATCCAAATGCAGTTTGACATTTAATGCGAAGTCGTAAACAATTTCTGGGAAGTTTGCGATTATTATACGGCAGAAATCGATATTGCGACTACTATGAAAAATGTCGACACTTTGAAAGCCAATGTCATAAATGCGGTTAACGCTATGACTCATCCGTTTGACATACAAACAATTTTCAATCAATTCATGATCGATTTGTATGCTTAAAACCAATTTAATATTCAAAAGCAAAGAGGGACCGGGATCAACCGGTCTCTTTTTTGACAATTCTCCTTCTTTATTGTATAATAAAGATTATATCAAGAAAGGACCAAACAACATGGACAAAAGCCTGAGAATCTTAATGATCGGCGCCGGAGCGATCGGCGGAAACACCGCCGGCCTGATCGCCAAAGCCGGAAACGACATTACGGTGGTCACCCGGCATGAAGACACCGCGGAACTTATCCGAAAAACCGGAATCAAGATTTCCGGAATATTGGGAAATTTTACCATCCCGATGAAAGCCGTGGCCCGGGTCTCCGACCTTACCGGACTTTTTGATGTGGTCTTCGTGGCCACCAAAGCTTATGACATGCCCGCCGTCACCAAAAAAATTCTGCCTTTGCTTCACGAGAAATCCTTGGTCGTTTCGATGCAAAACGGAATTTGCACGGACGAAATGGCCGCCATTGTTGGCGAGCACCGTACCGTCGGCTGCGTCATCGGTTTCGGAGCGACCATGGTCGAACGCGGAAAGCTGATCATCACCAGCAACGGTGAATTCATCATCGGCAGCATCGCGAAAACCAACCAGCCAAACCTCAAACCGCTTCAAGAAATTTTGAGCAATGTCTTTCCGACCGTCATTTCCGAGGACATTTATTCGGAACTATATTCCAAGCTGATCATCAATTCGTGCATTACTTCCCTCGGAGCCATTTGCGGACTGAAACTGGGAGCCATGTTAAAGATCCAAACGGCTCGCAACATTTTCATGATGATCATCAAAGAAGCCATGAATGTAGCCAAATCGCTGAAGATCCAGGTTCCGCCATATGGAGGAAAACTTGACTACTATAAACTCATTCAGGACAGGACTTGGTGGTCCCGCTTCAAAGCTCAGCTGGTCATCACCATTGTTGGGAAAAAATACAAAAATTTAAAATCGTCATCCCTGCAGTCTTTGGAAAGAGGCCAACTGACCGAGATCGATTATTTCAACGGTTACATCGCCAAAAAAGCCGCAGAAGCCGGCATCGAGACCCCGATCAATTCCCGGCTCGTGGAAATGGTCAAACAGATCGAACAAAAGAAACTGGACATTAAAGTTGAAAACCTCAATTTGGTCGTGACCAAAGATTAAAGCCAAAAAAAGACGGAAGCCCGTCTTCTGAGCGTTGACAAAGTCAACGCTCATTTTTTTCTTGTGAGAGAATGGGGCAAAGCCACCAAATAATTATCTTTTTTGTTGTATTAAATGAGTAATTTCCCCTATTTTCAGGTGGTTGTGGGAAAATAAACGAACCCCATCTTTGGAAATGGGGTTTGTCATCAGTCTGAAGACGGAAGCCCGTCTTTTTTTATTTTTCGCTTTGATATTGCAATTTATACAATTTATAATATTGGCCCCGTTTTTTAAGCAGTTCCTGGTGCGTTCCTTCCTCAATGATCGTTCCTTTCTGAAGAACGATGATTTTATTGGCATGTTGAATGGTGGACAGACGATGGGCTACAACAAGCATCGTCCCGATGTTCATCATCTTTTCGAGCGAGTCTTGTATCAAAACTTCGGTCTCGGTGTCAATGTTGGCAGTAGCTTCATCCAGGATCATGATCTTCGGCTTGTGAACGACGGTGCGCGCAAACGACAGCAGCTGTCTTTGCCCGGACGAGAAATTGTTCCCCCGCTCCCGGACTTCTTCCTGATAACCGTTGGGCAGTCCCGAGATGAACTTGTCCGCGTTAACATATTCGCAGGCTTGTTGAATGTCCGAGTCGGAAATCGATTCTTCGCGCATGCGGATGTTTGAAGCGATGGTACCACTGAACAAGAACACGTCTTGCAACATTTGGCCGATCCCGGACCGCAGCGAAGCGATCTTTATTTTTTTGATGTCGAGGCCGTCAATGAGGATCTGGCCTTTTTGAATTTCATAATTGCGAACAATCAGCGACAGGATGGTGGTCTTTCCGCTGCCGGTGGCGCCAACGAAGGCCACGGTCTCCCCCGGAAGGATCTTAAACGAGACATCCTTCAGGATCCACTCGCCATCGATGTAACTAAACCAAACATTCTTGAATTCGATCTCGCCTTTCAGATCGGTCAAGGGGACGGCACCTTCTTCATCGACGATCTCGGGAGTCTTGTCCAAAACTTCAAAGATCTTCTCGGCGGCCGCGAAAGCCGATTGCAGCACATTGAATTGTTCGGCCAGCTGTTGGATCGGGGTATATAGTTTATCCAAATATTGGTAGAAAATGATGATGACCTCAAAAGTCAGTCCGATTTGGAGCATGACGTTCTTCCCGCCGAACCACAAGATCAAGATGAGAGTCAGGACATACAAAACGTAAATCATCGGCCGAAAGACTCCGAAAATGAAAGTTTCGCGCAGCGAACTTCGTTTCAGGGTTTGGTTCTTCTCCCGGAATTCCCTCAGTTTCTTTTCTTCCTGGTTGAACACCTGGGTGATCTTCATTCCGGAAATGTTCTCCGAAAGAAAGGCATTGATGTTGGCGATGTTCTTGCGAACCTGCCGGTAAGCTTCTCTGGAATATTTTCGGAAAATGAAAGTAATGAAAACCAGCACCGGACAAACCGCCAAAACATACAGACTCAATTGAACGTCGACCAAAAGCATGGCGATGATGACGCCAACAACAGTCAGCGAATCCTTCAGCAGATTCATGATCACGCTGGTATACATTTCATTCAGAGTGTTGGTGTCGTTGGTGATCCGGGTGACCATTTTTCCAACCGGCAGACTGTTGATCTGACCGGTTGAATAGTTTTCGATGTGCGAGAACACTTGTTCGCGGACATTATAAATGATCTTCTGCCCGGCTTTTTGCAAAGACATCCCCTGATAATACTGGATGACAAACATGACGGCCAGACAAACGGCATAAGCAATGACGATGTAAATGATCCGGTTGAAGTCGATGACATCCTGACCCAGGATCTTCGCGGCCAACCCAAGCAAAATCGGCAGCAGCAGATCGAATCCGACCGAGATCACCATCATGGCCAAAGCCACCAGAAAGGTTTTTTTCTGGCTTTTGGCGTACCCGAGCAGTCGGGAAATGATCCGTTTATCGGTGAGGCTCACTTTTTCGCGCTGTTCATCCATTGATCTCACCTCCCACTTCGTCTTCGAGTTTCTGAAGATTGACCATTTTTTTGTAAAGCGGACAAGTCTTCAGAAGCTGTTCGTGGGAACCGAAGCCAACCAGTTTGCCTTCGTCGATCAGGGCGATCTTATCCATGGTCTTGATGGTCGAGATCCGGTGAGCGATCAAGATCGTCGTCTTTCCCGATCGAATCTTCCGTAAATTTTGAAGGATGGTTTCTTCGGTCTTGGTATCGACCGCGGAAACCGAGTCGTCCAAGATTAAGATCGGAGCATCTTTGATCAAAGCTCTGGCGATGGAAGTTCGTTGTTTTTGGCCGCCGGAGATGGTCACGCCCCGTTCGCCCAAAATGGTTTTGTATCCGTCTTTGAACTCTTGGACATTGGCATCCAAGGCGGCCAGTTCAGCGGCTTCAGATACCTTTTTTTCATCCAGTTCTTCAAAATTGAAATTAATGTTGTTTTCGATCGTGTCGCTGAACAGGAAATTGTCTTGAGGAACATAAGCCATGGCTTCCCGGACTTTCTTGAATGGAAGCCGCATGATGTCGTTATCATCAATCAGGATCTGATTCGGCTGCAAGTTGTAAAGCCTTAGCAACAGATTGACCAAAGTCGTTTTTCCGGAACCGGTCCGCCCAATGATCCCGACTTTTTCCCCGCTTTCAATGGTAAAAGTGATGTCATGAAGCACTTCGGTCGGCGTTTCCGGATAAGTAAAATTCAAGTGGTTGAAAGTGATCTTACCGCAGATGGTTGAAACATCAAGCGAGGCCAGGTCAGAGATCTCGGCTTTTTGGTTCAGCAGTCCGTCGATTCTTTCCATTGATGCCGCCGCCTGGCTGCGCAGATTGATCAGCTGGGCGATGGCCATCATCGGCCAGGTCAAAGTCCCGAAATAAGCGATGAACTTGGTCAGATCCCCGATGGTGAAAAGGATGGTCCCGTTCACCTGATCCTGATAAATGAGATACCCGCCGTAACCGATGATGATGATCATGATCGAAGCGATCAGGGTTCCGATCAAAACATTGAGCAGCACCGAAGCTTTGTTGAACTCCATGTTGCGGTCATAATTGTCTTTGTTAATTTTCGAGAAAGCCCGAAGTTCCTTGCTTTCCTTGACGAAAGCTTTGATGACGCTGATCCCGGACAGACTTTCCTGAGAAAAATCCGACAGATTGGCGAAGGCTTTCTGGCGCAGGGAAAATTTCTTGCTCATGTACTTCCCGATGATCCGGCCGCAAAGCGCCAGGATGAGCAGCGGAACCGAAGAGATCAAAGTCAGAACATGGTCCATTTTCCACATCTTCAAAAAAGCCAGAGTCCCGAGGAACCCGGCGTCGACCAGCATCAGCGTTCCGGCACCGAAAGCCATGCGAATGGTATACAGGTCGTTGGTGAACAAAGCCATCAGCGCTCCGGTCTTGTGCTGCTGAAAATAAGTCTGGGAAAGTTTCTCGGAATGGGCGAACATTCGTTCGCGAAGATCGCTTTCGATGCGGATCCCGTTTCCGAAAATGCAGATCCGCCACAAAAATCTTCCAACGAACATGATCCCCACGACGATCAAAATCTCGATCATGAAATCACTCAAGGCGGTTTCCGTCAAAGTCAGGTACCTAAGTCCGTCAATGATCTTGCCGATGATCTCGGGAATCTTCAGCTGATAGACGTCGACGGCCACCAAAGCGGCGATCCCGACCAGAAAATACAAGCTGTATTTCCAATAATATTTATTGATGTTTTTTCCAAAAATCATGGTGACCTCGGTTCTACAAGTCATTATTATATCATAATCCCGTCTTTGAAGCAAAGCAATTTCATCTTGGAAATTTTCGTCTCTCAGAATTGCCTACTTTCTTTTTTCCCTTTTAATTGGTATAATGAATGAGTAATCTCGGAGGTTCATCATGGCTGACAAAAATCGAACCAATCCCATCATCAAATGTTCGCTGATCAACGGAAACCGGATTATCTCCATTGAATCCGAAGGCGAGAAATCGCCCAGAAACGTGGCGGTCATCCAAGACGGAAACCAGTCCGTTCTTTTCCAAGCCAATCAACTTTTGACCAGCGAAAAAGTCTTCGAGACTTTCGGACAATCCGCCGAACCGTCCTCGATCAAATATCTGGTCTTTTATCCGACCGAGTTTTTGCCAACCGACTTCATGAAAGTTTTCGGAGCTCACAATCTGCGGCCGACCATCGTAACGGATGCCGCGACCGCCGCGACCTGGAAAGAGTATTCACCGGAAGCCGAGTTCTTCGTCATTGACGAGACCATGCAGCTGGAACTCAGCCCCAGCCATACATTGCGATTCATCCGCACGCCTTTTTTCGGAAGTCCGAATTCGTTTTTGGCTTATGACGATACCAGCCACACGATCTTTTCCGGCGATCTGTTTTCCTGTCCCCGGATTCCGGGAACCCCGGATAACGATCCTTTGAAAACCATGGCCATCGCTCATGAGCGGATCTTTCCGAGCAGCGATTTTCTAAAACCGCTCATCAAAGCTCTCAAAAAATATGAGATCGATACCATCATTCCGAATTTCGGTCCGATCATCGTCAAAGATGACGTCCGTAAAACTTTGGATTACTTGCAAACCCGATTTTTTTACAACAGCAACATTTTGGTTAAAAGTTCAACCAAAAACCGCCGGATCTACGATTACGTGACTTTGGGGAACCAAGTCCTCGCTCATTTAAAGTCGCTGTACAAAAGAGAGGAGATCCTTCCGATTTTCCAAGGCACTCCGATCACCGTTGATCCGGAAACCATGGAGATCACCGGCACGCTTCTTCCCGGTTATAAATTGTGGAATCAGCTGTTTGAGATCATCTTCAATAAAAAAGGACCGGACTGGCTGGTCGTATTGGAACCGATGGTCAACAAACTCAGCCGAACTTACAACATCAAAAAACCGGTTGTTTACCAATCCTCGCTGATCACTTCGAAATTTGAAAACATCGCTTTGCAATCGAAAGTGAACTATCTTCAGGATAATTTGGACCGCGCCACCAACAAGCTTCTCCACGACCCCGTGACCGGGGCTTACAATGAATATTTCCTGAGAAACTATTTGAGTCAGCACATCGCCGAAGCCAACCAAACCAAATCCGCCGAGGACTTCGCGCTGCTCTTCATTGACATTGACAACATCCGGAAACTGAATCTCATGTATTCCAAAGAGACCGGCAATGAAACGATGCGAAACCTGCATTATTTACTCAATCAAACCAAGGACGAAAATCAGGTGGTCTTCAAACGAAACGGACCGGGCTTTGTGCTTTTCTGTGCCAAAGGTTCTTTTGATGAGGCGGTCAAAAAAGCCAATCAGATCCGCAACGCCGTTGCGGACTCCGATGCGTTTGTGGAAAAGATCACCGTTTCGGTGGGGATCACCCGCTTCTTTGAATTTACCGCCGCGGAACGAAGCGCCGACGGCTTTTCGGAAGTCATCTATGATCGGGGCGAGACCCGGGTCAAGACGGCTTTTTCAAAAGGCCAAAACCGGCTGATCGACGAAAAAACCAAGAATGTCTTCATGTCGATCGGGAAGATCCTGATCGTCGATACCGACGAGATCGTCCAAAACATTTTCTCCAACGCCTTAAAAAATAATTTTTATGAGGTCGTCGTCGCCAAAAACGGCATCGAAGCCCTGACAGCCTTTGAAACCAATACCATCGATTTTGTCATTTGTGAGAAAAACATTCCGAAGCTGGACGGATTCAAACTGAAAGCCAAGTTAAATGAAACTCCCGAGACCCAAACCATTCCGTTCGTGCTGACCACTTTCAACAAAAATCTGGCCATTGTCAATACCGCCAACGAACTGAGCGTTGATTTCATTTTAACGAAACCGCTCATCATCGAAGAAGTCGTCGGTCTGGTCAAAAGGATCCTTTCCCGGAGAGCCCATCTATGATCATCCCTCATCAAGTCATTGTTTGGATCCTGGAAGGTCTGGGGGCTGCCGCCGCTTTTCTGATCATCGTCATTTTCCTGAACAAACTGCTTTTGCGTTACCGGATCTGGGAATCGACCCAGATCAAAAAATACCTGGTCGCCAAGTATCTCCAAAAACAAGCCGTCCAAAAGCATTTCTCCAAGCGGAAACTGACCGACGAATTCATTAACATCTGCGAACAGACCGAACTGGATGATGAGACTTTGGCCACCGTCGTGACCGATTTCGACCGGCAGCAGATCATCGCTTACCATCTTTTCCGGCTGAATTCGCTTCGACCGATCGTTCGGAAAGCTTCCGCGCATTACTTGGCCTTCTTTCGCAGCCGAAAGGCTTTGGACGGCCTAAAAAAGCGGTTGGTCATCGAACGCAACGACAGCGTCAAACTTTACCTGCTGAATTCGCTGAAATCCAACATTGACGAATCCGTGGACATCATCATCGAAAGTTTGGTCGGTGCCAGCGCTTTTTACCGGCGCCGGGCCATCCAGATCATCACCCGCCATCACAACCGTTTCAGTTATGCCATTCAGTCCGCTTTGAAGCGCAGCGAATTCGAGATCAAAGAGTTGGTCGCCGCCTTCGCCGTCGGTTACAAAAACGACGATCTGCTGGCTTTTTTACAAAAAGAACTGATCAGCCTCGAAGCCTTCTATGACGGCAACGAGTCCAATCAATTGCTTTATGATTCGCATAGATTCGATGTTGACGCCTATTACTTCTTGATCCTGCGAACGCTGGTCAACGTCTATGACGAGAACATCTTCATTGACCGTTATCTCACCCATCCGAAAAGCGAGGTCCGCCGGATCGTCATCGACGCCAAAAGCAAACGGGAAAACTTCGACGGCATCCAAAGCATTTTGGAAGGCTGCGACGGCAGCGACATGGACTTCTACCGGGTCGAAGTCATCACTCGGATCGCCGAGATCAACCGCGATTATTACATGAACCTGGTCAGCATCTTCCAAAACCCCGGCAATGCTCACCAACAAAAGGTCATTGCGTCAGTGCTGTCTTTCCGAACTGAATATCTGATCCTGAAACTCAATTCGCCGCAGCGGACCCAGATCATTGAATCGATCAAACTGCTGGTCAGTTTCGGACTGACGGCGGACTTGATCGACTTCATGAATCAAAACAAAGATCTCGCGATCGAAAACGATCTTTTTGCCATTTTGCGGATCTACTATTCCGCCGACGAACGGCTGAAAAAAGAATTGCATGTTTATTTGCGCTCCGATGTTTTGCAGCGCATGGGGATCGCCAAAGAAACCTACGCCCCGTCGGTCCGGGAAAGATCCAAAGTCGAAAAAAAGAAAGTCCTATGGTTAAGACGCATCCTGTTCGTGGCATTGGTCTTCTTCCCAATTGTTTTCTTGATCCGCTATAACCTGGATCTGCTGTCCAAAAGTTTTTTAGAGATCATCATCGCTTACGCGGTTGACATCAACTATTACATCGTTTTCTACTACGTGGCCGTCAATCTGATCTACATTCTGCTGGTTTTGCTGTCCATGACCGGATCCCGGGAGCAATCCCGTTTATGGGGTTATAAAAACAAGAACATGCTTTTTGAATCGGAAATGCTGTCTTCAATCTCCATCATCGCTCCTGCTTACAACGAAGAACTGTCCATCATCGACAGCGTCAACTCCCTGCTGAACCTCAACTATCCGCAGTATGAAGTCATCGTCGTCAACGACGGTTCAAAAGACAAAACGCTCCAAAAACTGATCGAATTTTTCAAACTGGAACGCAAAAACCACATTGTTTCCCAAAAACTGCCGACCATGCATGTCCGGGGCATTTACCGAAACAAACTGACGCCTTATCTGACCGTCATAGACAAAGACAACGGCGGCAAGGCCGATGCCCTGAACACCGGGATCAACTATGCGGTCAGCGAATTCGTCTGCGGCATTGACGCCGACTCCATGTTGGAAGTCAATTCCCTGCTCAAACTGATGTCCGTGACCGTTGATCACAAATATCCGACCATTTGTCTGGGCGGAAACATTTTTCCGGCCAACGGCTGCGAGATCGATCGCGGCCAGGTCGAAAAAAAAGGCCTCCCGAAGACTTTGATCACCCGGCTTCAAGCCATCGAATATTTGCGGGCTTTTACGTCCGGACGGATCGGCTGGGCCAAACTGCGATCGCTTCTGATCGTTTCCGGGGCTTTCGGACTTTTCAAACGGAAGACCCTGATCGAAGCCGGCGGCTATCTGACCAGCAGCGGCATCTTCAAAAAAGACACGGTCGGCGAAGACATGGAATTGGTCGTCCGGCTGTCTCGAAAGGCTTTGGAAGAAAAAAAGCCTTACCAGATCGACTACGTTTACAACGCCCATTGCTATACCGAAGTCCCGAATGACTGGAAGAGCCTATTCAAACAGCGTGACCGCTGGCATCGCGGCCTCATCGACATTCTGTCCTTCCACCGCCATCTGATCTTCAACCCGCGCTACAAAACCGTCGGCACCGTCGGCCTGCCTTATTTTCTCATCTTCGAAATGATCGGGCCGCTTTTCGAAGCTCAAGGTTACCTGATGCTCATTTTGTCCATCGTTTTCGCACTTCTGGATCTCGAGATCCTTTTGGCTTTGTTCGCGGTCTCGATCTTGATGGGGATCATCGTTTCCTTGCTCTCGCTTTTGGTGACCGAGCGGGAATCCAAATATTTGGGTTTCTCGGATACCCTCACTTTGGTTTTTTTCGGAATCATTGAAAACCTCGGCTACCGTCAGTTCATGAGTTTGTACCGGGTCAAGGGTTACTTTTCCGCCATGCGCGAAACCGGACTCTGGGGAATCGTCACCCGAAGCGGCTTCAAAAAGAAATAAATGAAAATCGCTATTTCTCAATAGCGGTTTTTTTTCTTTCATAAGTAATCGTCGTAAATGTTTTTCTGCCATTTTTCGCTGGCCAAAAACTCAGTGTCGTCTTTTTCGCGTTTGATCTTCGAATAATGCTTGGTTCCCCGGGCCACGACCTCATAGGAAGTGACTTTCCCGAGCGTCAAAAGAACGTTGGTGACCATCGAAAAGTCGAAGGACGAGCAGGAGAAGATATCGAAATAAATAAGTTTGTCATCATAGTCGTAATGCAAGGCAATGTGGCTTTGCGCGATCAAAATGATCCCGGACAGATAATGGGTTTTGTTGACGGTGCTCTTGATCACAAAGGGGCGGGTGATCGGGGTCATGCCAATCTCATAAACCAGCTTTTCCAGGAAATCGAACATGTTTTCCATGGTGATCCGGTTTTCATAAGACAGCTCGGCCATGACATGGGGCCCGAAATCTTCTTTCGGATCATACGGGAGCGTGTTGAAGACATTGATGTCGCGGTCCCGGATCTCAAGCGTCGAGATCGTTTCATTAAAAGGAAGCTTTTCCAAAAGGTAATTCTTCAGCACTTCGGTATCGAAATCCTCGGAAAAGATGTCAACAAAATAGCATTGGCGAAACGGAAACGTATGAATGGTGACGTGCCCGCCTTCCAAAAAGACGAAGGAACTGATGCCGTCATCTTCTTTGACTTTTCCGTAATAATATGGAACCAGCGACGGCGGCGCCACCGGCGTCAGCTTAAGAACGTAGGGAATTTCATTGACGATTTTATTGATGTAGCGGATATCATCGAGCAGGGTCTGCGTGGAACCGTAGCAGTCCAACATGACATGTTTCATTGATCTTTTCCTCCAATTTTGGTTGTTTTTACAGATAGCGATGCAAATGTTTCATAAAGCAGTTTTAAAGCCGTCCAGGATGTAACATTGTTGATATCCAGGCGCGGCGACACTTCCATGATGTCCATGGCTTTTACCGACAGGTTTTCAACCAGATAAACGATGATCTCCAAAGCCGCTTGGGAAGTGATCCCAAAGGCTTCCGGGGTTCCGGTCCCCGGCGCGAACGACGGATCGATGGCATCGATGTCAAACGACAGATAGACGTTATGGCGTTCGTCAAATTTGTTCTTTAAATGGCGGACGGACTCTAATCCCCTTTGATTGACTTCGGAAGCTTTGATGACTTCGATCTCCGGATGCTGGGAAAACAATTCCAGTTCCTGGATCTCAAATCCCCGCACCGCAAGCAAAACCACATTTCCGCCAAGGTATCCCCGTTCGATGGCGCGGAAATTCGGGCAGGCATGCGAGAAGCGGCTGCCGTCATAAACATCGCAAATGTCGGGATGAGCGTCGATGTGGATGATGGCCGGGATTTTTCCTTCCCGGATGGTTTTTTCGTAAAAAGCCGATTCCAGCGGAATGGAACAAGAATGATCGCCCCCGAAGAACACCGAAAATTTATTCAGATTGAATATTTCGGCGGCTTTGGCTTCGATCTTCGAAAACGACGTGCGATTATGGCCGATGTTTCCGAAGTCATATAGTTTCAAAGACGTCAGATCGACCCCTTCTTTGGAAGCCGGAGGAAGATATCCGGACAGTTTTCGGATCCGGTTTGGAGCCTTTCCCGCCCCTTTTCCGACCGAAGCATTGCGATCCAGGGCAATGCCCGCGATCGTCACTTTTGCTTTCTCAAGGTCTTCCGTCAATAAATCTCGCCAAGGTTTCATTTGTTTTTTCCTTCTTTTGTATTCGTATATTCATTAGCGGTTTATTATATCATTATTTGTTTTTTTTTCAAAGTTTTTGTTTAAAAAAGAACCTTCGTTTTTCGAAGGTTCTTTGGTGTCATTGGTTGTTCTCGGAATTAGCGACTTGGGCTCGGTAAATGTTCGCGTAAACCCCGTTGGCAGCCAGCAGATCGCGGTGATTTCCCTCCTCGACTTTCAGCCCGTGGTCCAAAACAATGATCTTGTCCGCATTGTAAACCGTGCTCAGACGGTGGGCGATGATGATGACCGTCCGGTTCTTGCAAACGACTTTCAAAGCTTTCTTGATCATCTCTTCGGTTTCGGTGTCGATGTGCGAAGTGGCCTCGTCCATGATCAGGATGGCCGGGTCGTGAACGACGACGCGGGCCAGCGTGATGATCTGTTTTTCGCCGCTGCTCATGTTGACTCCGGTGCGGGTGATCGGCTGATTGATGCCGAGTTCGTATTTGTTGATGAGTTTTTCGCCGCCCATCGATTTCAAAATCTCAATGATCTGTTCGTCGCTTACGCCTTCTTTGCCAAAGCGGATGTTGCTGGCGATGGTTCCTTTGAAGAGCGTCGGTTCCTGAAGAACGATTCCGAGATGATAACGGTAAGTGCGTTTCGGGAGTTGGTCGATGTCTTCGCCGTCGATGTAGATCTTTCCTGATTTTTCATCGGTCAGATCATAAAAACGAAGCAAAAGATTCATCAGCGAACTCTTTCCGCTGCCGGTATGTCCGACCAATCCGACCATCTGGCCGCTTTTCACTTCAAAGCTGACGCCTTTCAAAACATATTCGTTTTTCACGTAAGCAAACCAAACGTTATCGAAACGGATGTCGCCGCGGTAGCGTTCGACCATGCCGATGGTATCGTCTTCCAATTCGCCTTCGATCAGTTTGGCGATCCGTTCGGTCCGAACCAAACTATGCTGGTATTCGCTGACTTGGTTGAAAACAATGGCGACCGGTTCAATGATCTTCAGTAAATATTCGTTATAGGCATAGACCAATCCGGCGGTGATGGCAATTCCCGAAACGGTCATCTTTTGCCAGCCGAAGTAAGCGACGATGAAGGCCGTGATCAAAGCCCGGATGATGTAGATCAGGTTCCAGCCGGCAGTCAGGTGCAACTTGACTTCCTTCATTTGTTCGGTCATGAAGTCCTGGTTGATGACGTCGAATTCCATGATGGTCGGCTTCTTGAAATTGAAGATCTGAAGGATGTTGATGCCGTTGATGATCTCGTTGATCTTGGCGGTCAAAAGGCTTCGGAGTTCGTTGACTTTTTCCGCGAAGCGATGCAAATGCTTCAAAAAGTAGCGGATCCAAAAATAAATAAACGGATAAGCCAGAAAGGTCAGCATTGCCAGTTTCGAATTCAGGATGAACATCCCAACATAGGCGAAGACGAAACTCAGGATCGCGGAAGCAAAAACGTTGACGCTGAGCCGGTATAACCCGATCATGCCGTCCACATCGGAGGTGATCCGGGCCGCCATTTTTCCGGCCGGTTCGGCTTCAAAGTATTTGATCGGAAGCCGTTCGACGCTGCTTAAGGCGTCGGTTCTCGCATCGCGGGCAATGTAACTGATGACGCGGCCCGTGCAAATCTGCTGGGCGTAACTGGCCCCGATGACGACGATGCTCTTGATGAACAGAAAAATAATCCAAAAAATTAGAAAGGGAACGATCGGCTGATAGAAATTGAAAACGGCGGTGCTTTCCAGCCGGACGACCGGATAGACAAAAATGACGCCGTCGGCCCTAGTGACCGTCAGTTGGTTGTTTTCAAAGGACCGGCTGCCGTTTTCCACGGTCGATTCGATCAGATAAAAACTGGTTTTGTTGATGACAATGCTGGCATCGCCGAGCGTGATCTCGCCGTCTTCCAGATAACGGATTTGTTTGTAATGGCGGCCGTCATGGGTGACGGTCTTGTCATCGTCATTGACCGCTACTTCCACCCAAGGATATTCGATCCCCATGATGTAGTCGTCCAAAATGGTCATGACGATCAAAGGGGTGATGAAACCCAAGACCTGGACCAGAACGATCAGCAGGACCGAAGTGACCAATAGGTGATAACGCCCCTTCATGTACTTGAATACGCGTTTAAAATTCTTCATGGGTATCACCTTTGATTTGGTTCAGATATTGCATTTTATACCAATTGTCATATTTGAGGAGTTCCTGATGAGTTCCTTGGGCGGTTATCACGCCGTCTTGAAGGACTAGGATCTTATCAGCCGCCGCGACCGCCGAAAAGCGATGGGCAACGATGATGTTGGTTTTATCGCTTCTCGCCTGTTTTAAATTTCGGATGATGTTGGCTTCGGTCAGCGAATCCACCGCGCTTAAGGAATCGTCCAAAATCAGGATCTCCGGATTTTTGACCAAAGCGCGGGCGATCGAAAGCCGCTGGCGCTGACCGCCGGAAAGCGATCCGCCCAGTTCCGCGACCATGGTATCGATCCCGAACGGAAGTTCGCGCAGATCTTTTTTGAAATCGGCCAAGGAGACGGCCGTATCGATCTGACTCTGGCTGGCATGGGGATTCCCGATGAGAATGTTGTCATCGACGGTTCGGCGGAACAGAACATGATTTTGAGGAACATACCCGACCAGATTCCGGGCATCTTCGATCTTCAGCTTACTGATGTCGATCCCGTCAAACAGGATCTGGCCTTTGGTAACGTTGAATTCCCGAAGCAATTGGCGGATGAGAGTTGATTTCCCGGCCCCGGTCGGTCCGACGATGCCGATGGTCTCGCCGCTGTTGATGGTAAAGGAAATATTTTTGATGACGTCAAAATTATCAAACGGAAATTTGAAACTGACGTTCTTGAATTCGATGGTTTTAAAACTGAAGATCTCGCGGGCGGAAACTTCATCTTTCACTTCCGGTTGCAGATCCATGATCTCGTAGAAGCGTTCGTCGGAAATGATGATGTTGTTGACGGAGTTCAGAATGTTGGATAACGCGACCAACGGTCCGTACAGCTGCCCAACATACACCAGGAAAGTGACCAGATCGCCGGTAGAGATCTGCGACTGAATGACCATGTAGCTGCCGTAAGCGATCGCCACAAAGTAAGAGACGGCGTAAACCATTTCGAACAGCGGTCCGTAAACGGCCTCGAACTTGATGATCTTCCACCAGGAGTTAATGTCCGCGTCAATGGATTTCTTGGTTTTTTGGAAGTCGTTTTCTTCCTGCGTATAAGCCCGAACCGCTTTGACACCTTCAATGGACTCCAAAACCTTTTCGGTCATGTCCGCGTAGATCTCATGATGAGTCTTGTAATAAGCCCGTTTCTTTTGGCGCTGCTTGTTCAGCCAGAAGATGGCAAACGGCATCAAAATGACGCTGGCCAGGGTCAGCCACGGATCAATGGTCAGCATGATGACGACCGCGGAAATGACCATGCCGGTATTGAAGACCAAAGTTTGAAGAAATGAAGTGGCGAGAACGGTCAGATTGCTCAGATCGCTGCTGGCCCGGGAGATCAGATCGCCTTTGGTGTATTTTTCGTAAATGGCGGAATCAAGTTCAAACAGATGATCAATGTATTTTTCGCGCAGGGTATAGGACAGTTTGTGTCCCAATCGGTTAATGTTCATGTGATAGGCAATGGCCACGAAATACCGGCCGATCGGGATCGCCGCCAAAGACAGAACCAAAAGCAACAAACGGTTGACGGTCAGAGTGCCGCTGGCGATCTCGTCAATGGCCATTCCGAGGATCTTCGCCGGCAGGACCGGGGTAATCGAAAGGATCAGCAGCAAAAATGCCAGGCCGATGTATTTCTTGTATTCAACTTTGAAAAACCAACCTAAATGCTTATAGGCTTCTTTCAAGATGGTCACCCCACTTTGGAACCTTGGTATTTATCAGTCTTGCCCTACCACGGCGTAATGGACATAAATGTTTTCACAAGCCAGAAGCATCGTGCTCAGATTGGACAGATTGGCGCTTGGCGTGTAGATGTAGTTTAGTTTCTGGCACCAGCTGAACACGTGTTTCCCAAGCGTAGTGACGCTTTGGGGAACGAAAATGGTCAGCAGTTTGCTGTTTCCCCAGAACCCCCAGGCCCCGATGGACGTGACCGTCGATTCCAGGGTAATGCTGGTCATCCCGGTGCAGCCGCTGAAAGCCGCTTCGCCGATGACCGGAGTCGGAATGACGATCGATGACAGCATCGTGCAGGCATTGAAAGCCTCGGTGCCGATGGTCTGAACGGAAACGGGAATGTTGACGGACGTCATATAAGCGCAACCCGAGAAAGCTTGATTTCCGATCGCCGTGATCCCTTCCGGAAGGCTGACGCTGGTAATGTCATAATTGTTCAGGAAAGCGCCGTCGCCGATGGCGGTAACCGGCAGGCCGTTGTAAGTGCCCAGAATGACGACGGCGGGGTTCGTGCCGTCATATCCGCTAGCGGTATAGGCATCGCCCTCCAAAACGTAAATGACGCCCAAATCATCCTGATCATATAAGGTCAAGACGGTCAGATCCCGGGTGACGTCCTGAAAATCCTGATTCCAGCCGCGGAAGAAATATCCTTCGCGAACCGGATCGGTTGGAGGCGTTGCATCGGCTCCGTATTCCACCGTTTCGGTCTTCAGGACCGTTTCGTCGTGATCCAAAAAAGTGACTTCATAAACATTAATTAAATACAAAGCGGTAACGGTCAGATCGCTTTTCACTTCGGAAAAGTCCTGGTCCCAACCGGAAAAGGCATGACCCAAGACCGCAGCGGGCTCCGGGGCAATGGCGGCCGTTTCGTAAGCAACTTCTTGGGTTTCCATGACCGTGCCGTCAAAAGCTTTGAAGGTCACCGTGAATTCCAAAATTTCCCACCTTGCGTGAAGCGTCAGACTCTTTTCGATGAGCGTTTGATTTGTGTACTCGGTTTGGGTTTCGTCAAACCAACCGAGAAACGCATAGCCTTCTTTTTCCGGTGTCGGCATGGCCGAAACGGATTCCCCCGCCGTTACCGTCAGCGGGGCAATGACTTCCCCGCCGTCAGTGTCGAAAGTCACCGTATATTCTTTGTCCCGGCACCCCGCCAGCGACAGCATTAATGTAATGATGATAAGGACCAAACTAATTTTTTTCATGTCAATCTTCCTGTTGCTCATATTTAGAAAACTTTTATCATTATACTATGAAAGAACCGTTTTTTCAAACCTTTTGCGGGTTTCTCAGAATAAATAAAAATGATCCCGTCTTAAGTACCCATACCCACATACTAAGACATGCTTAAGGCTGCTTCAGTCACGACCTGACCTGATTCGCAGCTCAGTATTGGATATAGGTACTTAAAACGGGATCTATCAAATTAAAACATAATTTATTATAACAAATTTCTTTGGTTTTCGCAAGTTCCCGGTTGCTCGCGCAGTTTCTGAAAGAATTCCTTCATCATGGCGCTGATCTCCGCCTCGCAAAGTCCGGAAATAATCTCCAGGCGGTGATTGAACCGGTTTTCTTTCGAAAGATCCATGAGGCTTCCCAAAACCCCGAACTTCGGTTCTTTGGCTCCGTAAACGACTCGTTTGATTCGGGCTTGAAAAATGGCTCCGGTGCACATGAGGCAGGGTTCCAAAGTGACATAAAGCGTGGCTTCGTCCAAAAAACTCCGCCCCAGCTTTTTGCAAGCCCGGTTGATGGCGATGATCTCGGCGTGCGCCAAAGCGCTTTGTTTGGCCACTCTTTGGTTATGCGACCTGGCGATGATCTTTCCGCCCAACTCGATGACGCACCCGACCGGAACTTCACTTTTTCCGGCCGCGATTTCGGCCTGCCTAATCGCTTCCTTAATGAAAGTTAAATCATTTTCCATTCGGTTTTCCGGGGACAACGTGACAATGGCGGCACCGCGCTTCATATTGTTCCTGAGCACCAACAAGAATGATCGGATCCGAATAATTGGCCGGTTTTCCGTTGATGATTCTTTGGGTCCGGGTCGCCGGTGCGCCGCAAACCTGGCAGATGGCGTCCAGTTTGGTGACGAATTCGGCTCTGGCCAGAAGATCGGGCATGACGCCGAACGGTTCCCCGCGGAAATCTTTGTCCAACCCGGCGACGATCACCCGTACGCCCCGGTTGGCCAGATCCTCGCAGATGCCGATGAGATCTCGGGACATGAACTGCGCTTCGTCGATCGCGATCGCATAAGGCAGCTTCGATCCCAAATGTTCGTAAATCTCGCGGGGTTCGGTAATCGCAACGGATTTCGCCCGCCCGTTGTTGTGCGAAACCACTTCATTGCTGCTGTAACGGGTATCGATCACCGGTTTAAAAACCACCACGCTCTTTTTCGCGTAATCGATCCTTTTGATCCTTCGAAGCAGTTCTTCGGTCTTCCCGGCGAACATGCTGCCCGCGATCACTTCGATCCAACCATCTTTGACTTGTAAATCCATGTTAGCACCCCTTTGAAAACATTATACAATATTCCGCCCCGATTTGAAAGTATTTTTTTGCTTTTTTCCGGTTCGTCTTTCGCATCTTTTTCTTGACTTAAAAAACGAATTGGGGTATAATAACAAAGGTAACTTACTATAGATTCAAATACTCTATGGCGGAAGGAGAAAAATATGAAAAAAGGAATTCATCCGAAATACAACACCGTAACGGTTGTTTGCACCACTTGCGGAAGCACCTTTGAAACCGGTTCGGTTTTAAAAGAAATGCGGGTTGACACTTGCTCGAAATGTCATCCATTCTACACTGGACAGCAAAAGTTCATCCAAGCGGCTGGTCGGGTCGAGAGATTCAATAAACGTATGGCTCAAAAACAAGAGCCAAGCACAGACTCAAACAAATAAGTTTGAGTTTTTTTTATAACTTCCAGATTTTTAATCCAATTCTTGGTTTTATTGGACATTTCCAATTTGCAATGTCCAATATATGCTTTTATTTGCTTTTTACAAAACTATTTTGGACAATTAAGGTTCTTAAAAAGCAATTAAAGAAACAAAAAAGAAACAATTATCGGCTATTTGAGTAATTTATATCGTCTTCCTTTATTTTCGCCTTCTGAACTTATCAAGTTTAGTTTCAATAGCCGATCCAAGTCTCTATAAGCGGCTTTTTGTTCGCGACCTGTTTTTTTCGCATACTCTGTGGTGGTTGTCATCCCATTTAATTTCATATACTGATAGGCAATGAATTCATTCTCATTCAAAGAAGAAAAAACTCCTTGAAGATACTTCTGATAACTTTTAAATGATTTATAAAAGGTTATGGATAAATTTGGGTTAATAAATTCGATATCAGGACTAAAAAGAGTCTTCTTTGAATCAAATAATAAGTTTTTAAAACGCTCCATCCCTTTTCGATTTCCTTCATAAAAATGCATTTTAGAAAACATTTAGGCAAGTTTTGGGTTTCGCCGCAAAGTCGGCGCGGAAAAATCTCGTAACTGTTGAATTGAAATTGGTGGTGTTGGTGATCCAGGGCTAAGTATCTCTATTTTGTCCTCATCAATCGATATGCGAATTTGAGCATCTTCCCGGCTATAATCCCTATGAATTACCGCATTCAAAACCGCTTCTCGCAAAGCTTCTATTAGAAGCTCTGAGCCGACAAGCCCTTTAATTATGAATTTTGAGTTTACAGTTGTTGAAAGCCAATCAAAAACAGCTTGAACAGTCAGAATAAGTGGTCCCGTAAATGATTTGTTCGAGCTGAAAGCTGAAGCTTTTATTTCAAACTGGGGAAAAAGTTGAGATGGATCTTTCCCAAAAAGCAAAACCGAAGTGCGTGTAAACCCATGAATTGGAAAGCCCTTTCCCGTTCCTGCGTGGGTAATTCCTGAGTTATCCAAAAAACGCCAAAAATCAACCGAGTTTACTTCATATTTCAAGCCTGAGCTTTCAAAAAATTTTTGAAAAGATTCTTTAGAAAAATCATTTTGAAAATCAATTTCCGGAACATTAAAGTCAAGGTAATGAACTTTCCCGCTTTCCTTTTGCTTTGTGGCTTCATCATAAGCTCGGACAGAGGCATCATCAAAAAAGGCTTGGTTTTCAAAAATAATTATTTCTTGAAGATCTTTGTCAAACATTTCTACTTCTACCCCGTTTTCCAATAAAAAATCATATCCTTTTCCCGCAACAGAAGGGTGAGGGTCTTGAATTCCCATATATACTTTTTTTATCCGTGCATTTACAATCCTTTCAGCACAGGGAAGTTTATTTCCACCTCTTGAATTGGGTGCGCACGGCTCTAAGGTGGCAAACAATATTGCTTCGTCAAGCTTTTTTGTTCGAAGTTTTTTATCAATTAAAGTATATTCAGCATGATCACCGATTCGAATTTCTCCCCGAAAGGCTGATTCCATTGTGCCATCCTCAAAGAGAATGACCGCACCTACTTTTGGAGAAACCTTCCCATCTTTTCTCTTTTCATCGTATGACTGTTTCATAACATCTACCGCCAAGTTCATAGCTTCTCGAATTTTTTCCCGATCATTAATCATAAACATTACTTCTTCAAAAAATCTATTTGTTTTCCAATTAAATTATAACATAAAAGAAAAAGCAAAGAAGTGTTTATTTAAAGAAAAAATTCAGAAGAAAACAAACCCTTCTTTTTTACTTCATCAAATTAGTATGTTTTATTCGAAAATATTTTTTATACCTTCCGAACGGATTTCTCATAATCCGCCACCACCCATTTCTTACCCTTTTGAACGACCGTGTGTCCTTCTTGCTCCAAAAGGCGTTTGTGTTCTGCGATCCCGCCCGGGAAGCGCTCGTTCAGCTCGCCTTTTTTTTGAGCGTCCGCCAATAAGGGGTGATGTCGTCCAATCCCTGCAGTTTTCGTTCCGCCGAAGCATGAGCCACCAGATTCGCAAAGATGCCGGTGGACATGCCCGACGTTTCGTCGGCTTCGTGCTTTCGGGCCAGGTAAATGTTGATCTCATCATAAGTGATCAATTGGCCGGGTCCGGCCAAACGCATCGCTTCGTCATATTCCAAAGGCGATGGCAGAATGATCCTTTTGCCCTGCCTTTCTTCAATCCGCGGAAAACCCTTGGTCCCCCGAAGCATTTCTTCGTAAGTTTTTTTCATGGTCGGTCCTTTCGTTTAAAAAACTCCCGTAATGTTTACGGGAGTGGTTTTATCAGAATTTGACTTTCGGAGCTTCTCTTTGCGCTTCTTCAACGACTTGGAAGAATTGCGCGGCTTTGAAACCGAATAGGTTCGCGATGATGTTGCTTGGGAACAATTCGATTTTGTTGTTGTAAGCCAAAACAGTGTCATTGTAAAACTGACGGCTGAAAGAAATCTTGTCTTCCGTATCTTTCAGTTGGGCCATCATGTCCTGGAAACTGACATTGGCTTTCAGTTCCGGATATTGTTCCGTAACCATGAGCAAACGGCTTAAGGTTCCCCCCAAAGTCGCGTTGGCCTGAGCCATCTGTTCGACGTTTCCGCTTTGTTGCCCTTGAGCATACAAGCCGCGGGCTTTCGCGAATTCCTCAAAAATTCCCTTTTCCAGGCTGGCATAGCCTTTGACGGTCTCGGCCAGGTTCGGGATCAAATCAAAACGGCGTTTCAGCTGAACATCGATTTGACTCCAGCCGTTGCGGGTCCGATTTCTAAGTTGGACCAAATTGTTATAAATTCCGATGACAACGAAGATCAACAATACGACGATCACGGCGATGACAATGCCGATGATTCCCCCAGTGGTTACTAAAAATTTCATTTATTTTCCTCTCTTTCTAACGTCCTCTAAAACCGCCACCGCCGCCGCCGAAGGAACTGCCGCCGCTAAAGCCGCCACCCCGGCCGAATCCGCTGGATTTGGCCTGATGAGCCGCGATAGTCGCGCGTCCGTTGGATCGGGCGGTTGCCACTGACCGGTTAATTCGGCCTAAGGCATAGCCTAGGCGGAATCCGTAATATCGATATCCGAAACCCATGTACGTGGAGGAAGAATCGGTTTCCAGCTGTTCGACCGGAAGTTTGACTTCCAGCTGCTGCATGACTTTGTCAGCCACTTTCAGCGAGGTTGCGTAAACCAAATAATGTTCCCAAACCACGATGCCCGGGATCGGGTAATCGTCCATGTTACCGAAATCAAGCAGGAACTGACGAAAAGCTTTCCATTTGGTGAACTCTTCATTTCCCTTGATGCTGCGCTTCTTAATGGAAACGATGTACAATAGATAGGCCGCCGCGGTAATGCCGCTGACGATCATCGCCAAGGTGTTGTCCAAATCAACCGGAAGCCAACTGATCTCCATTTGGTCAGTAATCAGCGCTACCCCGAAGAAGATCAAAGGCAGCAGCACCCAGACGTACAGTTTGCTTTTGGCCATAGCCAGACCTTTTTCGAAGAAGTCATGGCGAGAACTGCTTTGTTTGGCTTTGGTGATGAACATCGAAGCCTCTTTTTCAAAAGCCATGGCCGCGGTATAGGATTTCTTCGGATATTGCTCGATCTCATTGATGGTGACTTCGGAATTGTTTCCCACCAGATTGATGAACCAGTTGATGAGATGCTGTTCGTGAGGAAGGAGGATCGAAAAGTCCGCATCCGGGTTCTTTTTGATCTTAAAGTTCGGATCGCGGTCATTGATTCCGCTGGCATTCGTCTCCAGCGTCAGGAATTTACGCCGGACCAAATCCAAAAGCGTGGCTGTTACGTCCTCGTTTTGAATCCTTCCGAAATAATACAGATAACTCATTTCCGCCGGCGTGTACTCGGCCGGAAGTTCGCGATAATATTTTCCCGAATATTCCGGGGTATATTCTTTGTCATACTTGAAATAGATCCTGGTGGCGATGACGGCCATCAGCAGCAGGACCGCAAAAGAGCCGATCAAAAGAATGGTTGCGATCGCGATCCCCAAATTGGTCGTGCGCGCCAACTCCATTTCATAATCCATGATCTCCTGGCGGGCATTCACATTCAAATCGTTGATGGCGTCGACGGTGAAGATGTCCTGATCGATCAGGATCCGGAATTCCAGAAATTCGTCGTATTTGATCCGATCCATTTCCAGAGTCACCAGTTCGTCTTCCACCGTGACCCGGCCTTTTCCGAGCCCGTGTCCCCAAGCCATCAGGTTGTCCGCGGCCACGCCCGGAACATTGATGGTCACGGTCGAATCGGAAATTCCCGACTCCACGTAATTGGCATCGATCAGCCGCCAGTTCAGTTCGCTGACATCGTTGTACTTGGTGACCGCACCGGTGATCTTGTAATCATAAACGAAAGTCATTCGGTCATCCATGCCGTCATAGACCCAGACGAACAGCGATTCGCATTCCGAACGGGACGGATAACATTCCACCGGCTGCCCTTGTTCGTCAAGATCGCCGTTGAACGAATATCCAACTTCATAATCGATGTCCTGAACCAGAGCGGTGTTGTCTGAACCGTAGACTTCAATGTTGACGCTGGTTTCATCAAAGAAAGCGCGATTGGCGGTTTCCTGATACAGCGGATTTCCGGAGTTGTATTTGTTATAGGCGATGTCGCGGAAAGTAACCGAGTATCCGCTCGGAAAATCCACGACCCAGCTTTCGTGCATGTTCATGTCGCCGTTGGCATCCAAGGTGATCTCGGCGTCAAACTGTTTGACTTTCATTTCCACGTCTGGGAGATAAACACCGACGAAGATGAAGAACGCCAAAAACGCTCCGAAGATGATGATGATTGGTTTGTATTTAGTCATGGGTTTTCTCCCAAAGACCATTCCATATTCCGTCGGTTGGGACGAAATTGAATTCCAGGTCTTCTTTGGTCGTCGGATGAGGAAATCGCAAAGCCGAACATACCAAACCGAGTTGGTCGTTGAAATTGGTTCCCTGATATCCGTATTTGAAATCGTTGATGATCGGATGTTGGAAATGGGAGAACTGGATCCGGATCTGATTATACCTTCCGGTGATCAGATGGACTCTGACCAGCGAGAACTCGCGTTTTTCGAATTCAACCGTTCTTAAGGTCTCATATTCGAGGATCGCTTCCTGGCCGTTGTTTTCGGCGGTGGTAACGACCGCTTTCGGTCCGTTCTTCTCCACTTTGGAAAGATAATCGACCAGACGTCCGGATTTTGGGGTAATCCCCAAAACCAGCGCCAGATACTCTTTTTTGAATCGGTGCAAACGAATGGTCTCGGAAAGCCGGGAGGCGGCTTTCGAAGTCCTCGCAAACACCATCAAACCGCCGACGCGGCGATCCAAACGGTGCACCAGACCTAAAAAAACCTCTCCGGGTTTGTGATACTTTTTTTTGATGTAGCCTTTGACGATGTTTAGCAAGTCTTCGTCTTTGGTCTCGTCTTCCTGGCTGGGAATGTTGGCTTCTTTGACGACGACGATGATGTGGTTATCTTCGTAAACGACCGACAATTCTTCAGTTTTCATCGTAACTCTTTTCGATCAAGCTTTCGTTTTTGACCAGATCCTTGACGGAACGGATCTTGACGGCTTTGAATTTTCCGCCCGACAGCAGGTTGATCACGAACCCGTCCTCATAAAGCAGATAAGCGAAAGTTTTGATCTTTCGGTAATAAATGAACGATTTGGTGATGGTCTCGCAGATTTCGTCCCCTAAACTCAGGATGTATTCGCCGATCATCTTCCGAAGATCGACGTTTTCGATGGTGGAAGGAAAAGCATATTCTTCATCAACCACCACTTTTTTGCTTTGATAATTCTTTTCCAAAAGCAGGAAGTTCTTTCCGTACGGCTGGCATTTCACCAGATCGATGACGTAAGGCATCTGTTTGATGGCATATTCGTCATAGCGGTTGAAATCGTCGCCCACGACGATCAGGCGGGGATTGAGTCGGATCTGTTTGGTCAGTTCCGCCCCCAGTTTCTCGCTTAAGAAGGACCGGATCTTTCCATAATTGTTTTTGATGAAGTCCAAATAGACCAGGCCTTTATTGATGGTGCCGTTAAATTTCCCCATCCGGTATTCCACGACCGTCAGTTGGAAATTCTCGTCATAAGCCAAAGTTTCCACGACTTCGCTGTCGCTTCCCCCCAGCGGAAGATCCCAGCCGATGACGGTCAGTCCCAGCAGCGCTCCGGCGTTTTTGGAAACGAGCGCTTTTAAAGCCGGCTTGTCAGCGGTTTGTTTGGGTTCGATTGAACCGTTTTTAATGTTGAAAAGCCGTAAGTCACTCATTCATTCCCACCTTGATAACCGATCCTGGTCTTTGGTCTTTCGATCGACCGGTTCTTCTTTTTTAGTTTTTCCGAGCAGAATCGTCCCGAAGATCACCGCCAGCGGAAACAGCACGAACATGCTGATGACTAGTTCATAACCCGAGAACAAACCCAGGCCGAGAATCAGTCCGATGGCGACGCCGATCAGAACGATGAGTCCGATCAATAAGCATTTCATGATTTCACGCTTCTATTTGGTTCGATATATTCGGTGACGGACCGGGGCCTTGGAGATCCAATTTTCCAGTTGCGCCCGCTCTTCGTCGTTTAACAGGTATTTTCCGAGAATCAAAGCCGTCGACTTCGAGACATAGAAATAGATCATGCTCTTGGTCTCGCAGACCGATTCCAGGTCTTTCCAAAGATATTTCCGGACGGTTTCGCCCTGAAGGTGCTCCAAGCCGCTTTCCGAAAAACCCAGCTGATAGTTCAACATGGGAAAGCGCAGGTCCTTCATGACTTTGTTGAGAGCGGTATGGGCGCCGGCAAACCAAACCACCATCGTCATCAGGGCGATGAAGATCGAAAAAAGGCCATAATATCCTTCATTTTTCAGAATCAGGATCACCCCGGCGACCAAGGCCGCCAGGGAAATCATCCAATAAATAAATTTTACCTGGCTCTTTATCAACATATGAAAACGAAAAAATTGTTTCGCCCGGTCTTCGCCGTATTGGCATTTGGCGATGATTTGCACGATTATTCCTTTTTGTCTTCGGAGGCTTCTTCTTTATCTTCAGCCTTTGGTTCTTCGATTTGTTCCGGTTTTGCTTCTTCAGCCGGTTCTTCGGCTTTCACTTCTTGGGCATCCTGAGGAATCGGTTCCTGATGGACGTAAGTGATCGGGATCTTCACGATGTCAATGTCAACCATCTTGTACGGTTTGGTCGCGGTCTTCGCTTTGATGATCGCATCCAGATCCTCGAGCGTTCCTTCAATGATGTTGTCCGCGCTGCGGTCAATGATGATCGGAGCGTTCTTGCCGACCATCAGCATGTAATACTGCGGCATCTCATTGATCTCGGTGATGTGCGCCCAGTCGTAAACGGTCGGGTTGGTTGGATCCAACGAGCGGGTGACGGTGACATGTTCGTCATCCAGTTCGATGGTTTGGGAAGAAACGGTGCGATTCGCAAAGAAACGGACCAGGCTCTGATCAAGCTTCTTTTCGACGGTAAACATCTGGTACAGAGAGTAAGCCACAAACGCAGCCGCCAAAATGGCGAACATGTAATATTGGCTCTTAATGACCAAAATGTCATAGATGGCGATGCCCACGGAAAGAACCGCAGTGACGAGGAACCAAATTCCGGCTTTACGGCGGTATTTGATCAGAAATAAGTTGCAGTATTTCAAGGTTCTGAAATCTAATTTGGTTGTTGATGTAAATTTATTCATAATTTCCTCCATGTGTTGTCATTATAACATAAACACATTGAAAATTAAATTACAATTTATTTTTATTGTGACGAAAATGCGGTATAATATACTCAATTATGGAGGTAACCTTATGAAAGTTTACATCAGCGCCGACATTGAAGGCGTAAACGGAATATGCAATTGGAATGAGACCGAAGCATCCCATCCCGAATATCAACAATTTCGAAAACAAATGAGTCAGGAAGTGGCTTGCGCCTGCCTGGGAGCCAAAGCGGCCGGAGCGACGATGGTCTATGTGAAAGACGCTCATGACAGCGCCCGGAACATCGATGTGGCGATGCTTCCCGATTTCGTGAAACTGCACCGCGGCTGGGAAGGCGGCCTTTGTAGCATGATGGCCGGACTCGACCGCACTTTTGACGCGGTCATGTTCGTCGGTTATCACAGCCCTTCCCGTTCAGACGGAAATCCCCTGTCTCATACCATGAACACCCACCTGTACCATGTGAAGATCAACGGCATCATCGCCAGCGAGTTTTACATCAACGCCCTTTATGCGGCTTATCTCGGGATCCCGGTGGCATTTCTAAGCGGTGATCTCAACCTGACCAAACAAGTCAAAGCCGAAAACAAGAACATTGAAACCGTCGCCACCAAAGAGGGAGCGCACGGAGCCGTCGTTTCCCGTCATCCGTCGATCACCAATCAGGAGATCACCGATAAAGTGAAACTCGGTCTTTCTAAAGATCTTTCCAAAAACATCCTGACCCTTCCGAAACATTTCCACGTGGAAGTGGCCTTCAAAGACCATAACGAAGCTTACCGGAATTCCTTCTATCCGGGCTGCATCCTGGTGGAAAGCGACACTGTTGAGTTTGACAGCGACGATTACCAAGATGTCTTAAGAATGTTCAAGTTTGTTTTATAAAAATGTAAATTAAAATCGGGATCGCTCCCGGTTTTTTATATGGTCAATGGTTCAATGGTTTTTTCGCGAAGCGTTCGGATGGCCCTTCGAATGAGATTGAGGCTTTCAAACAGACAGGCATAGATGACGGGGAGGAAGAAATTTTCTTCCAATTCTCCGGCTTCAATGGCTCTGGTCACGGTCAGATCGTTTCCCATGATGTAAAACGACACTTGTTTGATCATCTCCAAAACGACCGGCGAATCCCCGGTCTCCACTTTCGGAAGTTTTACTTTGCCTTGGCGTTCCAGGATCTCCAAATCGGTGGCAACTTTGGAAAGATTCATGATCATGTTTTTCAAAGCGGACGACAGCCAAGTGAAGGCGTCAAGATTCCGGCGGTTCTCCACCGTGTTCTTGGCCAGACTCAGATCCTGGCTGGCATAGGCGCTCACATACTTCACGAACTTTTTGGCGTACAGCGGATTGGCTTCAATGCCGGCCGCGCTGTAATAGTTGGAATTAATGAGGGTCAGTTCATCGCACGCCGCGTCGGTCCGTTTGATGTCCCGTTCCAGAACTTCGTTGAAGGCGGACAGTTCCTGCCCGATTGACAGCGGTTCGTCTTTGTTCAGTGCGTATTCCGCGAGTTTGTTTTCATAAGCATTGGAGAGTTTCTTGGCTTCCAAAAGCAGTTTCTTGGTCAAACGGATGCCGGCCAGTTTCCCGGCGATCAGGACGTTCTCCCGACTGGATTGGTTGAGGTTGACGTGGAGATTCGGATCAACCAGGTTGTAACTGCCTTTTTCGCCCCCCAGCATTTCATTGGCCCGGTTGGCAATGACTTCATTGGCGTTTTTGTCCATGCTGATCCCGGCCCCCCCCTGTAGAACATCAGTGATGAATTGACCGTGCAAACGGCCGTTGATGATCTCATCGCAGCTTAAGCTGATGACGTTGGCGATTTGTTTGTCCAGCAGCCCCAGATCCAAATTGGTTTTGGCGGCGGCTTTTTTTATTTCCGCGAAGGCTTTGATCATTTGTCTCAAAAGCCCGTGTTTGGTTATTTCAAACGTTTCTTTGGAACGAAGGGCGCCGATCCCGTAATAGGCTTCCGCCGGAATCTGTTTTTCTCCCAATGAATCGGTTTCTATTCGGTATCGCATTTTAGTCCTCCGTTTCCCGTACGGCTTTGCTTACGGTTTCAACGACCCTTTCGTCAAAAACGGAAGGGATGATATAATCGGTTTTCAGTTCTTTTTCGGTGATCAGTTCGGCGATGGCTCGGGACGCCGCCACGCACATGTTCCAGCTGATTTTTCGGTGCGGAGTTGCCAGAACGCCTTTGAAGATGCCCGGGAAAGCCAGAACATTGTTGATCTGGTTCGGGTAGTCGCTGCGGCCCGTGGCATAGATGAAGGCTTTCGAGACCTGAACTTCCGGATAATCAATTTCCGGATTCGGGTTGGCCAGCGCGAAAATGATCGGCCGGTCGGCCATCTTGTTGACCATTTCTTTGGTCAGGACATTGGCCACGCTCACCCCGATGAACACGTCCGCACCCGAGACGATCGTTGCCAAAGCATCGGTTTCGTAATCATCGCAGCTGTTGATGATCCCGGTCTCCAAAAGTCTGTTCAAAGCCGGATGATTGTTTTTCTTCTTGGTGATGATCCCGTCGATGTTGTATCCGTAAATGGTCTTCACGCCCATTTTGCGCAGCATCTGAGCGATGTTGCTTCCCGCCGCTCCCATTCCGCTCATGGCGACTTTCAGAGTATCGAGCGGTTTTTTTGCCATTCGCGCGGCGTTGATGAGGGCGGCCCCCACGACCACCGCGGTTCCCCGCTGATCGTCATGAAAAACCGGAATGTCCAACATGTCATTCAGCCGTTTCTCGATCTCCACGCAGCGCGGGAAAGAAATGTCTTCCAGATTGATCCCCCCGAAAGAGGGCGCGATCATGGCCACGGTCTTGATGATCTCTTCGGTATCTTTGGTATTCAAACAAATCGGGATGGCGTCAATGCCCGCGAATTTCTTGAACAGCAGACATTTGCCTTCCATCACCGGCATGGCGGCTTCCGGTCCGATGTCCCCCAGCCCCAAGACCGCCGTCCCGTCGGTGATGACGGCAATGGTATTGGCTTTGGAAGTATACAGATAGGCGTCTTCCTTGTTCTTGTTGATCTCCAGGCAGGGGTAAGCCACCCCCGGAGTATAAGCCAGTGAAAGTTCGGCGCGGGTATCCATCTTCACTTTGGAAGCAATGGCGATCTTCCCCCCGCGATGAAATTCCAAGGCTTGTTTTTTCAGATTGTCCATAATGTTCACCTTAGGAATATCATATCATAATTCGAGGATAAAATAAAGCCAAAAAAACATTTCAAAAAAAGAAAGCTGTAGTGTTACAATACATGTGAGACCAAGCAAAATGACAAGCCCTTTAGACTTGTCATTTTTCACTGCTTATGTTTTCTATCATTGTAAAAGAAACAATAACTAAAGTTAACTTAACAATATGCTTAGTTCGCCCGTAACATCAATTATCGGGTGTATGATATACTCATTATTAATCAGCAAGTCTATCTTCTAAATCGGAAAATTAATAATAAGCTTTTACTATTCTTTTCCATATGATGACAATGTTTCTAATGCTCCTCTTTAAAAGGTTATCAACTGTTCGTTGTTACAATTGATGGACGTTTTGATCCCATTCAGAATGACTAAAGGTTATGGTGATGTTATATGCAGTCGCTGAATAAGACCATGTATTATAGGATGATTGGTATCCATCGTAACATTCGAAATATATCCCGCCATTCTCATAATAATAGTTTTCTCCAATAAACATTTGAACTAAGTGGAATTCTTGATAATTCAAATTCTCCAAATCCCATTCACATGTGATACTAGTGAAAGTAATTGAGCGATTAATCAGATCAAAGTTGTTTGCTTGAGAAAAAGTTGAAGTAACAAGATAGGTTGCATATTGCATCTCAGGACCGTCATAAAACACAATATAGATATTATCAATATCGATATAATAGGGTATATATTCTGTTACTGCGATGATCGGAAATGAGACCATCGTTGCAATATTTGCTGATTCAGCCTGAATGGTATGATTGCCATCAGTTAAATATTTTTGTTGAATGTCATTAGGGAAATAATTAGTTTCTCCATCAATTTTGACGGTCACACTGCTGATGTTCTCTATCTGAATATTGTAATATCCAGAGGCAGTAACCACAACATCATACAATAAGCTCGATAAATGTGCACACCCATAAAATACATTGCTGCCTAAACTTGTAACACTACTTGGTATAGTGAAACTTGTAAGATTGTGGCAGCCATAAAATGCATTTGAACCTATACTTGTAACGCTGCTTGGTGTAGTGAAAGTTGTAAGATTGTAGCAGCCATAAAATGCATTTGAACCTATACTTGTTATGGTATTTGGAATTGTTATGCTAGTTAAATATGAACAACCATAAAATGCGTCTTGTGGAATATTTGTTTGTGGAATATTAGTTCCACCGGTAATTACAACGGTTCTCAATTGATTTGGAATTGTACCAAAGATATAGGCGAATTTCGCATCATCACCGGTTGCGGTCCGGCTTTGCCCAACAAATGGAATAGTAATGCTCGTAAAACTTGAACACCTGTAAAATACATTGCTGCCTAGACTTGTAACACTGTCTGGTATGATCAAACTTGTAAGACTTAAGCAATAGTAAAATGCATTTGAACCGATGCTTGTTAGAGCATTTGGTATTGTAGTGCTTGTTAAAGAATAGCAACTGTAAAAGGCATTTGAACCAATATTTGTTACGGTATCTGGTAGAATAATGCTTGTTAACCAAGAATAGTTATAAAAGGCATCTTCTGGTATATTAGTTACACTGGTAATTTCAACAGTTTCTAAATATCTAGGAATATAATATGCTATACCATTTTGATCTATAATGTCTCCTTCATCGTATGGGGTTGAACCAAATAAATAGCCGAATTTCGCATAATGATCTATTGCTGTTCTGCTTTGCCCTACAAATGGAATCTTAATGCTGGTTAAACCTGAACACCCCCTCAATACATCGCTGCCTAGACTTGTTACACTGTTTGGAATAGTCAAACTTGAAAGATTTGTACAACCATTAAATGCATTTGAACCGATACTTGTTACAGAATCAGGTATGGTAATGCTTGTTAAATTTGAACAGTTATAAAAGGCATCTTGTGGTATATTAGTTCCACTGGTAATAGAAACCGTTTTCAATTGGAACGGTATTGTACCAAATATATAGCCGAATTTCGCATCATTACCCGTTGCGGTTCTGCTTTTTCCAACAAATGGAATAGTAATGTCCGTTAAACTTGAACACCCGTAAAATACGTTGCTGCCAAGACTTGTAACACTGTTGGGTATGGTAATGCTATTCAAACTTGAACATCCTTTAAATGCTGAACTTTCTATAGTTGTAAGACTATTTGGAAAAGTTACATTTGTTAAACTGGTACAGTTTTCAAAAGCACTTGAATCCATACTAGTAACACTGTTTGGCATGGTAATGCTACTCAAACTTGTACATCCTTTAAATGCGGAATTCCCTATGCTTGTTAAGTTATTAGATAAGGCGACATTTGTTAAACTGGTACAGTTTTCAAAAGAACTTGAATCCATACTAGTAACACTGTTTGGCATGGTAATGCTACTCAAACTTGTACATCCTTTAAATGCGGAATTTCCTATGCTTGTTAAGTTGTTAGGTAAGGAGACATTTGTTAAACTGGTACAGTTTTCAAAAGCATTCGAACCAATATTTGTGATGCTCGCAGGGATTGTGATTTGGTATAGTTGATTTTGATTCGAAAATGCAGAATTGCCTATCGCTACAACTGCTTTTCCGTCTATTGTGTCAGGAATGCTAAATATTCCTCTTACTGTAAAATTGGCGTTATCAATTCGGATTTCACTAAAACCAATATTTGTGGTGTCAAATGGTTCGCCAAAAGTCGAATTATTGAAAATATAATTGTGAATGTCGCTGTCGTAGGTTTCCAAGTTGTGAGGAACAGGAAACGTATCTTCGCTTCGCTTATTGCAATTACTATTTGATTCGGTAAACTCCTTATTGAAGCGGTTTACCCCGTCATATCCTGATGCTTCCTGCGAGGGCTTATCCACGCATATATCCCCCGGAAAAGTGGATAAACCTCCTTCAATAGACATCGGCGGTATATCATATACTGCGCGTATTCCGATTATAGCGGCTGTTCCCAAATGCGCTTCTTCAAGATGATTGTGGTCCCAAACAATATGATTCATTAAGTTTTTTGCAGTCGTTCCGCTTATTGCATGAAAATTGATATGCGTGTTTTGATTATAAACACTATTCCAATTATTTTTGCGTGTGTTTATTAGGGTAGTGCTTACTATATCCGCACCGCCAATTGAGCCAAAAGTATTAATACCTAATAATTCAACGAACCAATTGTCATACCAACTACCGTTGTAGGGCGTACCAAGACTTATTAGTGATCCAACATTTTTAGGGTGATCAATTGCGTAATCCATGTTGATTAAGCCCCCACGGCTGTGACCGATGAGATTAATCTTTGGCGCATCACCCATTACTACAAAATAATCATAGGATATTTGATCTATTATGTAGTGGAGTTCTTCGTAAACTTGCGCATTGGTTTCGTCGTAGTTGTTTTGTAAATCAAAAACAACAACAACGTGTTGAGAAAAATCGTTTACGATTGTTTCTTGAACTGATGTATAGGCAGTTGGGTTGTTTACATTATTTAAAGAATATTTGTATAAAGTAAAATTGTTTGTGCTAAAGCTATATGGATTGTACAGATTGTTCATTTCAGCCTTATACAATTTTATCCCACTTGGGATTTGATTCCTTATTTTTTCAATAATGGAATCGGGGTCGTAGGAAAAATCTGAACTACCAACCCATTCATTGTACGCATTCCGATGCATTGAATTACTCCAGTGTCCCGCACTTCCTCCCAGACCATGCGTAAGAAAAGTAATCGCTGGCGCATCCTCGTTCACTGTAACAGCAATTGTATCCTGATGTAATTCTTCACGAGTTTCTCCAGAACTGTGGCCTGAAAAAAACGCATGAACTGTTAGTCCTGATGAAAAAAATAATATCCCCACCAAAACGGCCGCGACACATAAAAATGTCGTAATGAAATGCTTCTTGTTTGTTAAAACTCCCTTATCCATATCCTATCCCTCCCTTTATCTCTGTTTATTTTTGTTGCCATCCAGCATAGAGTCTAAATTCATCACCGTTTTCTATTTCCTTTTCATTGTTAAAATCCCAAATATTTGTGCAATCAGGATCAATAAACCAACCTATAAACTCGTAGCCTTCACGCTCTGGGTTTGGTGGGTGGGGGATTTTATTTCCGGTTTCTATGTTATCAAGCCTGTAATATCCGCTATTTATTATATCAGAATAATTATTCAAGAACGCAATGTTGGCTGGAAGGATTCTTTCTCCATAAGTTGGATCGCTTATACCCGATTGCTGAAGTTCTTCCACTGCTTTGTCGTACAAAAATTTATAAATATAAATTGTCCCACGTACTATAGTATCCATTTCTATATCAAGGTTGTCAACTTCCGAACAAAGCATAATATCCCACTCGTCTGATGTTGAAAGAAAGACACCATCCTCAATACAGATGATGTTATCGTGGATGTACATCTTTTTTAAATTCGGACTTGTAATTGGATATGGTTGATTTGAACCCATGGCTGGCAATCCTTTTATTATTCCATACCCTATATACCAAACTTCTTTGCCATCAATCATTCGAGGAATATCAATAGTTTCCTGCTCTTGTCCGAACTCTGTCAAACGAATTATTGCAACAACCTCATCTGCTTTATTCTTGGGAAAACGACTTGTTTTGCCTACAATCACATATTCAAAAAAACCACTCTCATAAATCTTATGTGTTGTTTTTGAGCATCCCGGCAATGTAATAATCATGATTGCCATCATTAACAAAATTAACAAGTTAAAAACTTTTTTTCTCATAATAAAAAACTCCTCCTAATTTGATTTGGGATATCTCATTGCAAAGTCAACAAACAATTTTTTAGTCAGTTCGCTAACTTTTTCATTTTAACATTTTAATCATATTAATTAATTCCTTCACTATCCAATTTATCATATTAGTAAATCATCTATCAATTTTAATATCTAAATAACCAAAAAAAGCCATAATTTGAAAATTCAAATTACGGAAAGAATTTAAAAAGTATTTCCTATAAATTATCCCCATAATTTTTTCAATTTCATTATAGGATATGTTGTTCGAAATGTAAAGGGTATTTTCGTATATATTTGGATAATTGTGTGTAAATTTATTTTTTCGAGAAAAACATTAGGTTCTTTAAGCTATTAGATTCGCCTCTTTTAAACGGCTTTTATTTGGTGACAAATTTAAAATGAAGTATTTTATGCTTTCTCCAACAATTCCTCCTCAATATAGAACACAAAGTTTGTGCATCCATCGCTACCTTCAATTGACCTTTCAATCACCAAAGCCCATAAACACACATCACGCTCGTCGACTAACAATGGTTGCTTTTTAAAGTTTTCAAAAAAAGCTTCAATTTCATTTTACCATATACAAGCATCTATCTGAAAATGGTAGTGTCAAGAATCTTGTGTA
>DDXT01000053.1 GCA_002347755.1 Caryophanales bacterium UBA2253
TACCACCAACTAAGTTACAGGACCCTTTTTTTTAATGTTTTCTGCGCTTGATGATGAGGACTCCCAAGCCAAGAACGGCTAGAGGAAGGATGGCCGTCCCGCCAAAACAACCCTTTTTGGTTGGGACTTCCGCGAGCCCTTGGTACAGAATCAAGGTTTCATGTTCCAAAATGCTGAGAGTCGCCCCCCCTGCGTAAGTTTTGATGATTTCTTCGCTCACTTGGTTGGAATTTCCGACCAAGTTCCAACTTTCTTCGCCGGCTGGAAGTTTTAGTTGCAAGAAGTTGCCGTTGTTGTGAATGACCATGATGGTTCCCCAAGTGTCATCGTTAGCATAATTGGAAATGGTGTAAGCGATGATCCCGGTTTTGTCTTCATACACAAAATCAACGTTTTCGATGACCTCCGCCGCCGTGGTCATCCGAAAGGCCGGATGAGCTTTTCTCAGGGCAATGATTCCTTTGTAATAATCAAAGACGGATTTGTTGAGGTCGCGGGCTTTGATGTCCCAGCGCAGTTGATTGACGCTATCCGGCGACTCATAGGAGTTGGAATCGTAACCGCCGGAAATGGCCGGTTTGGATCGCATAAACTCCACTCCCGCGTGCAGGAAAGGAATTCCCTGAGAAGTAAGGACGATCGCATTGGCTTGTTTTTGCATTTCGTCAACGTATTGCCTTTGCGCAAAAGTAGTGGACAAAAGCAGTTTGTCATAAAGAGTATTGTTGTCATGCGCGCTGACATAATTGATCGTCTTGGTTGGCGAAGTATGCCAAGCGGTTTCGTAAGAAACGTCTGAAAGATCCAATCCCGGGAAGTCGATGCCGCCGACCACTCCGTATTTGATACGGTTGAGGATCTTTTCCGCGGTTCCGCCTTGAACGAATCCGCCTTCGGTTGCATTGAAGACCGATCCTTTGATGCCGTCGCGGATGTCGTCATTGAAGGCCCCGACGTCAGGCATGTCTTCAAGATTGACTTTATCGGCAGCCAGGCTAGCGGGAAGGGTTGTGGTTCCCCCGTTCCATGGCTCTCCGTAAATCAGAATATTCTCATCGATGGCCTTTAAAGCGCTGGCCACCGCGTTCATGGTTTCTACATCGTGCAGAGCCATCAAGTCAAAACGGAATCCGGAAATATTGTATTCAGTTGCCCAGAAGGCCGTAGAATCCACGATGAATTTCCGGACCATATAGCGTTCCGAGGCCGTTTCGTTTCCGGTTCCTGATCCGTTGGAGAAGGCTCCGGAGGCGGTCAGACGATGGAAGTACCCGGGAATGATCAGGTTGAAATTGGAATCGGCGCTCAAACCGGTATGGTTGTAAACAACATCCATGATAAGTCCGATGCCATTGTTCGCAAACGCTTGGGAAACCTGTTTCAATTCAGTGACGCGGGTCGTTCCATTATAAGGGTCAGTTGAATAAGATCCTTCCGGAACGTTGAAATTGAGCGGCATGTAGCCCCAATTGAAAATTCCGTCCAATTTATATTTGGCATCAGTCAGTTGGGTTTCATCAACCACTCCAAAATCAAAGAACGGAAGCAGCTGAACATGGGTCACGCCCAATTCTTTGATGTGATCGAGGCCGGTGGAGACCCCCTCAAAGGTTGTTCCTTCGACGGTCAGTCCCAGAAATTTTCCGCGATAAGCTTCCGGTCCGGTCCAGCTTGAGTGCGAAGTCAAATCCCGGACATGGAGTTCGTAAATGATGGCGTCAGTCGGATTGTCAATGTTATCCGGACGCGAGTCGTAAGTGAATCCGGTCGGATTAAGTTTCGAGAAGTCGACGATCATCCCGCGGATGCCGTTCACTCCCGCGCTTTTCGCATACGGGTCAATGGTTTCGAAGGTTTTTGTGCCGTTGGTTACGGTATAAGTGTAATATTTACCGTGCAAATTTAGTTCCGAAGCATATTTCCAAGTGCCTTTTACATCTTTGACCATTTCAATGGTCGAGGTTTTCGTATCGCTTCCGCCCATTGTAGCCGGTGTTCCGGTATCATACAAGTTCAAAACGACGGAAGCAGAGATCGGCGCCCAAAGACGGAAAGACGTTCCGGTATCAGTTGCCACGGCTCCAAGATCATTGCCGTCGTAACCGTAAGCCGCTTCGAAGGCCGTCGAATCATAAATGCCGTCGAAAGTTACATCATAAGTTTTTAATCCGCTGGTGAAATTGGCCCGAAGTTCATAGGTTTTTCCAAAATCAACATTTTTGCCAAGCGTGATCTTGCCGGTGTTTTTGGTTATGACCATCGTCGTTGACAACAACACGCCGTCCTCATACAATGCCAAATCCGGCGCCAAAAGCGCGGCGGTTAATTTAAATGTGACTTCGTTTTCCTTGGAAAAGAAGGCGGATTTGATTTTATCGGATCGGTCTGGTCCATTTGGATCAGTCGGCGAATATCCCATTCTTTCATCTCCTTCCACGAAATAGACGTTAAGGATTCCCGCTTCGGAAGCCGCGGGAACAGTAATAAAGCGATCGGCGTCAATGTCCTTTTCGACCCAGGCGCCTTTCCGGAAGATGACTCCGATGCTGGATACTCCGGAGTATTTCGCGGCGGTCAGATCCACCGTCGCTACCACGCCCCAGTCGTCCTTGACCAAAGCCGAGTCAGCCTGATCAAAATTGACCTGTTCGCCGGCTCCGGCGAGTGGCCACAGCCAGATGTTCCAGCCCGCATCGTAGTCATCTGCGTACCGGTAATAGTGGATTTTCAACGTCGAAACCGTGCTCTCGACCGCCGCCAAACCCACCGGAATGATGGACAGCAGAAGCAGGATAATCAAAAAAATCCTTTTTTTCATAATGTTCCTTTCATCACTTGGTTATTCATTCGATCCTAAAATTCATTTTACTACACATTCCGATTTATTTCAATCGCAAAAGATGTGTAACGGTTTGCACAAATGAAATCGCTTGCATATTGGAATTTGGGAAAACCGTTACTTAAAGATGAAAAAAATAAGGAAATAATATGCAAACCGTTACACAAATGAAATCGCTTGCATATAAAAATTTCCGTGCTAAAATAAGAAAGCAATGAGATGTTGCCAGAAACTCTCTTTAATCTTTTTCAAGGAGGAGAAAAATGAAGAAAAATCTTATCGTACTTTTCTTATCAATCGTTACTTTGTTCACGCTTTTTTTCACGATTGGTACGAAAATTAATGCCTCTGGTGTAACAGCGGCCGGAAAAGTTGTTTTCCATTACCAATTGTGGGATGGAGATTACTCAAGCTCAGGATTATGGACATGGAACACCGGAACCGGTGGAACCCAAGCTCCAGTCACCAGTACCGTAACTGATGATTTTGGCGGTGTTTATGAAATTAATGTCATGTCCGATGCTGGGGACGAAATTGGAATAATTCCTTTACGCAAGGACATTACCTTAGATACCCGATGGAATTATCGTGAAACTCCGGATGGATATCACATTTTATTTGATGTGACTCCGCTGAAAAACGGAACTGTCTCCGAAATTCACGTTTACTATTTCCAAGGCGGATATCAATCTTACTATGTAGCCGATCCTGCTAAAGTGAATGTTCTGTTGTGCTATTATGATCCAGCCGGAACTTACGAAGAAAATTTAGGAATTCATGCCTGGGGCGGATGGGAGAACTTCACCGAACCAGCATGGGCAACTCCGGCCCAAGTTTTCTCCGACGGCTTCAAGTCACCAGGAAATGTCAAGGGCGAAGCCGCCATGTTGCAGTTTACTCCTGACGGAGTCAAGGACCCTGGATTGTTGATTTACGCCGGAACCGATGCCACCAAGAAACATGCTTCTTATGGAGACATCAAAGGATTCAAAGATTTGACGGCAGGAACCGTTCGTGTCCTCTATGTCACTGGCGGAAACGTATTTGACGGAGCCACCACTCGCGAACAATTCGTTGATGCCGCTTTCTCGTTTGATTTCATCCCGTTCGCATTGGCGACCTTGGACGGAACTTTTGCGAAAGACCCTCGGGTTGTGTTTGTAAAGACTTCCATTGCGGTTGCAACCAAAGAGAAGACCGGTGAAGAGACTTATTTCATCAGCGAAGTCATCGGCCAAGAAATCGTTGTGACCCCAAGCGAAGACGGATGGAAACTTCCGACTGATCTTCCAGTTTACACCACTTATGCCCCGACCGCCATTCCGGTCACCTGCAAAGGCAAAGTAGTATTCCATTATCAAAAATGGGATGGCAACTATACCGGAGTCGGCCTGTGGACCTGGGGAAGCGGAACCGACGGCTCAGCCAATGGCGTGGCAATGACCGGCGTTGACGACTTCGGATCGGTCATGGAAATCATGGTTGACGAGGATGCTGCCGACACCATCGGCATCATTCCGATCGGAGCTGACATCGGCGCCGACACTCGTTGGAATTATCGTGAGACCCCGGATGGCCAACAGATCAATTTTGATGTAACCGCCATCAAAGCCGGAACGGTTACGGAAATTCATGCTTATTACTTCCAAGGCGGATTGCAACAAGTATTCGTTGCTGACCCAGCCAAAGCCAACATTCTCACCTTGTACTATGATAAAACCGGAACTTATGAAGCTAACCTCGGTGTTCATGCCTGGGGCGGATGGGAAAATTTCACTGAACCAGCATGGGCAACTCCAGTTCAGATTTTCGTGGATGGTTTCAAATCGCCGCTTGCTACCCCGGTACAGGGAAAAGCTGCCATGTTACAATTCACTCCGGACGGAGTTAAGAACCCAGGATTCTTGATTTACGCCGGAACCGATGAAACCAAGAAACACACTGGCGACATTTCTGGATTCCAGACCATGACCGCCGGTCAGGTTAAAGTCGTTTATGTCACCGTCGGAACCGTGTTTAACACCAGGATCGAGTTTGCACCGTTTGCGTTCGGCGGAACCGTCACTTTCGTTGACGTATACGGCGACGTTGAATATGTTCGCGATGTCATGAGTCTGATCGATCTTAAGACCTATTTCACCCTTAAACAAGGCGAAACTGTCGTTCCGATTTTACAGATTGACTACAACACTACGGCTGATTCAACCAACGAATTCGTTATCCAGTTAGCCGAAGCGAACGAATTGGACAATACCAAAGCTTACACATTGTATTTCAACAACGGGCTTGAAGGCGATTTATTGTTGACCGCTGAAATAGCTCTTGATCTTGATAGCGAAGCCCCAGTCATTACGCTGGTAGACCCTGATACTGCCATCACCATTGACTTGGGAGAAAAATGGGACCAAGCCTTATTCCCTGTTTACCGGGTAACTGATAACCGCGATGCCAACCTTACCTCAAAGGTTTACGTTGCTCCGGGAGAAGGAACATTGGATACCAACCAAGTCGGCGAATATCCGATTACTTTGGAAGTCGTTGACGAATGGGGTAACGTGGGACAATTGGAATTCACGATTACCGTTGTTGGACCAGAAGGCGGATGCAAGACCAATAGCGCAAGCATAATGGTCGGATTCGGCTTATTGGGACTTGTATTCTTCTTCAGACGAAGAAGATTTGCGTAAGCGGAAAGGAGATATAAAATGAAAAAAATAGTTGCTTTAATCTCCGCATTTGTGTTATTATTCATTATCGTTGGTTGCACCGCACCTACCACGTCAACCACCGGAGAATTAATCAAATTCGATGAAACTCAAGCAAAATCTCAAGTCATCAAAGTATGGATGGATGATACCGAGGGCGTGTTCATGGCCGAGATCATTCCGGCTTTCCAAGCTCTCAATCCGGGAATCACCGTTGAATTCCAACACATGGGAACCGTTGACGCTCGTGAAAAATTGAAAACATACGGAAAATCCGGAAAAGGTGCCGATGTTTTCCAATTCCCTCATGACCACATGGCCCAAGCCATTCTGGATGATTTGGTTTATGTATTGCCAGATGCCATGAAGACTCGTTTGGAAGAACGCATTCTGCCGGTGGCGATGAACATCGCAACATCGTGCTATGACGATGAAACCGGAAGCTTCGAATGTGCAGCCGGAACCGAAAAACGTTTGTTCGCCGTTCCGATTTCCATCGAATCCGTCACCATTTATTATAACAAAGCTTTGGTAGCCGAAGCAGATCTGCCAACCACTTTTGAAGAACTGCTGGCTGACTCGGCTGTTTATCGCGCGGCCAACGAAGGCAAACGCTATTTCGCCACCGGATCGCACTGGGCCGATGCTTATTTCTTGCAAGGCATTTACGGAGCATTCGGATGGACACCGTTTGGACCAAACCTGAGCGATGCTACCGAAGTTGGTTTTGAAGCCGCGGAATCCGTTGCAGCCATCCAATGGATGATTGACAACCTGAAACCGGAAGTAACCGGAGAAGGAACTCACAACTCCATCAATGGTTTGACTCTTTTCGAAGAAGGAACCTTGCCGTTCGTCATGACCGGCCCATGGAGCACTCAACAATTCCGTACGGCTGGAATTGATTTTGGAAACATTGTTCTTCCGACCATCAACGGAAACGCTCCGAAGACTTTCGCAGGCGCCCAAATGGTTTCGGTCTACAAGTATTCCAAAAACGCTGACGCGGCGATGAAGTTCGTTGAATTCTTGCAAAGCAATCAAGCGGCCGAGATCCTTTATCGGACTTCCGGGGATTGCCCAGCTTTGAAAGATACCATTCTTGATACCATTACCGGAATCCAAGACGATGCCGTCATTGCTACCATGTTGCAACAATTGTCTACTTCCGTGCCAATGCCAACCATCCCAGAAGTCACTTACTACTGGGGACCAGCTGAATCAATGATGAAAAACATTTGGAATGCTGACGGAGTAATTGCCACTGAAGTAATTACCGCCGAAAAAGCCTATAAAGCAAGTAGAGATTTGGCATCTTAATGAACTATAAGTGAAATTAGGTGGCCTTAACCGGCCACCTGTTTCTTATTAGGAGGTAAATTGTGAAAGGGAAAATTTTGCATATATTGAAAGCCGTTGCTTCCGGGTTTATTTGGGGGTTAGGTCAAGTCTTCAACAAGCAATATTGGAAAGCATTGTTTTTCTTTGTCTTTTTTGTAACGCTGTTTTCAATTGAAATTGGGACAAGCCGTTACATTTCCGGTTTTAGCCCGTATGAGAAAGTGCCGGGCGTGGATTTTAATCAAAACTTTGTCAACCGCTTCATCAGCACTTACAAAGCGGACGTGCTGGACGGAATGCCAGCAATGACTTCTTTTGATACCTTTTACAACGAACACAAAGCCGATGACTTTACCTCGGAAGAACTGATCCAGTTTTTAGCCACCGACATCAAAGAAGGAAGCAAGATCAAGTATTATGTGTTAGCCGAAGAACTGCAAGCTTCCGAAGCCAATAAGGGGAAAGACCGGGGAACCGATTTAGTTCCCGGCGAGAATGATGCGATCATTGCCAGTTTAACCGGCTTTACGCCCATCTTTACGACCTATCAATCTCCGGGAGGGATTGAATATTACAAGTATAATCAGGGGACTGCGGTCGACCCGGAATATGTGTATATCAACGTCAATGATGAAAATGACCAATTGACAGCGACCGAGATAAGCGGTTTCGATCAGTTGGATCGGCCCGGAAACATTTACGCCAATGCTGATTATTCGAAATTTTACAATGAAGTTGACATTTATAAAAACGCCGTTTTGACTGTTTACCGGTTTGACAATATCCTCGATGAGAACGACCGGATTCTTAAAACGGATCCTCTATCCTCGGCTTTAGCCAAGACTTCCAAAATTCCCGATTCTCTATTTTATAACGAAACTACCATCTATGGTTATTTCAACCCAGAAGGAAAAGGCGGAAAATATCGAGCGACGGCGTTTTCAACATATTTATCCGAGTATTTCGTTGATTTCCAAAGTTTGTACAAATCGAATACCTCCGAAGACTTCGCCAAGTTCAAACTTCGGGTTTACTTCGAAATGAATCCGGATATGAGAGAATACTTCGAAACAACCTTTGATAACTTCTTTTATGACCGAGCCGGATTCTTTTTGAAAGGTCTATGGGCCATCGTTTCTTTGGGAACGGCCGGGAAAACCGACTTTTACCAAATCGACAAGTTGTCAACCGCCATTGATGTCTCCGAGATCGGAGATTCGGTTTTGACGAACCTTCCGATTCAAGGTCACAATTCGTCGTATTTGCTCATCAAAGGCTTGATTTCCACACTTTTGTTATTCTATTTTTTGATCATCTTTATTTGGAACATCCGTGATGCTTATACAACCAGCAAGAATTTCCATGAAAATCACATTTTTGTGAGAGACAAGGAATATTTCAAGAAGATGTATGAGTCATCATTTGAATATATTGTACTTTTACCGGCTTTATTCGTGCTAACCTTTATCTCGATCATGCCGATTTTGTTTGGCTTCCTGATTGCCTTTACGTCCTATAACGGCAACATGGCCGACGTGGGATTGTTCGATTGGGTTGGACTCGAAAACTTCATTCTGATTTTCAATTTTGGTGAAAACGTCGGCATTCCATTCGGTGCCACTTTCTGGAGAGTCTTCCTTTGGACGGTCATTTGGGCCATTTTCTCAACCGTCACTTGTTTCTTCGGAGGTTTCTTCCAGGCGGTCATCATTAATTCGGAACGGGTGCCGCTCAAAAAATTCTGGAGAACGCTGCTAATTCTTCCTTGGGCGGTCCCGGCGATCATTTCCCAAATGGTCTTCGCCAACTTCTTTAACGAAAACGGAGTTGTCAATGCCTTTCTCCAAAAAATCGGGGTTTATAAGATTCTGGAAAATTGGGGAATGTTGGGTCGGGGAATTGAAGAATTCCTGGCTGGTTCGCTGCCGAAACTATTCTATCTCGGCAATGAGAACATCCAATGGTTCACCAACCCGCATAATCCTTGGTTCGTTCGGATCGTCCTGATCATTGTCAACATCTGGCTGGGGTTCCCGTATTTCATGGCTCTTATGACCGGGATCATGGTTGGGATTGACAAAACTCTGTATGAGGCGGCCGACATCGACGGCGCCAACAAATCTCAGAAGTTCAAATTGATTACTTTTCCATTGGTCATGTATTCGGCGGCTCCGCTGCTGGTCATGACTTTCTCAGGGAATTTCAATAATTTCGGTGTCATTTACTTCATCACTCAAGGCGGGGCCAACAACGGCTACAATACCGCTTTCGCCGGTGATACCGACATTCTGATATCGTGGATGTATACGCTGACGGTAAACGAGAAGTACTACAACATGGCTTCCGTATTCTCGATTTTGATCTTTTTCATTGTTGGATCAATTGCGGCTTGGAACTATTCCCGAACCCGAGCCTTTAAGGAGGATTAATCATGCCTTTGTTTTTAACGCTACTTCTTGTTTATTTAGCCATCGTTCTTTACTTCACGCAGGATGCCATTGGGGCGGAAGTTTTTGAAAAAAAAGGCCATTCGCGATTTAAAGGCGCACTCTGGTCATTGATCCCCGTTTATGGCATAATACATTGTTTCAAAGCGCCATCAATCAAGAACGTTCAAAAAGGGACCTTCCTTCAGTTTTTTAGCATCAAAGAAATTTTAATGAAATTGTTGACGTTCGGGGAACTGGTCTTGTTGGCTGCGATCGTTTTGGTTCCGGTCATTTATTTGGTTGGATCCTCATTCTCGACGACTTCGGGATTGCCGACGACTTTTTGGCCCGCACACATGACGATTGCCAATTATACAAGGTTGTTTACCGAAACGAAATTCTGGTACTGGTACAAAAACACCATCATCATCGCAGTGTTGAACATGGTTTTGGGAGTCGTCTTCATCACCGGCGCGGCTTATGTTTTTGCCCGGTTTAAATTCAAGGGCAAAAAAGTCGGATTGATCACCATTTTGGTTTTACAGGCCTTTCCGTCCTTCATGGGACTGATCGCCATGTTTACTTTGTTCGACACTTTTGGACTTTTGAACAAACCTTGGGCTTTGACCATCCTCTATGTTGGAGGAGCGATTCCGTTCAATCTTTGGCTGATCAAAGGCTATTTGCAACAAATCCCGAAAGACCTAGATGAGAGCGCCATGTTGGACGGCGCCAACAAATGGCAGATTTTCACGAAGATCATCCTGCCGCTTTCGGTTCCGATTTTGTCCTTTGTAGCTGTATCGCAATTCATGGCGCCATGGATGGACTACATGCTGCCAAACTATTTGTTGAACAGCCCGACTTATTCCGGGGACATCAAAGAGGTTTGGACGCTGGCCATTGGTTTGTTTGACATGATTTCCGGTCAGGATAAAGCCAATTACACGACTTTTGCGGCGGGAGCGCTCATCGTGGCTCTGCCAATTACATTATTATATATGATTTTCCAACGTTATCTGATTCAAGGAATTACCGCTGGAGCAACAAAAGGATAATAGAGAAAGACATGATGGGGTCATCATGTCTCTCTTTTTAGGAGTAAATATGAAAAAGGAATGGTGGAAGGAAGCTTTCGGTTATCAAATCTACATCCGAAGTTTCTTTGACGGAAACGATGATGGGATCGGGGATCTTCCCGGCATCATCGAAAAACTCGAATACATAAAAAAACTGGGCGTGGACTTAATTTGGATCTGCCCGTTCTATGAATCACCGATGGATGACAATGGTTATGATGTTTCTGATTTCTATTCGGTTTCAAAAGATTATGGGACCATTGGCGATATCCGAACTTTGATCCAAAGAGCCCACCGTTTAAACATTCGGGTCGTCATTGATTTGGTCCTAAACCATACTTCCGATGAACATCCTTGGTTCAAGGAGAGCCGAAAATCCCGGGATAACCCTTACCGCGATTATTACATTTGGCAAAAACCGCGTTACAAAGACAACGTGCGCATTGAACCGACCAACTGGGCTTCATTTTTCGGAGGAAGCTGTTGGGAATATGAGGCTTTGACTGACGAATATTACATGAAGATATTTTCCAAGAAAATGCCCGACCTCAATTGGAAAAACCCCAAAGTCATTGACGAGATAGTTAAAATGGCCACCTGGTGGTGCGAAATGGGAGTCGACGGCTTTCGGATCGATGCCGTTTCCCATCTGGCCAAAGCGGATTTTGTGGATTCGACGCAGTATCCGGATCAGGAGTTCAAACCGGAATGGGGAAAGTTTTCGAATCTTCCGAAACTGCATGATTATTTGAAAATCTTGAATGAAAGAGTTTTTTCGAAATATGACATTGTGACCATCGGCGAAGTCGGTGGCAATGCCCCGGTGAAGGACGGCGTCAATTTTACCCTTCCGGAAAACCAAGAACTGGATATGGTTTTCAATTTTGACCATAACTGGTGCAATAACGGGTGGGGAGCCAAGAGCGGTTCTCAACTTTCAACCGATGTCAAACGGCTGAAAGAAGTGTTCAATAAATGGCAAAAAGGGTTGTTCGGACAGGGATGGAATGCCATCTACTGGCTGAACCATGATCAACCGCGATTGGTTTCTCAATATGGAGATCCCGAACATTATCATGTTGAAAGCGCGAAAATGTTGGCGACGGCCTTGTATTTCATGTGGGGAACGCCTTTCATTTACAATGGGGAAGAAATCGGAATGTCCAATCCGGAATTCAAATCGATCGAAGATTTTCGCGATGTTTCCACGATTACTCAATTTCACATCAACGTTGAGCGCTATCATCAGGATCCGGCCGAATACATCGCGGCTGCTTCATTCAGTTCCCGGGATAACGCTCGAAGCCTGATGCAATGGCGCGACGCGGAAAACGGCGGATTTTCGAAGGCCAAGCCATGGAATATCATCGGCGATTTCCATAAAATCAACGTTGAATCGCAGATCCACGATCCTGATTCGATTTTTTCCTTTTACCGGAAGATCATTCAACTCCGGAAAGATAGTCCGTACAAAGATGTGATCATTTATGGAAAGTATGATCAGATCCTTGCGGATCACCCCCAAATATACGGTTACATCCGCGAATATGAAAACAAGCGAATTCTCGTTTTGGCCAATTTGCTAGCCAAACCGACGGCATTGGGCAATCTCCCTTATCGGACCAAAACGATCATTCTGTCCAACTATATTAGAAAACAAGTTCCTGACATCATGAAGCCATTTGAAGCAATGGTCCTGGAATTAGAGGAGGATAAATAACATGCGAGGAAGTGGAATTTTACTGCACATTTCTTCTTTGCCCAACCCTTACGGAATCGGCACATTTGGGAGAGAAGCATTTGAATTTGTAGACTTTTTGAAAAAATCGGGACAAAAATATTGGCAGGTTTTGCCATTGGGCCCAACTTCCTACGGAGATTCGCCGTACCAAACTTTTTCCGCGTTCGCCGGGAACCCGTATTTCATCGATCTGGATTTATTGTGTGAAAAAAAGCTGTTGGAGAAGAAAGAATGCGCGGTTCTTCGAACCGAGAATCAAGATACCGTCGATTTCTCTTTTCAATATCAATACCGGTTTCGGATCCTGAAGCTGGCTTTTAACCGATTTTTGAAGATCGGCGATTTTGATGATTTCATGGCGTTCGCCACCGAAAACTCCGAATGGCTGGATGATTATGCCATGTTCATGGCCATCAAAGACAACATGCCGGAAGGAAACTGGAGCGGTTGGCGGGATAATTTTAAAACCCGTCAGCCGGAGGCCTTGGAATTATTCCGAAGCCGTCACCTGGACGACGTCAATTTTTGGAAATTTCTTCAATACGAATTTTCGAAACAATGGCAAGCTTTAAAAACCTATGCCAACCAAAATGGAATAAAAATCATCGGTGACATGCCAATTTATGTGGCTTACGATTCCAGCGATGTTTGGGCCAAGCCTAAATATTGGCAACTTGACTCCGAACTCAATCCCGCTGCAGTGGCAGGAGTTCCGCCGGATTCTTTCGCGGTGACTGGTCAGTTATGGGGAAACCCTCTCTATAATTATGATCTGATGGAAAGCGATGGATATCAATGGTGGATCAAACGAATCAGCGAAAGCCTGAAACTGTTTGATGTGGTCCGGATCGATCATTTCCGGGGCTTTGAGGCTTATTACTCCGTTCCTTTCGCGGACAAGACCGCCGAAAATGGTGTGTGGGTAAAAGGCCCGGGCATGAAGCTTTTCACAAAAGTGAAAGAAGAACTGGGTGATGTCAGCATCATCGCGGAAGATTTGGGCTTTCTGACTAAGGAAGTTTATGATCTTTTGCGCGATTGCGGATACCCGGGGATGAAAATCCTTCAATTTGGATTCGACTCGGAAGCCGACAGTGAGTATTCCCCTCATAACTATGTGAAGAATTCGGTTGTTTATACCGGAACTCATGACAACTTGCCGATTGAAGCTTGGATCGGAACCTTAAGCGAAGAAAATTATCAATATTTTACCGATTATTTGCAGATCAAAAACCGCAACGAAGCCGGTTTTCGAGCCATTTTGGAATGCTTGAAATCCGTTTGCGATACGGCGGTCATTCCAATGCAAGATTACCTGGGCTTGGGAGAAGAAGCCCGGTTCAATCGTCCTTCGTTCTTGGGCGGAAACTGGGTTTGGCGGATTCGAAAAACGGCCCTGACCTCGAAATTGGCGGAAAAAATCAATTATTGGGTCAAAGTCTTCCGGCGCTGAAAACGTCGGATCGCTAAGATCCCTTGGATGACTTTATCATGTTTTCTAAGGCTTTTCCAAATTACCATCGCGTTCTTTTCTTTCTTTATTGAATTGAACCCCGAAAAATAGTATAATGAGTATGCCCTGAGGAGATATTGATGAATTCAAAAACCCTTTATGATTTTCATAATAGTTATATCACTGACGCCTATGAATTTTTAGGTTGCCATCGCGAAGCGGACGGAGGCCATGTCTTTCGGGTCTTTGCGCCGCATGCTCAGGCCGTAAGCGTGGTCGGAGACTATAATGAATGGGATCCGGCGATCCATGCAATGCACCGCATTTCCGATCAAGGAATGTGGGAAACCAAAATTTTTGGACTTCCCATTTTTACGAACTATAAATACTGGATCAAAAACAAAAACAAATCTTTTTTCAAACAAGATCCCTATGGATACCATTTTGAGACCGACGGCGGGACCTGCGCCAAGATCTATGATTTGAATGAATTTCATTTTACCGATCAGGATTGGCAAGCCAAAAAAGCCGAGAAAAACATTTATGATTCGCCGATGAATGTCTATGAAGTTCACTTGGGATCCTGGAAAAGATATAAAAACAACAGTCCTTTCAACTACCGAAAAATAGCCGATGAGCTAATCCCTTATGCCAAGAAAATGGGTTTCACGCATCTTGAAGTGATGCCGATCATGGAATTCCCGTTCGAAGGTTCGTGGGGATACCAGGTCACTGGATATTTCAGCGTTACTTCTCGTTATGGACAACCCGCCGATTTCATGTACTTTGTCAACAAAGCCCATCAAAGCGGACTGGGGGTTATCCTGGATTGGGTCCCGGCTCATTTTCCGAAAGACGATTTTGGTTTGTATGAGTTTGACGGCGAAGATGTTTATGAAGATCCGAATCCGTTCCGCCGGGAGCATGCCAATTGGGGAACCCGAATTTTCAATTTCAAGAAACCGGAAGTTAAATCATTCCTCATTTCCAGTGCCCGGTTTTTCTTTGAAAAATACCATTTGGATGGTCTTCGGGTCGACGCGGTAGCTTCCATGCTTTATTTGGATTATGACCGGAAGGAATGGCAGTCGAACATTTACGGCGGCAATCACAATTTGGAATCCATTGATTTTTTGAAGACGCTGAATACGGAGATCTTCAAATACTTTCCGAACGCTTTGATGATCGCCGAAGAATCAACCGATTTTGCGAATGTATCCAAACCAGTTTATATGGGTGGCTTGGGCTTCAATTTCAAATGGAACATGGGCTGGATGAACGATACTCTTTATTACATGAAGACCAACCCGATGTTTCGCCGCCATCAACATAACAAACTGACTTTCTCTTTGGTCTATGCTTTCAGCGAAAATTATGTTTTACCGATCTCCCATGATGAAGTGGTTCATGGGAAACACTCCCTTTTGGATAAGATGCCAGGAACATACGATGAAAAATTCGCGAATCTTCGGGCCTTTTTGGGATATATGATGACTCACCCCGGGAAAAAACTAAACTTCATGGGGTATGAGTTTGGGCAGTTCACGGAATGGAACTATGCAAAGGAACTTGATTGGCTGCTTCTGGGCTACGAAAAACATCAAAAGTTATTCCAATATGTGAAAGACTTGAATAAATTTTATTTGAGCCACAGTTGCCTTTGGGAAATTGATTGTTCTTGGGAAGGGTTCAAATGGATCAACAGCGATGATGCTGATTATAATTGCCTTAGTTTCCGGCGGATCAATCGTCACAAACGCGAATTGATCATCGCCGTCAACTTTTCCGGGATTAATCTGACGGATTATCGGCTTGGTATCCGAAGCGGAAGTTACCAAGAAGTGATGAACAGCGACGCCTTGACTTATGGGGGAAATGGACTCCTTAATTCGAACCTGAGGACCTCGTCGGTCCCATGTCACGGTTCGGACTCATCACTGACTTTAAACATACCCGCTTTTTCCATTGTCATTTTGAAAAGAATCGGAAAGGAGTAGCGCATGCTTAATAAGAAGGAATGTGTCGCCATGCTTTTAGCCGGTGGGCAGGGAAGCCGTTTGTACGCGCTGACCAACAAAATTGCCAAACCAGCGGTGCCTTTCGGGGCCAAATACCGAATCATTGATTTCCCGCTTTCGAATTGCATCAATTCCAACATTGATACCGTGGGAGTATTGACCCAGTACCAGCCTTTGGTCTTGAATGATTATATCGGAAACGGTCAGCCTTGGGACTTGGACCGGGCGTTCGGAGGGGTTCACATTCTCCCGCCTTACCAAGGAAAACTCAAAACTGACTGGTATCGCGGAACCGCAAACGCCATTTATCAAAACGTTGATTTCATCAAAAGATACAATCCGGAGTATGTCATCATTGTTTCCGGCGATCATATCTATAAAATGGACTACGGTAAAATGTTGGCGTTTCACCGTGAAAAAAAGGCTGACATCACGATTGCGGTCATTGATGTTCCGCTCAAAGAAGCCAGCCGTTTCGGGATCATGAATACCAAAGCCGATCACGAAATCTATGAATTTGAGGAAAAGCCTAAAAAGCCCAAGAGTACCAATGCTTCAATGGGAATATATGTTTTTAGCAGCCATGAATTATACAAATATCTGGAAGAAGATGACCAAGACCAAACCTCCAGTAACGATTTCGGAAAGAACATCATTCCGAAGATGCTGGCGGATGGGAGAAAGTTATATGCTTATCCGTTTTCCGGGTATTGGAAAGACGTTGGTACCATTGACAGTCTTTGGGAAGCCAACATGGATCTTTTGGGTCAGGAACCTCTTTTTGAAACCTTTGACCCGAATTGGAAAATATATTCGCGAAATGACCCCTTTCCGCCGCAGTTCATTGCGGCCGGAGCGACCATAAAAAATTCCCTGATCACCGTCGGCTGCCACATTGAAGGCCGGGTGGTCAATTCTCTGCTCTCCAATAACGTTAAGGTTGGAAAAGGCGCTTTGGTGGAGAACAGCGTCATCTTCTCCAATACCGTGATTGAAGAAGGGGCGCAAGTGCGCTTTAGCATCATTGACGAAGATGTTGTCATCCGGAAAAACAGCGTCGTTGAGACCACCGATGATTCTTCGGATAAAATCACGGTGGTATCTTCGCAGATCACCGTTGGCGAAGGAACTCATGTTTTGCCTGGGTCAATCCTCGAGAAAGATTTTGAGGGCTGAACATGGCAACATTAGGTTTGATTTTTTCCAACATTCATGACAAAGAAATATTTGAAGTCACTCAAAACCGGACCATAGCTTCCGCCCCGATCGGCGGGCGGTACCGGCTAATTGATTTCACGCTCTCAAACATGGTCAATAACAACATCACCAACATCGGCGTGGTCACCAAGTACAATTATCAGTCGTTGATGGATCACATTGGCAGCGGAAAAGAATGGGATTTGGCTCGCAAAAACGGCGGCTTGGTCATCCTTCCGCCTTATGGAGTCAGCTTGGATCTTTATAATTCTCGCTTGGAAGCATTAAAGAGCATTATTAGCTTCATTCGCTACGCGAAGGCGGAATATGTGGTTTTGGCCGACTGCTACCAAGTTTGCAACATTGATTTCAAGCCCATTTTTCAACAGCACTTCGAAACAAAAGCGGACATTACCTGCGTTTATCGGGAAACCGACATCAACATCGACGATTACAGTCCGGTAGTCATGATGGAAGTTGACGAAAACAAAATGGTTGTGAAAATGGACATTCAAAAGAGTTTTGTGGGTCATGCCAACGTTTCGACCGACACTTGGATCATTAAAAAAGATTTGCTTCAATCGCTGGTTACTCAAGCCATTGAGCGCAATCAGCATAGCTTCAATCGTGACATTCTCAAGGAAAATCTTGGGAACCTGAAAATCTGCGGTTACAAATTCAACGGATATTTCGGAAACATCAGTTCACTTCAGTCTTATTATAAAGTTAATATGGATTTACTGAACAATTGCATTCGCGATGAATTATTCTATCAACCCGGGCGTGCCATTTATACGCGAGTTCGGGATTCTGCGCCGACGAAATACGGCGATCACGCGAAAATAAAAGATTCGCTGATCGCGGATGGATGCATCATTGACGGAACGGTAGAAAATTCAGTTCTCTTCCGGGGAGTTCAGATCAGCCAAGGAGCGGTCGTTAAGAAATCGATCCTCATGCAGAATACGATCATCAGGGAAGGGATTTCCGTCAATCGGGTTATCGCAGACAAATTTGTGTCGATCGCCCATACGAAATCAATTGGTGGGCAAAACGGTGAATTAATTTACATTAAGAAAGACGGTGTCCTATGAAACAAAAAAACATCTTGTTCGTGGTGGCGGAGTGCACCAATTTTGTATCCACCGGCGGTTTGGCGGAAGTTGCAGGGAGTCTTCCGAAAGCCATAAACAAAGCGAACCGCGGTTATAAAGTTCGCGTCATGCTTCCGCTTTATAAAGCCATCCTCAACAAATATCAAACTCAACTAAAGTTTTTGGGAGAGACAACGGTCGTTTTGGCTTGGAGAAAACTTTACTGTGGAGTTTATTCGCTCAAACAAGACGGAATTGATTATTACTTTATTGATAACAAGTATTATTTTGATCGTGAAAACATTTATGGGCATTTTGATGACGGCGAAAGGTTTGCATTCTTTTCCAAGAGTGTTTTCGAGACCTTCCCGATCATCGGGTTTGTTCCCGACATCATTCATTCCCATGATTGGCACACTGCTTTGGTCAGCATCTATTTGGACATTTTATTCAGAAAACAAAGATTGTTTACCAACATCAAATCGGTATTCACCATTCACAACATTGAATTTCAAGGCATTTATGAACTGCCATTTCTGGAAGACATCATTGGCATTGATAAACAATACCAAGAAATACTGGAATACAACGGGTTAGTAAACTTGTTGAAAGGGGCCATCGTCTGCAGCGATCTAGTCAGCACCGTCAGCCCCCGATATGCACGCGAGATTACCACCTCGCTGTACGCGGCGGGATTGGAGCATATCACGAGGATCAATGGCAATAAAATTATTGGGATCCTGAACGGAATCGACGTTGATTTTTACAATCCGGCGGCCGACGATGTTTTGCCGGTTAATTATACCGCCGAAAACATTACCGATAAGATTCAGAACAAAGAAGCTCTTCAACGGGGCTTAAACCTAAACGTTGATCCGAAAGCCTGCGTCATTTGCATGGTTTCGAGATTGACCGCCCAAAAAGGAATTGATTTGGTGATCGCCCAATTTGACGAGATCATGAAAGACAATGTGCAATTTGTCTTGCTGGGGAAAGGAAACCGGTATTTCGAAGAGAAATTTTTGGAATTCGCGAAACGATACCCGCGCCGAGTCAGCGTTCTGATCACTTACGATACCAATTTGGCCAAAAAGATCTATGGCGGGAGTAATTTTTTCCTTATGCCATCGAAATCTGAGCCTTGCGGTTTGGCACAAATGATTGCCAGTCGGTACGGGACCATCCCGATTGTTCGGGCTACCGGCGGATTATATGACACCGTCAAAGATTACAATGACGGGTTGGGAAACGGGTTTGCATTTAAAGATTTTGATTCAAATCAAATGTTGGAAAAAATCAAGGAAGCCGTCTTTTTATATAATGATAAGGAAAGATACACGCAACTGGCCAAAAAAATTATGGGCATAGATTTCAGTTGGAATGTTTCTGCCAAAGCTTATTTGCAAATTTACAAACAACTTTTGAAGTGAAGCAATCTATGCTCTAGAGGAGTATTTATGGAAAAAACAGAACTAAGGGATATTGTTGAGGATAATTTATCAAAGATGTATGGCATCACGCTATCGGATGCCAACGTCGAACAGCTTTATAAAGCTTGCGCGGTTTCGGTCAACGATCTGCTTCGAAAAAAACGCAAGAGTTATAACAATGTTGTAAAAACCAACAAGGGGAAACGGGTTTATTATCTTTGCATCGAATTCCTGATGGGACGGTCCTTCAAGAACAATATCTATAATTTGGGTTTGGTCAATGAATTCAGTTCCATTTTGGAAAGCTTAGGGTATACACTAGAAGATTTATATGAACACGAACCAGACGCTGGTCTGGGAAATGGCGGCTTGGGCCGTTTAGGCGCTTGCTACATGGATGCCTTGGCTGCCAATGGTTACCCAGCAATGGGCTTTTCCATTCGCTATGAGTATGGTTTATTCAAACAAAAAATCGTCAACGGTTGGCAAACGGAATTACCGGATGTTTGGCTTCCGGGCGGCGAAGTTTGGCTGACTTTGCGCGGCGATAAAGTTTACACCGTCAAATTTAAAGGTTCGGTTGAAGAAAAACAGGCGGGGGACAAGGTCATCTATGATTACAAGGATTACCAAGCCATCGAGGCTGTTCCCTATGACATGATGGTTTCCGGAGCCAACAGCGAAGCCATCAGCGTCCTTAGGCTTTGGAGAAGCCGAAATATCCAAGATTTCAACCTAAAACTGTTTTCTCAAGGCGATTATATTGAAGCCATGAAGGAATATAATGAGGCTGACCTCATTTCGAAAGTGCTATACCCTTCTGATGATCATTACGAAGGCAAGGCCTTGCGGGTCAAACAGCAGTACTTCTTGGTCAGCGCTTCGATTCAAAACATCGTTGCGGATCACCTCCGTTATTACGGTGACATTCGCTCGCTTCCGAAATATGTAGCCATTCACATTAATGACACTCATCCGGCCCTATGCATTCCGGAACTGATGCGAATTCTGATCGATGAATATGATCTCAGTTTCGATGAAAGCTGGGAAATTGTTCGCAAGACCGTTAACTATACCAACCATACGGTTTTGTCCGAAGCGCTGGAGCGCTGGCCGGAAGATTTGATCAGTAAACTTCTTCCGAGGATTTTTATCCTTTTGCAGCAAATTAATGAGCGTTTCATTGACATGTGCCACATCGCCGGAATTCCTGATTTGGAAATCGAAGACCTGGCGATCATCAACAACGGACAAATTCGGATGGCTAATCTATCAGTCATCGCTTCAAACATGGTCAACGGCGTTTCCAAACTTCACAGCGAAATCATTCGAACCAGTTTATTCAAAGGATTCGCAAACATTTGGCCGGAAAAGTTCACCAACGTAACGAACGGCATCGCCTATCGACGCTGGCTTTGCCAATCAAATCCGCGGCTGGTTGAACTGTTGGACAAGAAAATCGGCAACGGCTATTACAAAAACGCCGAAGAACTTTCCAAATTTTTGGGATTCGTTGACGACGAAGAGACTTTAAAACAACTGGATTTGATCAAATATCATAACAAAGTTGAGTTTTCCAAATACCTTTATATACAAACTGGGATCGTCGTCGATCCGAAAACTCGTTTTGATGTTCACATCAAACGTCTTCATGAATATAAACGGCAATTGCTTAACGCTTTAAAGATCATTGCCTTGCTGGTAGAACTGGAAGAGAACCCCAATCTCACCGTCACCCCGCAAACCTTCATTTTTGGCGCCAAAGCCGCACCGGGTTATTTTGTAGCCAAGGAAATCATCGAACTTATTTCTTGCATCTCCCTGGACATCAACCGAAACCAATTGATCCGTGAAAAACTGAATGTGGTTTTCATTGAGAATTACAATGTTACCCTGGCGGAAAAGATCATTCCGGCGAGCGAAGTCAGCGAACAAATCTCTTTGGCGGGAAAAGAAGCCAGCGGAACCGGAAATATGAAATTCATGATCAACGGCGCCTTGACTTTGGGAACCTTTGACGGCGCCAATGTTGAAATAACCGAAGAAGTCGGGAAAGACAACATCTTCCTATTTGGAATGAATGCCCAGCAGGTTAACGATTTATGGCGAACCGGTTACAACGCCAACAATTATTACAATGCGAATCCGGTCATCCAAAAAGTGATCAATCGCCTCAATCGTGGTTTCAACGGCAAGTCTTTTGACAATATTTCCCGTTACTTATTGAATAACTTCCCGGTCTCTGATCCGTACATGTGCCTGGCTGATTTTGATTCATATATGGAAACTTATCATAGAATGGATGAGGTCTATAAAAACCGCCATCGTTGGAATCAGATGGCCTTGGTCAACATCGCCAAAGCCGGAGTATTCTCGGCTGACCGAAGCATTGAAGAATATGCCACCAAAATTTGGCATTTGAAGGCTTTTAAACAATGAGAGACATTCTCTTTAATCCCTTTTCACCAAACCACAAAATTCCGGTCGGATCCGTAAAAAATAGTGATAATGTCCTTATCACTATTAATATTGTTAAGGAATACAATATTTATCAGATGCATTTGGTGATCAGAAATGATGAAAACCAGGAAACCCACCGTTTGGAAATGCAAAAAAAGGAAGCTGACCGCGATTATAACGCTTATTCCGTCAGCTTCAAAATTGAGCATACCGGGTTATTTTGGTATTTCTTTGAATTCAGCGATTCATACGGTTCTCATTTTATTGGCGCCAACCGTGATTTGGACGGCGTCTTGACCGATTATTATCCCATTTCCTGGCAGATGCTTGTCCATCAGGAGTTTCTTGGCAAACTGGATTGGCTCAAGGGAAAAATAATGTATCAAATCATGGTTGACCGATTCCATTCTTCGGGAGCCGTTACCCAGAAACCCGGGACCGTGCTTCACAGCGATTGGCATGATGTTCCCAATTACGAATCGCAAAAAGGCGTGGTTTTGAACAACGATTTCTTCGGAGGAAATCTCCGGGGAATCATTGAAAAACTGGATTATTTGCGTGAACTGAACGTCGGGGTGATTTACCTCAATCCGATTTTCGAATCCCCATCAAATCATAAATACGATACCAGCGATTACAGCAAAATCGATTCCATGTTCGGAACCGAGGACGATTTCCGGGTTCTGTGTGAACAAGCGGCGCAAAAAGGGATTTCCGTTATTTTTGACGGCGTTTTCAATCACACCGGCGATGACAGCCGTTATTTCAACAAATACGGCCATTATCCCGAACTCGGTGCTTATCAGTCCCGTTCATCCAAATATTTCACCTGGTATGACTTCATTAGATTTCCGGACAAATATGCATGTTGGTGGGGATTCAAAACCCTGCCGACCGTCAATCAAAATGATCCCAATTATTTAAAGTTCATTACCGGAAAATTCGGGATCATCGATAAATGGCTGACCCTCGGAGCCAAAGGCGTCCGTCTTGATGTCGTTGACGAACTGAATGACAATTTTTTGGACCAGATTTATGCTCGGGCCAAAGCCAATAACCCGGAAAACTTGGTTTTGGGGGAAGTCTGGGAAGATGCTTCCACGAAAATGGCTTACGAACGGCGTCGGAAATACCTGCGCGGAACGCAAATGGACAGCGTCATGAACTATCCGCTCAAAAATGCCATCATTGACTTTTTGAACCATGACAACCTAACCGGATTGGTCATTCAGATTCGGCACCTGATCAACAATTATCCGAAACATGTTCTGGACTGCCTCATGAACCATTTGGGAACTCATGACACCGTGCGGCTGCTGTCCAATTTTGCTAACGCCAATCCGGATAACCTGAGCAAAGAACAACAATCGCAATATAAAATGAGCGAAACCGAATTTCAAAACGCGATTATGAAACTTAAAATGGCCTCCGCCATTCAATTCACCCTGCCCGGAGTTCCATCCATTTTCTATGGAGACGAAGCGGGGATCGAAGGATTCCGCGATCCTTTCTGCCGCAAGACCTTTCCTTGGGATAACATCAACCAGGAAATTTTGGAATGGTACAAAAAGTTGGGCAAGATCCGCCAAAACGAAGTATATGTTGACGGAGTTTATCTCGAGGAATCAACCGGTAACAACGTTTTTGCTTTTTCGCGTCAAAAGGGTGCAGAAAGAATAATGACCATCGTCAACAACAACAATAGCGATGTCAATTATGCGGTTAATTACGGTTATGACCTGATTGATGAAAATCCGGTGGTCGGAAAGGTTTTCGTTCCGAAAAAGAGTGCCAAAATCATTCAGATCAAATAAAACAAATGGCGCTGTTAAAGAATTAGTGGTT
>DDXT01000014.1 GCA_002347755.1 Caryophanales bacterium UBA2253
ATTTAGATTTATAACATACCATCCTGAATCCTCAATAAATATCAGTTGACTTTCATTGAACAAATGTGTATAATATGTATGTTGTGAAATCCGCAACCGCTCAGAACAGGTTTTTAACGATCAATGGATCGACCTTCATGGCGTGACTTAATGAATGAGGAGGTGCGAATTATGTACGCAATTATTGAAACTGGTGGAAAACAGTACCGTGTTACCGCCAACGACGTTTTGTATCTTGAAAAACTTGACGTCGCTGAGAAAGATCAGGTCGTCTTCGATAAAGTATTGATGATTGATGGTAAATTTGGGACCCCGTATATCGAAGGAGCCAAAGTAACGGCTTCCGTCGAGAAACACGGCAAGAACAAAAAGATCATCGTTTACAAGTACGAAGCGAAGAAGAACTATCATAAGAAGCAGGGTCACCGTCAACCGTATACCAAAGTCCAAATTTTAAACATTGAAGGATAATCATGACTTCGGTTAATGTAACTTACCGTCCCAACGGAACGGTTCGCGAAATTTACGTCAGTGGTCATTCTAATTATGGGGAAGCCGGAACGGACATTGTCTGCAGTGCCGTTTCAACCGCAATGTATGTCAGTCTGGGCTTGATCGAGAAGACTTGTCCCAAACACAGCTTTAAAGTTGATAATGAAAAAGCTTCGATGCGATTGGTGATCGATGAAACTAACGATTTTACCGAAACCATTATGGTGAATCTGGTTAGTACATTAAGTGGCATAAGCAAAGATTATGCGAAATACTTACAAATAAAATATACTAAATAGGAGGTAATCTCATGTTTAAAATTAACATTCAGTTTTTTGCATCCAAAAAAGCCGGATCTTCTACGAAAAACGGTCGTGATTCCGTTGGCCAACGCCTGGGAATCAAATTGGCAGACGGCGAATACGCCCATGCTGGATCGATCATTTATCGTCAGAGAGGCACAAAGATATTCCCGGGAACCAATGTTGGATTGGGCTCAGACAATACTTTGTTTGCAACTGTGACTGGTTATGTAAAATATGAGCGTAAAGGAAGAGACAAAAAACAAGTGTCTGTTTACGAAACAAAATAACAAATATGCACTTCGGGTGCATATTTTTTAAACATAAATGAGAACGGAGAATTTATGTTCATTGATGATGTCAGTTTATTTGCAAAGGCGGGAAAAGGCGGCGATGGAGCCGTCGCTTTTCGTCGTGAAAAATACGTTGCGAAAGGCGGACCGGCCGGAGGAAACGGCGGTCGCGGGGGCGACATCGTTTTTGTTGGCAACGAAGGTCTGACCACTTTGATTGATTTCCGTTATAAGAAAATGATCGTCGCTGATGACGGCGTCAAAGGCGGGTTGAACAAATGCTTCGGCGCTGACGCGGAAGACATCGTCATTCAAGTCCCGGTCGGAAGCATCATTTATGATCAAACACAGGGAACGGTCATCGCGGACATCACCCGCCACGGCCAACGCGAGGTCATCTGCAAAGGGGGAAAAGGCGGACGCGGAAACGCCACTTTTGCCACCTCCCGGATGCGAACCCCGATGATCGCCGAAAAAGGCGAGCCGGGCGAGGAAAGGGAGATTCGGATCGAACTTAAAATACTCGCCGACGTGGGTTTGGTTGGATTCCCGAGTGTCGGAAAATCGACCATCATTTCCGTCGTCAGTTCTGCGACGCCCAAGATCGCTGATTACCCGTTTACCACTTTGATTCCTCAACTAGGGGTTGTTTTGGTCAAAGACGGAAGAAGCTTTGTCGTGGCGGACATGCCGGGACTGATCGAAGGCGCCAGCCAGGGCGCGGGATTGGGATTCCAATTCCTTCGTCACATTGAACGAACCCGGGTCATCGTTCATGTTTTGGATATGGCTCCTTTGGAAAATCGCGATCCTTACGGAGACTACTTGAAAATCAACAAAGAATTGGAAACTTTCAACCCGAAACTGATGCTGAGGCCGCAGATCATCGCCGCCAACAAGATGGACCTTCCGGGGGCCGCGGAAAATTTGAAAAAACTCAAAACGCAAATCACGGATAAAACCATTATCCCCATCAGCGCTCATACCAAAGAAAATCTTGATGAACTAGTTTACGCGATTGCTAAGCAGCTGGAAACCATAAAACTGGAGCAATTCAACGAGAATATCCGCGATACCGTCATTGAATATAAATATACACCGCCGGCTCCTCCTTTTGTTATTGAAAAAGATGAAGACGGAGTATATAATGTAACTGGCGCCACCATTAAGAAATATTTCGACGCCACTGATTTTGATCATGATGACAGCGTTAAACAATTCGCCCGAAGAATTCGGACCCTCGGGGTCGATGAAGCGCTTCGGAAACTGGGAGTAAAGACCGGGGAAACCGTTCGCATCTTGGGATACGAATTCGAATTCCTGGATTAGATGTTACCTTTTTTGGAACATACTTGACTTATTCGGACTTTCAAGAACAATACTTATGGGACTTTTTTAAAAGCCTAAAAAGGAGAAAAAATGGAAAATTCATCAAAGCGTACAACACGTAACGAAGAAATCAGAAAAATGGTTTTGGCGGCCATTTTGATTGCCATCATTATATTGATGACTTTTGTGCCGGAATTAGGGTATATCACGGTTTTTGCAGTTCCGATCACCATCATTCACATTCCGGTCATCATCGGCGGAATTTTGCTTGGGCGAAAATATGGTTTGATTTTGGGACTGGTATTTGGGCTGGGATCCATGACAAGAAGTTTCATGGAATATTCCCTTTATGCACCGTTTACGAACCCCATTGTCTCGGTTTTGCCAAGGATGTTCGTTGGCTTGATCGCCAGCGATGTCTACAATTTTTTCACGAAACTCATCAAAAACAGCAAAGTTTCGGTACCTTTTGCCATGGGCGCGGTGACCTTCATTCATTCGCTCATTGTCGTGCCCCTGCTTTATTTGGTCTGGAAAAACGGCTTTTTCTTCTTTGCGAAGGACTTTGCCTTTCAGCCGGAAGGGACCATCTTCGTTTATGTTTGGAGTCTGTTTGTTTCCAATTCGTTTTTGGAGATTGCCCTGGCCATTTTGATCGGTACCCCGGTTGTCATTGTCATGAACATCATCAAGAAAAACCAAAAATAAACCCTTTGAATATCCCTGAACTGAGGTATTAAAAGTTTACACTGAAATAAAAACCCATCAATGATCAATTTAGTAATTGAAGGTGTGACTTCCGATATTCGAATGGAGTCATGCCTTTTAATTTTGTCTGAGGTCGATCCTGATTGTAAAAAGCAATGTACTTCCCAACTTGTTTGATCAGTGCTTTTGCTGACATTGGTTTTTCCAAATATAAGCATTCGGCTTTCAAGTGTCCGAAGAAATTTTCGCAGCAGGCGTTGTCCAAACAGTTTCCCTTCCGAGAGTTGCTCGGAATGAAGTGATGTTTGGCACATTTGGCCAAATAATCCGGATGGGTATATTGTAATCCTTGG
>DDXT01000068.1 GCA_002347755.1 Caryophanales bacterium UBA2253
AACCACTAATTCTTTAACAGCGCCTTTTTTAATTCGAATAATTTGGAGCAGTGGCCGTCAGTTCTACATTATGCGGATGAGACTCGACCAACCCGGCGTTGGTAATTTTTATGAATTTTCCGTTGTTTTTTAGTTCTTCGATGTTTTTGGTGCCGCAGTACCCCATTCCGGAGCGCAAACCGCCGATCAATTGATAAATGACATCTTCGACTTTGCCTTTAAAAGGAACCCGGGCTTCAATGCCCTCCGGAACCAGTTTTTTGGCTTCGGTGGTTTTGCTTTGGAAATAGCGATCGCTGGAACCGCGTTTCATGGCCGCCAGAGACCCCATGCCCTGGTAAGTTTTATAACGCCGGCCATTATAAATGATTTCTTCGCCCGGAGCTTCTTCGGTTCCCGCGAGCAATCCTCCCAACATGACTACATCGGCCCCGGCCGCCAAAGCTTTGCAAATGTCGCCGCTGTACTTAATGCCGCCATCGGCGATGATGCAAATGTTTTTTTCTTTACAAACCTGATAGACTTCATTGATGGCGGTGATTTGAGGTACTCCGACTCCTGCAATGACCCGGGTAGTGCAAATTGATCCCGGTCCAATCCCAACTTTTATGCAGTCGCTTCCAGCTTCGATCAAATCCAAAGCCCCTTGTCTGGTCACCACGTTGCCGCCAACGATCGGCAGATTCGGGAAATGTTTCTTAATGCCCCGGACCGTTTCCAAAACGCCAAGTGAATGTCCGTGGGCTGAATCAACGGCAATGATGTCCACTCCGGCTTCAACCAAGGCAGCTGTCCTGGTAAGCGATTCATCGTTGACTCCAACCACGGCCCCGCACCGCAACCTTCCCCGTCCGTCTTTGGTGCTGAAAGGGTAGTTGAGGGCTTTATCGATGTCTTTGATGGTGATGAGACCTTTAAGTCTGAAAGCTTTGTCCACGATGGGCAATTTCTCGATCCGGTGCGAAAGCAAAATGTCTTTGGCTTGGTCAAGCGTGGTTCCGATCGGAGCGGTAATCAGATTTTTCTTGGTCATGATGTCTTCGACTTTTGTATCGAAGTCATCGCGATACTTGCAATCCCGGTTGGTGATGATGCCTACCAGAAGACCGCTTTCCTCGATAACCGGAAGTCCGGAAATGTGATAATAACCCATGAGGGAAATGGCATCTTTGAGCGTTTGCTCCTTCTTTAGAGTAATGGGTTCAGTGATCATGCCATTTTCACTAAGTTTTACCCGTTTCACTTGTTTGGCTTGATCTTCGATTGACATGTTTTTATGGATGAAACCAATCCCGCCTTGTCTGGCTAAAGCAATCGCCATTTCAGCTTCCGTCACGGTATCCATCGCTGCACTGACGATCGGGATGTTTAGGGAAATCAAATTCGTCAGTTTGGTGGCCAAAACAACTTCGGTGGGCAAAACCTCCGATTTTTGAGGGATCATCAGGACGTCGTCGAAAGTTAGTCCCTCCATGATTAATTTTCCGTGTAAATCATTCATATTTATCTCCTTTTCATTCCCATTCGATCGTCGCCGGCGGTTTTGAAGTGATGTCATAAACGATTCGATTGACACCTTTGATCTCATTGACAATCCTTCGCGAAATCAAATCCAGAACTTCCCACGGGATCTTCGCCCAATCGGCCGTCATTCCATCAATGGAAGTAATGGCCCGAATGGCGATGGTGGAATCGTAAGTCCGTTCATCCCCCATGACCCCAACCGACTTGACATTGGTCAAAACGGTGAAATATTGCCAGATCTTTTCGTCAAGTTTGGCTTTGGCGATCTCTTCGCGGAGGATGGCATCGGATTCCCTAACCATTTGCAGTTTTTCTTCGGTCACGTCTCCAAGGATCCTGATGGCCAACCCTGGGCCCGGGAAAGGCTGCCGCTTGACGATGTCGTCGGAAAGACCAAGTTCTTTGCCCAACACCCGTACCTCATCTTTGAATAGTTGTTTGAGAGGTTCAAGGAGTTTCAGATTCATGTCTTTCGGCAGTCCGCCAACATTGTGATGAGACTTTATTCTGGAAGCGGTTGAAGTACCGGATTCGATGATGTCGGTGTAAAGCGTTCCCTGAGCCAGATAATCAAAAATGCCCATTTTTATGGCTTCTTCTTCAAAAACCCGAATGAACTCATTGCCAATGATTTTTCGTTTCTGTTCCGGATCGGTCACGCCGGCCAATTTATCAAGGAAACGGTCCTTGGCGTTTACCAATCTGACCTGGATATTGAATTTATTTTGGAAAGTATCCATGACTTGATTGGCTTCATGTTTGCGAAGAAGACCATGGTCAACGAAAACGCAGCTGAGCTGATCGCCAATGGCTTTGTGAATCAACAAAGCCGCGACCGCCGAATCAACCCCGCCGCTGATTCCGCAGAGCACTCTTTTATCCCCGACTTCCATTTTGATGGCTTCGGTTTGCGCGCTGATGTAGTTCTCCATGCTCCAACTGGGAATGATCTCGCAGACAACGCGGAGAAAATTGTTCAGGATGTCCATTCCGTGTTCGGTATGCTGAACCTCGGGATGGAATTGCACCCCGTAAATTTTCCGGTTTTGATCGCCGATGGCCGCGAAAGGACAAGTCTGGCTGGAGGCCATTACTTTAAAGCCCTCCGGCAGTTTCACGATTTGATCGCCATGGGACATGTAAACGGATAATACCGATGGAATTGCTTGGAATAATGACTGATGATCGGATACGCGGATGACGGTTTTTCCGTATTCTCGGGATTCAGTTTTTTTTATTTCTCCATTTTGGGAAAAACAAATCAGTTGCATCCCGTAACAAATTCCCAAAATTGGGATTCCGCTTTGAATAATTCGGGGGTCGATGGTGAAAGCGTTCTCCTGATATACGCTATGCGGACCGCCGCTTAGGATGATTCCCCGGACGTTTTCCAGGGCTTGGATTTGCTTCAAAGAAACTGAATGGGGATAAAGAACACTGTAGACCCCAAGTTCCCGGATCCTTCTCACGATCAATTGGTTATACTGGCTTCCGTAATCCAATACCAAAATGGTGTCTTGTTGCATGTTTTCTCCTTGATCCTCGAAAACTAAAAAGAGCAAAGAGATCTCTCTTTACTCCATATGTGCAAAAATCACAACTGATGATTCTCATTTGTGATTCTAGCTGATATTTCGTAGTCCTGAAATTTACGGCTTCAGGGTAGAGACTCTCGGTCCATATCATCGAGGTTATACGTTAATTTACATCATTATAACTTACTTTCATTAAAAAATCAAGAAAATGACCTATGGAAATGGTTTCAAAAGCGTAAATGACTAACCTAAACAACTTCCTTGATTTTGTTTCCGGCTTGTGATAAGATTAGTGGCATGGGTATTAAAAAGAATAGGAGACAAATATGAAAAAGAATTTAATAATTGTTTTATCAGTGGCATTGTTATCTTTCGTCTTGAGTTTATTCATTTTGCGAACACCGACTCCGGTGATGAGCGGGGTTGAAGAAAAATTCAGTGCCGTCAATGCTGCCTCTTACATTGAAGTGATTTCTCGGGAGCCGCATTCGGTTTTTGCTTTGGAAGCCCGCGAGGAAGTTCGCCTTTATCTTAAATCCAAACTAGAGGAATTCGTGGGAGCGGCCAATGTTGAAGAATACAACTATTCCGCCGCTGAAACCGGAGAAGAGATCGACTATGATGTCAAAAACCTTTGGGCAACCATTTCCGGGACTTCATCGACCGGCATCCTTTTGGTCGCTCACTATGATTGCAGAGGACCGGTTGGATCATCGGGTACTTTGGGAAGATCATACGGAGCCGCGGATGACGGCTACGGCTTGTCCGTTCTTTTGGAAATAGCCCGTCTTTACGGAAACACTAATCCTCAAAATTCCATTTACCTGCTGATGACCGACGCGGAAGAAAATGGTTTGATCGGCGCAAAAATGGCGGTTACGGAAACGGAGTTGATGGACAAGATTGGCTTTGTCATCAACATAGAAGCCCGGGGAGTCAAAGGGCCGGTCTATATGTTTGAAACCAGCAGCAACAACGCGAAAGTGATGGATTTTTACAAATTCTCAAAAAATCCAACCTCATATAGCATTGCGACGGCGGTTTATTCGATCATGCCCAATGCGACCGATTTTCAGGAGTTTCTGGGAATCGGAAAAGCGGGGATCAATTTTTCCACGTTGGACAGTGTTGCCACTTACCATACTCCCGAAGATGCTTATGTCAACATCGATTTGAGCACCATCCAAAGCTACGGATCGCAAATCGTTCCTCTGGTTGAAGAATTTTCCTCAAACAGCCAATACTCCGATGTGGATTATTTCCAAGCCGAAAGCAGTCAGGTATTCTTTATGATCCTGCCCGGGGTCATAATCCATTTTTCGGAAACCGCCGGATTGATCATGAGCTTTGTGGTGTTGGCCTTATTGCTCGGCATCGCCGTCTATCTGATCATCAAGAAACGCCTTCGACCGTTAAGCATTTTGAAATTTGTTGGAATCATAATCGGAGCCATTCTCGTTTATGCCATTCTGGGACTACTTTTGAGCCTTCTTTTGGCCTTTGTTGGGGGAACGATTTGGTCGCCGACTTATATGCTTATGGACCATACCGGCTTACCGACTGCTCTGTTCCTTTTGCTAGGAGCGGCCTCGATGTACTTCATATATCATAAATTGGTTAAAAAAGAGGAATCAAGAACCGCCTTCATTGTTTCGGGGATCCTTGTCAATGTGGTTTTGGCCATCCTGACGGGATTGGTCTTAAGCGGAGCCTCGTTTCTGTTTTTCATCCCGGCTTTGTTCGGAGTGCTGTCGATCTATACGAATGTTTTTATAAAGAACAAGATCGTTCGCCATGTGGCCCTCAGCCACAATTTGGTTTGGAACATTCTGATCATTGTTCCGCTTATTTATTCCTTATTCCTGGCTTTGACCGCTGGCGGGCTGTTGGCCTTCATGATCATTTTGGCCATAGATTTAAGCGTGGTCATGCCTTTGACCTTTGAACAAATTAATCTCCAATAATTAAATGTTTTGTGATATAATTAGCGCGTTGATAAAGAATATCAATGAAATCTAGGAGGATAAAAATGAAGTGCTGTTCCTTAAATTTCAAAGCTTACTTCGCCGAAATGATCGGGACATTTGTTTTGGTCTTGTTCGGTTGCGGAGCGGCGGTCATCACCAATGATTATTTGGCGATAGCCGTGGCTTTCGGTCTGACCATTGTGGCAATGGCTTATTCCATCGGAAACATTTCCGGCTGCCATGTTAACCCGGCCGTTTCGCTGGCCATGCTGATCAGCAAAAAGATGTCCGGAAAAGATTTCTTATTTTATGTCCTTTTCCAGGTCATTGGCGCCATTTTGGGAAGTTTGGTGCTTTGGCTGATTTTGAAAGACAATATCAATTTGGGCGGAAACGCCGTCAATACCGCCGTCATCGGCTATGACGGAACGCCGGCTTTGTTCATCGGCTTGCTGGTTGAAGTGATTTTGACTTTTGTTTTTGTCATGGCCATTTTGGGAGTGACCAGCAAAACCGAAAATACCGCCGTTGTTGGGTTGGTGATCGGGCTTACTTTAACTTTGGTTCACATTTTGGGAATCAACCTGACCGGAACATCCGTTAACCCGGCTCGGTCTTTGGCTCCCGCGATCCTTCAAGGCGGAGTGGCCCTGGAGCAGATTTGGATCTTTATCATTGGTCCTTTCCTCGGCTCAGCTTTGGCGGCCGAAACCTTTTCGCTCCTTTCCAAAAATTGCATGAAACCATCATAAAAATCAAAAATTCGGGTTGGATCCATTCGGCCCGAATTTATTTTTTTGCTTCCGAAAAGGATTGAGAAATGAAACGGAAGCGAGTATAATAATCATGAAAGCGATTTCTAACGACCAAAAAGGGGTGATTAATTTGGGAAACTTGATTCTTGTCATCAATCCCGGTTCAACATCCACGAAGATTGCTATTTTCGATGGCGAAAAATTGCGGTTTGAGCGGAAAATCAGCCACCCGACGGAGGAGATCCAAAGATTTCCAAACGTGGCCTCCCAATTTAACTTTCGAAAAGAAGTCATTCTGAAGACCTTGGAAGAGTTTCATTTTGACATTTCCACTTTGCAAGCGGTTTGTGGCCGAGGGGGAATGCTCAGACCGATGCAGAGCGGGACCTATCTGATCAATGAGACCATGATTTCCGATCTTCGTTTGGCCAAACGCGGGGAACATGCCTCCAATTTAGGGGCTCTCCTAGCCTTTGAAATTGGAAATAGCCTAAAAATTCCCTCCTTCATCGTTGATCCGGTCGCCGTTGATGAAATGGAAGAGATTGCCCGGATCTCCGGAATGCCGCTCATTCATCGAAATTGCATTTTTCACGCTTTGAATCACAAAGCCATCGGTCGCCAAGTTGCCAATGATAAAGGGCGGCGCTATGAAGACATGAACATGATCGTCGTCCATTTGGGGGGCGGAATCAGCGTGGCGGCTCATCAGCACGGTCGAGTCATTGATGTCAACGATGCTTTGGACGGGGACGGCCCAATGTCTCCGGAAAGAAGCGGAGGAGTTCCGATCGGGCAACTTTACGCGATGTGCTTCTCAGGAAAATACACGCTTGAAGACATCAAAAGGATGAATTACGGCAACGGCGGCTTAGCTGGTTATTTGGGAACCAACGATGCCCGGGAAGTCGTCAAGAGAATTGAACAAGGAGATGAGTACGCGAAACTGATTTTTGACGCCATGATTTATCAGATCGCGAAAGAAATCGGAGCATGCGCCACCGTCCTCAAGGGCCAGGTGGATTGCATCGTTTTGACCGGCGGACTGGCATACGGGAAGTATCTGGTCAGCCACTTAATCGAAAGGGTTAGTTTCATCAGTGAGGTACTCGTTTATCCGGGGGAAAATGAAATGCTGTCACTGGCTCAGGGAGCACTTCGGGTGCTGGTTGGGCAAGAAAGTCCAAAAGTGTACTAAAGAAATTGGAGGAATGTTATGAAAGTCTTTGACTACATGGAAAAGTATGGACACGAACAGATTATCTATTTTTATGACAAAGCCACGGGGTTAAAAGGAATTACCGCCATTCACGACACCGTTTTGGGACCGGCCATCGGGGGGACTAGATTATTCAATTACGCTAATGAGGACGACGCTTTATTCGATGTCGTCAGATTATCCAGAGGAATGACTTACAAATGTTCGGCAGCGGGCTGCAATTGCGGCGGGGGAAAATCCGTTTTATTGGGAGATCCGGGGACCGTCAAAAACGAAGCTTATCTGCGAGCTTACGGACGTTTTGTTCAGTCTTTGGGCGGACGTTTCTTTACCGGAGAAGACATGAACATCAGCGAATTCGATGTTGACAATATCATGAAAGAAACTAATTATGTCAACGGGAGGGCGGATATGTCCGGAAATCCATCTCCGGTTACTTCTTACGGAGTATATTGGGGCATCAAAGCCGCGGCCAAAGAAAAATGGGGAGATGACAGTCTAAAAGGGAAAGTCATCGCTGTTCAGGGCTTGGGAGCGGTTGGTTATACTCTTTGCGAATACCTTCATAAAGAAGGAGCAAAACTGATTGTTACCGACATCAAACCGGAAAAAGTCGACCGGGCCGTCAAAGAACTTGGGGCTACCCCGGTTAAATGCGAAGAAATTTATTCTGTTAAATGCGACATCTTTTCACCAAATTCCGTCGGTGCCATCCTTAATGACGATACCATTCCTCAACTCAAATGCGAAGTGGTGGCGGGCGCGGCCAACAATGTTTTGTTGGATGAAAAGAAACATGGCGACATGTTAATGGATCGAGATATATTGTATGCTCCGGATTACGTCATCAACGCCGGCGGCGTCGTCAATGTTTATCAGGAATTCAATCCGCCCTATAACCGCGAAAGAACATTGGGAATTATCAAACAAATTTATGATCGTTTGCTGGTCATTTTCGCTTATTCGAAAAAGAACCACCTCAACACCCAACTGGTCGCCAATAAATTCGCAGAAGACCGCATCAATCTGATCGGAAAAATGCGCGCCAACTTCATCCCGGGCGAAAAACATCACTAAGATTGGAAACACTCCATTTTATGGAGTGTTTTTCTTTCGGCTTCAGGGTATAATTTCTGAAGAGGCAAATATGAGAACTGAAAAAGAAATGTATGAACTGATTCTGGGTTCGCGAAAACCAATCCGCTGGTCAGAGCGGCCGGGTTAAACGAATTTCGGGCCTGCGGGGACGAAAGAACGGACATTTTTTCCGATTTCGACATCGTTTATCTGGTTACTGATCTTGATCCATTTGTTCAAGACGATTCTTGGGTTAATAGTTTCGGCGAGATCATGATCCTTTAAAAACCTGACAATATGGGGGGAAATCCAAAGCGGGGCCATGATCGTTATGCTTATCTTGTCCAATATAAAGACGGGAACCGAATTGATTTCACGGTGATTCAAAAAAGACCAGTTTCGAAACCAAAACCAATCCGCGTCGTTTTACTTGACAAAGATTGCCGCTTTTTAAATAACCCCCGCACCGATGATTCTTTATACCGAATAAAAAAACCAAGCGAAAAAGCTTTTCGCGACTGTTGCAACGAATTTTGGTGTGGGTCACGGTCTATGCAGCCCAAGGTTTATGGCGAAAAGAAATCCTTTATGCCATCGATCACCTGGAAAGGCACCTGCGAGGTGAGTTGTTGAAGATGATGAAGTGGCAAGTCGGATTTCGAAACCAATTTAAAGTTTCGACGGGGAAATCCCAAAAACACCTGCTTCTTTACCTAACCGAAAGACAAGGAACCGACTTAATGATGACTTATGATTTATCCGGTTATGATCAATGTTGGAAAGCTTTGTTTATGATGGTGCGGCTTTTCGGAGAAACTGCTCGCGATCTGGCCTTTAAACCGGGATATGCCTTCGTTTCGGAAGAAGAAGAGAAGGTTACTCGCCATGTAAAGCACATTTCGGAACTCCCGGATGATGAGACCGAGATTTATTGAATCAGCCTTTGATGCTTTCGAAGGAAGGCCTTTGAACCAATGGAGCAAATCAAAAAGGCGAAGTTTGGAGCTTCGCCTTTTAGTTTATTAATTTGGGTTTTCGTTGAAAAAACGGATTGAGTGTGATATAATACTCAAAGGAAATTTAGATATTTCCGGGGAAGAAATAACTTTCCGGCTTTCTTTCTTCGAAAAAAAGGCCACGGAGGAGTACCCAAGCGGCTGAAGGGACTCGTCTCGAAAGCGAGCAGACCGGGGAACTGGTGCAAGGGTTCAAATCCCTTCTCCTCCGCCATTTTTCCAAACAACAAGACCCGTTCATATTGCGAACGGGTTTATATTTTTTATTTGGAGCGCCGGAAACCGTGAATCCATTCCCCCCCAAAAAGTTAGTTTTTTGAACAGATATTTCACAAATACATTTCCTTATTTCACAAAATCAAGTATAATAAAAGCAGGAAAAGGTTTTTTATTCACATGACCAAGCAAACCAATCGGCTTGGGCGAGACTTAAAATCTTAATACCAAGGAGTTCCACCAATGGATTTGGAGTTTAACATTGTAATAAACATTTTTTCAATTATACTTTTGTTTATTATTTATCTTCATTCTATTCAGACGGTCGAAAGAAAATCTTTGCAGTTCCGGCTGTATTTTTATATACTTTTCTTTACGGCTCTGATGTTGGTCATTGATATTTTTAGCCGGTGTGACGGGTTAAACCAGGATTATTATCCCTTTTTGAACCAAGTCGGTAATTTCTTGATTTTCGCGGGAAACCCCATTGTTCCTTTCGGGTGGCTCCTATACGTCTACTTACAAGTATTTAATGATGAAAAGAAGGTTAAGAAGTTTTTTCTTCCTTTGTTCTGGGTATTTTTGGCCCATCTCGCCATGGTCATTGCTTCCCAATTCACCGGTTGGTTCTATTACATTGACGGTGCCAATGTTTATCACCGCGGTCCGCTTTATTTCATATCCGTTGGATTAACGCTTGTTACCGTCGCCGCCGCATTTCTGTTAATAGTTTTTAATCGGAAGATCATCGAGAAGAAATACTTTTTTTCATTGGTGTTTTTCCCGTTCCCACCGGTATTTTGCATCATTTTTCAAATTATCTTCGAGGGATATTCGCTGATTTTAAACGGAGTCGTTTTGTCATTATTCCTTGTTTTTTTGGACATTCATAATCGAAGCATGAAAACCGATTATTTGACCGGCGTTTACAACCGACAAGCTCTGGACAGTTATCTGAAAGTCAAGATCAGCAGTTCCGGGAATAATGGGGGATTTTCCGCCATTTGGCTGGATTTGGACCAATTCAAAATCATCAATGACACTTACGGTCATGATGTCGGGGATCGCGCTTTGGTCCAGTTCGCGGCTTTGTTGAAGGATTGCATCAATGCTTCGGATTTTATCTCGCGCTACGGAGGCGACGAGTTTTGCATTGTGCTCAACACCCAAGACCAAGCAGTTTTGAAAGAAACCGTCAGTTGCATCAATGCGGCCGTCAAAGAATTCCATGAATCGAATTCTTCTGAGTACAAGATCGAATTTAGCATGGGGTATGACACATACGATCGCAATTTGTACCCAACTTCCGAAAAATTCTTAAAGCACTTGGATGATCTGATGTATGCCAAGAAACGGGAAATGAAAAAGGTTTGTGACAACGAGAAGAATTGAGCCTAGCAAGGGACGAAAAACATCGCGGTTGTTTTCGCAAGAAATTATGCTATAATAAAAAAGATGGAAGACCGTTTTTCGGGTTTTCCATCTTTATTGTTTTTGGAATGTAAAATGAAATTAAAAGCCGGTTATGTTTAGGCCATATCCATTTTCTTCATTTTGATTCTGCTTTCGAGCAACATCGGTTTGGTCCTGCTTTTGTTGGGGCAAAGAATTTTCTGGATCGTCCTGTATGGGTTCGGAGTGGCGGGAGTTTTGGCATTTGATCACTCTATTTAATCAAAAACAACATTGGAAAGTTGAAGGCGGATCCGAAAACAGTAAAAGGATGGCGCCCCAAAACTATTTTCCTTTTTTTGTCATTCTATTTTTCCATTTGCTGGTTCCGATCGTTCGTTGGGGAGGGCTGAAGGTCCCGACTGACAATTTTTATCCCAAACTTTTATTTGGGGGCAGGGATTGCTTTTTCTGGCCCCGTATTTTCTTGGAAAGCATCGCTTATCCCGGATTGGCGATTTTTTCTTTCGCTTTTTCATTTATGCTTTGGGATACATCGGTCTGTCGGTCAGTTGGATGGGCCTCTTTATTTCTTCGTCCTAAAAGCGCGGATTTTTCCTAAAAAGCAGAACGGCTTCGGATAATGCATTGACAGATTAGGTATTTAATGGTAAACTGGTTCAAACGTTTGGTAATGAAAGTAGGCCGTGATGAATCTGACCGGAGATGTACTGCGAGGTTATACTGCCCCCATTATTTTGTCCATTTTGGAAAAAGGAAATAACTACGGTTATCAGGTAAACATTGAGCTGGCGAAGAAAAGCGCCGGTCAGTTTGCTTTGACCGAAGCCACCATGTATACTTGCTTCAAACGACTGGAGAAGGAATCCCTGATCAAATCTTACTGGGTTTCTGCCGACCACAACCATCGCCGAAAGTACTATTCGATCACCGCCGCCGGAAAAGAAAAACTTAACGAATACCGAAAAACTTGGAAGAGCGCAAAGAATATTCTGGAAGTGTTTTTGGGAGATGAGAAATGATGGAAGAAAAAATCAAAAAATACGTCCATTCCCGATATGGTTTCGACCATGGTCCAAAAAACCAGATTCGAATGGAAAAGATCACGGCTGTGATGCTCTCCAAGTGCCGTGAAAAAATGGCGAATGGCGAGGATGAGGATGCCGCTTTCCGAAATCTCATCGACGAATTCGAGGAATCCGAACAAACCGAAGTCTTGCGGCGAACCCCGATTCACCGAATTGTTTGGAATGCCATGTTGATGTTATCATTTTTGTTTTTGCTTTTGGTTTTGATCGTCAGATTGACCGATTGGGAAGCAGAATTGCTGTTTTCGGGTCAACTTTGGATTTGAAGCTGGTGAACATTTTCTTTTTCATCACTCTTACAATTCAAAGCATCTCCGCGGCTTTAGAAACAGCCGTTTTGGTAAAGTTTAAAAACCGAATGAATATTTTGTTTGTGATCATTCCCGCCGGGCTTTTGGTTTTAAACATTCTGGTGATGGCGGCCATGCTGGTTGGATAAATCCGCGCCTTGAAAAACCCCGGAAAATAATATATAATCAATGAAAAGATTGAGCTCGGAAAGAGACTTCCAAGAAACTGGAATTCATCATTTTCAAAAAAATGATGGGACATCAGATTAGGAGAAACACATGGTCAAAAAGAAATCCCTCATTAAACTTTACGGTTTCAACAATCTAACCAAAACCCTTAGTTTCAATATTTATGATATTTGCTACACCCGCGACGATTCGGAGCGTAAATCGTACATCAAATACATCAACCAGCAATATAACAGCGCCCGCTTAAAAAAAATCCTGACGGAAGTAACCAAAATCATCAACGCCAAGATTCTCAACGTCGCTACCCAGGATTATGAGCCTCAAGGGGCGAGCGTGGCGGTCTTGATCGCGGAATACCAGGATGAACAAGGAAACTCCGTTTCTCCGGAAGAAGTCAGGCCTTTAAAGGAAACGCTGCTGGCGCATTTGGACAAAAGCCATTTGACGGTTCACACTTATCCGGAAAGTTTTCCGAATAACAAAATCAGCACTTTTCGGGTCGACATCGACGTTTCCACTTGCGGCGAGATTTCCCCGCTGAAAGCCTTGAATTATTTGATTAAGTCTTTTGATTCTGATGTCATTACCATTGACTATCGGGTCCGGGGCTTTACTCGCGATCTGAACGGTGAAAAACACTATTTGGACCATGACATTGATTCGGTTCAGGATTACATTGACGACGACATCGAAGCAAACTATACGATTGTGGACATGAATTTGGCGTACAACAATATTTTTCACACCAAGATGATGCTTAACACTTTGGTCTTGGATAATTATCTTTTCAATGTCAGCAGCGACCAATTGTCCGATGATGAAACGAAACTGATCCGCCAGGAAATCAACCAGGAAATGGTGGAAATTTTTTACGGGATGAACATCCCGAGAATGAAGTAGGCCGATGAGGGAAAAATGGTTTAGCGAATACTGGACCGACAGCATTAAATTCAGCGTCAAAGTAAAAAAACATCTTTATTCCCATCAGACCAAGTTTCAAAAGATTGATTTCTATGATTCCTTTGAACTGGGGAGGTTTTTTACTCTTGATGACATTATGATGGCCAATGAAAAAGATCAATTCATCTACCATGAAATGATGATCCATGTGCCGATGTCCGTCAATCCAACCATCCGAAAAGTTTTGGTCATCGGCGGCGGCGATGGGGGATCGGTACGCGAACTAACCAAGTATCCGGCCATCGAAAGGATCGACATGGTGGAGATTGACGAAGAGGTGGTTCGGAAATGTCAGGAACTCTTGCCCCTGACGGCCTGCAAACTGACGGATCCTCGCGTCCGGCTTCATTTTGAAGATGGAGCCAAATTCGTGCAAACGGCCCAAGATTACTACGATTTGATCGTCGTTGATTCGACCGATCCGATTGGTCCCGGGGAAGGGCTATTCACGAAAGAGTTTTATGAAGGCTGCCATCGGATCCTCGGCTCGGAGGGAATTCTGGTCAATCAGCATGAAAGCCCTTATTTCAACAATACCCGCGCCGAAATGATCCGGGCTCATCGAAAACTGGCGGCTTTGTTCCCGATCGCGACCGTTTACCAGGCTTTCATCCCCACATATCCAAGCGGCCATTGGCTGTTTGGGTTTGCTTCGAAACTCCATCAGCCAAATGAGTTCCAGGCGAACGAAGAACTTCTGGGTTCCTTCGGTTTGGAGTACTATAACAAAGACATCCATCAAGCGGCTTTTGTTTTGCCAACCTATGTAAAGAAAGCCCTTGAAAGCGAATAAAAATCACTTAAGAAAAGCGAGGAAAGTTTACATGCAGTTATTGTCACAATCCAAATTTGGGAAATGGGCATTATGGGTCTTCATGGCGTTGGTCATTTCGTTGGTGGCCCTCTTGATCATTAACTGGTTGTTTGATCCGATCGCGGGAGCGGGTTTTTTCGGAAACTGGGTTTTTGCGATTCCGATCCTCGTCAGTTGGGTTTTTAGCGGACTGACGCTGACTTTTTCCTTGTTGGCGATGTTGCGCCAACATGATTATTCGGTTACCGTCATCCTCTTCGGGATCGTCAGTCTTTATGCCTTTGTTTTTGGAACTTACCAAATTTTGACATTGGGATAAGCTGACTAAGCGTTTCAAAGGGAGGAACTCTTATGCCTTTGCAATCATTCTTGTCATTTTTCAAGAAATTGCCAATGGCCTTTTCCTATTCTGAAGCGGTATTTTCCGCGGATGGAAAACCGCAGGATTTTGTTTTTAAGAGCGTCAACGCCGTTTTCGAAAAATTATTTGGGGTCCGAAAGAAAGATCTCATTGGGAAGAGCCTGCTAAGGACCCTTCCAAACGCCGAATGGCATGATCGTTTAAAGCGAGCCGTGATTACTTCATCGCTTCAAAGTTTTGAATTGCGCGGACCGGAGGCGGATCGATGGATCAAAATGACGGTCATCCCAGAGGATGTCAGTCATTTGGCATGCATCGCCGAAGACAACTCAAAGAGCAACGTGGGCTTAATCCGGAAAACTGCGACCCGTTTGAAATCGATCTTGACATTTTTTTTGTTGCAGACTTGGAAGGCCATTTCCTTAAAATCAATTTCCAGTTTGAAAAAGCGCTTGGCTTTTCTTTCGAACAGCTTAAGACCTGCCGTTTTTTCGATTTGGTTCACGAAGAAGACCGCACTTTTACTAAAGAAGCGGTTCAGAGAGTGGCGAAAACCGAAGAACTTGGGGATTTTGTCAGCCGCTGCCGAGCCATAGACGATCGATATGTCTATTTGGAATGGCGAGCAAAAAAAGCGGAAAATATGTCTACGCTTCGGCTCGGGACGTGAATAAAAAAGTCGAGCATGAACGTCGGTTGGAAAAAGAAGCCATGCATGATGAGCTGACGGGTTTATACAATCGCTTCTATTTTCATAAACGCGCTGCTGAAGAAATTTCGCGGGCCAATCGTTACAAGTTTCCGGTTTCGATGATCATTGCAGACATTGACCATTTCAAGAATGTCAATGACACTTGGGGACATCCGGTCGGAGACGACATTTTGGGAAAAATGTCTCGCCTTATGGCCCAAAACATTAGAAAATCCGATATTCTTTCGCGTTTGGGAGGAGAAGAATTTGTGGTTTTGCTTCCGGAGACAGATTCCGAAAAAGCTGGGGCCGTCGCGGAGAAACTTAGAAGCGCCATTGCTTCCTTCGAATTTCCGATCGTCAATCGCATCACCGCCAGTTTTGGCGTCGCCGAATTGCGAAAAGATGAGTCTTTTCGCAATTGGTACAAACGCGTTGATGATGCCATGTATAAAGCCAAAGAAAGCGGGCGGAACCAGGGCATTCGGTTTGAAGACGGTCTAGTATCCGAACCAATTCCGACCGGCATTTACTTTGAATGGAATCACAACTGGGAAAGCGGAAACGATGAAATCGACTGGCAGCACCGCCATCTCGTGGAAATGGGAAATCCTTTGATCATTAATCTGAAATCAGGATCATCGCGTGAGTTGATTACTCGTTAGATCGAAGAATTGATTGACCATTTGGCTTCGCATTTTTCTTTTGAGGAAACGGTCTTGTTGAATTTGGGATATCCGGAATATGAAGATCATCAAAAGATGCATTTCCAAATCCTGGCGAAAGCCGCGGAACTGAAAGGCAAATTTGAAAGCGAAGAAGTCAATGGCGACGCTTTTGTTTCGTTTTTGATCGATGATTTCATTATCGGACACATGGCCGAAGCCGACTCGAAATTCTTCCCTTTGACTCGCAAACAGGTGTAATCGCCGCCTGGTAATGAAACAACCCCGGAAAGAGATGTAAAATTGCTGCATCTCTTTTTTTGATTCGAAGAGTGGTTAAAAGACAGCGGCGGCCAGCGATCCCTATTGACAACGTTTTCACCTTTGGGTATAATAATAGACGTAATACACAGAGGTGCGTTGTTTGGGTATGGAGCCGATGCCAAGGGGATGAACCCCCGATGCGGCCGAAAAAGGCAAACATCGCCGAAAGAAAAAACGGGTTCATCCGTTTGGGTCTTGGTGGATAGGAGACTTTCTCATCCACTGTCACGATAAGTGAAGCGCTGTTGTCTTTTCGAAGGCGACAGCATTTTTTACGAAAGGGGAGAATGTTTTGAGAAAATTCACGATTGAAAATTTGAAGATCGGCGATCATTGTTCTTTGTCTAAAAAATTCACCGAAGCGGATGTCATCGGCTTTTCGAAAGTATCCGGCGATGTCAATCCCGCTCATCTCGATGAGAGCTACGCGAAAACCACCATTTTTAAGACCCGCATCGTTCATGGAATGCTGGTCGGTTCTTTGTTCAGTGCCATTTTGGGAACCGAACTTCCGGGTTTGGGAAGCATTTATACCAACCAAAACCTGAAATTCGTGAAACCGGTCTTTCTCAATGACACCATCACGGCGACCGTCACCATCAAAGAGGTCCTTTCCGATAAGAACCGGGTGGTTTTTGACTGCATCGCCAAAAACCAAAATCAAGAAACCGTGATCGTCGGCGAAGCCGTGATCATGCCGCCGCGATAGGAGGGTTCATGAAAGGGTTTATCAACCGGGAAGACTTTAAAAAATACGTAAAAAGCGGAATGAGGATCATGGTCGGCGGCTTTTTGTCCAACGGCAGTCCGGATTATCTGATCGACGCCATTTTGGAAACCGAGGTCAAGGATTTGACCATCATTTGCAATGACGGTGGTTTCGAAGACAAGGGCGTCGGGAAACTGATTGTTGCGCACCGGGTCAAGACTTTGATTGCTTCGCACATTGGAACCAATCCGACCGCCGGAACGCAAATGCAAGACGGGAGCCTTAACGTCATTTTGGTTCCCCAAGGAACGCTGGTTGAACAGATCCGGGCGGACGGGGCCGGTCTGGGCGGCATTTTGACGCCAACCGGGCTAAACACCATCGTCCAGGACGGAAAGACCGTCATTCGCGTCAAAGGCAAAGATTACTTGTTGGAAGAACCGCTGCATGCGGATTTGGCCTTGCTCGGCGGAGCCATCGCAGATAAATTCGGAAATCTTCGCTATCGGAAAACCATGCGCAACTTCAATCCGATCATGGCCATGGCCGCCGATTTGGTCATCGCTTCGGTTTCCGAAGTCGTGGAGGCCATTGATCCGGAATGCATCATAACCCAATACCCTTTGGTTGATTTTGTGGTCAGGGAGGAACGATGATGGATGGAAAGATTATTGCAGCAATGCGGATCGCCTTGGAATTGAACGACGGCGACGTCGTCAATCTGGGAATCGGAACTCCGACTTTGGTCGCCAATTATCTTCCGGCGGACAAACATGTCATTTTACAATCGGAAAACGGGATCATCGGCATCGGTCCTTTGGCCGCTGAACCGGGAGAATTGGTCAACGCGGGCGGGATCCCGGCGACCATCGTTCCCGGCGGAGCCTTCATTGATTCCGCGACTTCCTTCATGTTCATTCGCGGCGGACATGTTGATGTCACCGTTTTGGGGGCTTTGGAAGTGGATGAAGAAGGAAGCTTGGCTTCCTGGATCATCCCCGGAAAGAAAGTCCCCGGGATGGGGGGAGCCATGGATCTGGTGGTCGGGGCCAAAAAAGTCATCATTGCCATGCCCCATACCAACAACGGGAAATCGAAGATTTTAAAGAGGTGCACCTTGCCCTTAACGGCTTATAAAGAAGTAAATTTGATCGTGACCGACATGGCCGTCATGGAAGTGCGGGCGGACGGACTTCACCTTTTGGAGATCCATCCGAGCTATACCATCGAACAAGTGGTGGCCGCGACCGAAGCCACGCTGATCATTGATCAAGTCATTCCGATGAAAGGAGCTATATTATGAAAATCATGTTACGTTTGAGAATGTCCGCTCATGATGCCCATTATGGGGGAAATCTCGTCGATGGCGCCCGGATCATGGGTTTGTTCGGAGATGTGGCCACCGAGTTGTTGATTCGCCAGGATGGCGATGAAGGCCTGTTCCGGGCTTATGACAAAGTGGATTTTTTGGCCCCGGTTTACGCCGGTGATTATTTGGAAGTGATCGGCGAGATCACCGAAGTAGGCAATACTTCCCGAAAAATGGAATTCGAATGTTATAAAGTCATCGCGGCCGAACCGGAAGTTGGTCCTTCCGCCGCCAAGTTTTTGGAACACCCGATTCTAGTCGCCAGCGCCAGCGGAACCTGCGTGGTTCCCAAGCCTCTTCAGAGGAAATGAACGATGGAAAAATTGATCATAACTTGTGCTTTGACCGGTGCGGAAGTCACCAAAACTATGAATCCGGCCGTTCCCTATACGGCTTCGGAAATGGCTGAATCCGCTTTTCAGGCTTATTTGGCCGGCGCCAGCATCATTCATCTTCATGCGCGTTTTGATGACGGAAGACCGACGCAAGATGCCCAAAGATTTAAAGAGATCATCGAAGCCATTCAGCAGAAGTGCCCTCAAGTGATCATTCAGGTCTCAACCGGCGGAGCCGTCGGAATGAGCCGCGATGAACGTTTGTTCCCCGTGACCCTGAACCCGGAAATGGCCACTCTGGACTGCGGCACGTTAAATTTCGGAGGGGATGACATTTTCATCAACACCGAAAACGACATCAAATACTTTGCGAAGAATTTGGAAGACCGCCATATTTTTAAGGAACTGGAATGCTTTGAAAAAGGCCATATCGATACGATTTTGCGGCTGGCCAGAAAAGGCTTCATCAATCCGCCTTTCCACTTCAGCTTTGTTTTGGGAGTAAACGGCGGAATGACCGGAGAAGAACGGGATTTTGAGTTTTTGCGAGGCAGCATTCCTCCGGATGCCACTTTCAGTGTCGCCGGGATCGGAAGATACGAATTCAGTCTGGCTGAATTATCGGTAGCTAGCGGCGGCCATGTCCGCGTCGGTTTGGAAGACAATTTATACATTGAAAAAGGCGTTCTGGCTTCTTGCAACGCTGAATTGGTTCATAAAGTCGTAAAAATGGCGATCGCGCATAACCGCGCCATTGCGACCCCGGAAGAGGCCAGAAGAATACTTAGAATGGAGAAGAAAATATGAACAAACCTTGCCCTTACGGAACTCACCGGGTCATTTCCCCGGTCGGCGTTTTGCCACAAGCCGCCGATGTTTTGGATAATACCATGATTTGTCAGGATAACGAGATCTTGATCGATGTTCAGACCTTGAACATTGACTCAGCTTCGTTCACCCAGATCAAAAACGCCACCAACAAAGATGAAGAAGCCATGAAGCAGATGATCATGGAAATCGTGAAGAAACGCGGAAAGATGCAAAATCCGGTTACCGGAAGCGGCGGCATGCTGCTTGGGAGAATCAAACAAATCGGAAAAAATCTGCACCGCGATCTGAAGGTTGGCGATAAAATCGTCACTTTGGTTTCCCTTTCTTTGACCCCTTTGAAAATAAAAGCCATCAAAGCTTTGCATATGGAAAAAGATCAGGTCGACATTGATGGCCAAGCCATTCTGTTCGAAACCGGGATCTACGCAAAAATTCCCAGCGATTTGAGCGAACACTTGGTCTTGTCCGCTTTGGATGTCGCGGGAGCTCCGGCTCAAGTCGCCAAACTGGTTAAAAAAGGCGATTCCGTTCTTATTCTGGGAGCCGGAGGAAAGAGCGGCGTGCTTTGCGCTTATCAAGCCCGGAAAAACGCCGGACCAACCGGGAAGATCATCGGTCTTTTGAGCAATCCGGGCAAACTGGAGGACTTGAAATCGCTGAATGTATGCGATGAGATCATCATCGTTGATGCTCGCGATCCGATGACCGTTTATCATGAAGTGCTGCGAGTCAACAACAACCAGAAGGTTGACGTCACCATCAATTGCGTCAATGTTCCGAATACGGAAATGACTTCGATCCTTCTGACCAAACCGACCGGAACGGTTTATTTCTTCAGCATGGCCACTTCGTTTACGAAAGCCGCTTTGGGAGCCGAAGGAATCGCTTCGGAAGCCGTCATGATCATCGGCAACGGTTATACGGCCGGTCACGCCGAACTGGCGCTGAATCTGCTACGCGAATCCAAGCCGTTATTTGATTTATTCGTCAAAAGATATGAACCGAAGGAGTGATGATAATGCTAATCGTTAATGACAATTATCTGGGCCGAAAAGCCAAATATTTCCCGAATGTGACCTCCGAACAGTGGAATGACTGGCATTGGCAGGTCAAAAACCGGATCACCTCGGTGGACAAACTAAAAACCTTCATTGATTTGCCTAAGGAAGAAGAAGAGCAAATCAACAATGTCCTTTCCCGTTTTCGGATGGCGATCACTCCTTACTTTTTGACTTTGATCGACCCGGACAATCCGAATTGTCCGATTCGCAAACAAGCCATTCCGAGCATCAACGAGATGACAATCGGAAAACATGACTTGCTTGATCCGCTCGACGAAGACAAAGACTCGCCGGTTCCGGGACTGACCCATCGTTATCCGGACCGCGTCCTGTTCTTGGTCACCGATCAATGCAGCATGTATTGCCGCCATTGCACGCGGCGGCGTTTCGCCGGCCAAACCGATCGGGAATCTTCAAATGAACGCATTGAAGCAGGCATTGAGTACATCAAAAACACCAAGGCCGTCCGGGATGTCCTCATCTCCGGCGGGGATGCATTGCTTCTTAGCGATGAGAGACTGGAGTCGATCATATCCCGGCTGCGGGCGATCGACCACGTCGAGATCATTCGCTTGGGGACCCGGACTCCGGTGGTCATGCCGCAGCGCATCACCGACCATCTGGTCAACATGCTCAAGAAATATCACCCGATTTGGGTCAATACCCATTTCAACCATCCGGATGAAATCACGACCGAAAGCAGTCAGGCCATCGCTAAATTGGCAGACGCGGGGATTCCGCTGGGGAATCAAAGCGTCTTATTGCGAGGGATCAACGACGGCGTTCCGGTCATGCGGACCCTCTGCACTAGGTTGGCGCAGATGCGGGTTCGCCCATATTATCTTTATCAATGTGACATGTCTTTGGGCATTGATCATTTCCGGACTCCGGTCAGCAAAGGCATCGAGATCATGGAAGGTTTGCGCGGCCACATCAGCGGCTTTTGTGTTCCGACCTTTGTTGTTGACGCTCCGGGCGGAGGGGGCAAGATCCCGGTCATGCCGAACTATGTCATTTCCCAATCTCCGAGTAAAGTTGTGTTGCGCAATTATGAAGGCGTCATCACCACTTATAACGAGCCGACCGATTACGTGGACAATGGTTATGGCGAGTGCTCTTGTTCAGCGGAAGAAATCGGGGTCAGTTCTTTGCTCTCGGGCGATACTGCCGCCTTGGAACCTAAGAATTTGGAAAGAAGGGAACGAGCATTAAAACATTAGTTGACCTTCTGAATCGATATCCCTTGATCAGCCTGGTCGGGAATGCGAAGAACGCCGGGAAAACGACCGTTTTGAACCATTTGATCAAAGAGTGCGGTTCAAAGCGGATCGGAATTACTTCCATCGGGTTGGATGGGGAAAAAATCGACCAGATTACCAACCTTCCGAAACCGCGCATCTATGTAAAACCAAAGATGCTGGTGGCCACGGCCGAGCAATGCCTGCCTGAATGCGAAGCCGAGTATGAAATTCTAAAAACCACCGATCTTTCCACGGCTTTGGGGCCCATCGTCATCATCGAAATTACCGCCCCGGGAAATTGTTTAGTCGGGGGTCCTTCCACGATCACCAAGCTGAAGAAAATCATCAGGGAATTCCGAAGACTGGGAACGGAAAAGATCCTGGTTGACGGAGCGTTTTCCCGTCAGACATTTTCTCAAATAGGCGGAGCCGTCATTTTTTGCGTCGGAGCCAGTTATTCCCCGGACCTGGACAAAGTCGTCAGTCACGCCAAAAATACCATCAAGCAGTTCCAACTTCCGAAATATGATCGGAAATATGGGCCTTTGGGCCGATCGTCAAAGATCGTTAAAATTAACCAAGACGGTCATCGGGATGTAGTCGGGATCGATTCGACTTTGGGAAACGGAAAGAACATCATTGAAACCATCGGTTCCGATGTCGCGTTTTTGTTTGTCCCTAGAGCCGTCAGCCAGAGTTTCCTCAAGGAATTTGTTCGCGAACGCCAGCGGCTGAGATGCAATCTGATCGTTTCCAGCCCTACTCATTTGATGGTTGATGAACAATTGCTTAAACATCTGTTTTTGCTTGACCAAAAAATCTTTGTGCTTCATCCGATGAAGTTGGCGGCCATTGCTTACAATCCGTTTTCACCGACCGGTTATGCCTTTTCAGACGAACAGTTCAAAGCCGAACTGAAGAAAGTAACCGATCTTCCAATCATAAATGTTTTAGAAAGCCAGAAGTAATATGAACAAACTAAATTTGGATCAAAAATTAATTGACGAATCTCGGGAATTTGCGTCGACGATAGCGAAAGACGTTCAATCGTTTATTGACGAACGGACAACCGTGGCGGTCGAGAGAACCGTTTGTAGACTGCTTGGGATTGACGGCGTGGATAAATTCGACGTTCCGGTTCCCAATCTGCTGGTCGATGAAGTCGTTAAACACGGGGATTTGTCTTTGGGAATTTCTACTTATTTGGGAAGCGCTCTAATAGCCACCCACCTGACGCTTCCGGATTTTGTTTCCGCGTTTTTGAAGCACGAAGTCAAGCTTTGCGATCATCCTTTGGCATCCGTCAAGGAGATTCAAGCCATTTTGGCTCCGTATCTTCAAAAGCCCCTGGAAAAAATAAAAAAGAACAAACAAGACCGCGAGGATTATTTAAAAAAGTATCCTCCGAAACCGACCGAAATATACGTCATTGTTGCCACCGGAAACATTTATGAAGACGTCATTCAAGCGAGAGCGGCGGCTTCAGCCGGTGGGGACATCATCGCCGTGATCCGTTCTACCGGCCAATCTCTTTTGGACTATGTTCCGTACGGGGCTACCACCGAAGGCTTTGGAGGGACTTATGCCACTCAAGAGAATTTCCGAATCATGCGCAACGCTTTGGATGAAGTGTCGAAAGAACAAAACCGGTACATCAAATTGGTGAATTACGCTTCCGGGCTTTGCATGCCTGAGATAGCCGCGATGGCGGCATTGGAACGCCTGGATGTTTTGCTTAACGATAGTTTGTACGGGATCATCTTCCGAGACATCAACATGCAAAGGACCTTGATCGATCAATATTTCTCCAGGTGCATCAATGCTTACGCGGGGATCATCATCAATACCGGCGAAGACAATTATTTAACCACTTCGGATGCCTTCTCGCAGGCGCATACCGTTTTGGCTTCGCAATTCATTAATGAACAATTTGCTTTATTGGCACATCTGCCCAAAAAACTGATGGGCCTCGGCCATGCTTTTGAGATCGATCCGGCCATTGAAAACAGCTTTTTGTATGAAGTGGCCCAGGCGCAAATGGCCAGAGAGATCTTCCCGGATGCTCCTCTAAAGTACATGCCGCCGACCAAACACATCACCGGAAACATTTTCCGGGCTTACTTGCAAAATACTTTGTTTAACATCGCCACCATTTTCACCAGTCAATCGATTCACCTGCTTGGAATGATGACCGAAGCGATCCATACTCCGTTCATGTCTGACCGCTATTTGGCCATTGAAAACGCGAAAATGGTGGCCACGGCCTTGAAGTCCTTTGGGGATGAAGTATACTTCAAACCAGGCGGGCTGATGGAGACGCGTGCCCAAAGCACTTTGCAACAAGCGCATGATCTGCTTGAAGGGATAAAAAATGATACTTTATTTATATCCTTGGAAGCCGGGGTCTTTGCGGACACCAAGCGAAGCTTTACCGGGGGAAAAGGATTGGATGGAGTTTTCAAGAAAAAGAAGAACTATGTCAATGTGATCATGGATGCTCTTTTGGAGGACCAAAATGAACATTAGGCCTTACGGGGATACCCGAAATGACGGAAAAGTCCAAGTGAGTTTCACTTTGCCGATTGCGGGCGATGCGGTGGGAATCGAAAGCGCCAAAGCCATTGCGAAACAAATGGGACTGATCGATCCGAATGTCGTCCATTGTGAAAACATCGCCAACGGGTTTTCTTTCTATATTGTTTATGGCTCGATCCCATTTGGAGTGGATCCTTCGTTGATTCAAGTTCAGGAAATTAAAACCCCGACCCTGTCCAAAGAAGAGATCGAAGATTTGATCGAGAAAGAACTGGGACGGGACATCGTGTTCGTTGGGGCATCAACCGGAACCGATGCTCATACCGTCGGGATTGACGCCATCATGAACATGAAGGGTTTCGCAGGACATTACGGGCTTGAGCGATACAAACACATCAATGCTTTCAATCTTGGGAGCCAAGTTTCGAACGAAGTCTTTGTTAAGAAGGCCAAAGAATTGCACGCGGATGTTTTGTTGGTCAGCCAGACGGTTACCCAAAAAGACGTTCATGTCAGAAATTTGTTAGAACTCGTGGAAATGCTTGAAGCCGAAGGGTTGAGAGATAAAGTGTTGTTGATCGCTGGGGGAGCAAGAATCACCCATGAATTGGCAAAAGAGCTTGGGTACGACGCTGGGTTTGGTCAAAAAAAATACGCAGAAGATGTAGCGTCTTTTGCGATAACGGAATTAATTAGAAGAAAGAACCAAAAATAAAACTTTGAAAGAGTCAAAAGTAAAATTTTGACTCTTTTCTTATTGATTATTTGGTTACTTTTTAGTATAATACTCTTACTTGGAGCCATAGCTCAGCGGGAGAGCACTTGCTTGACGTGCAAGGTGTCGTGGGTTCAATCCCCTCTGACTCCACCATTTTGATACGCGTGCGGTTTCTTGAAAACCCATCTGAAGTCCCAGAATAATTTATTTAATTGGGACTTTTTTGTTGTCTTTTTGAATTAACCATTAGAAATATACAAAATTCACGTTAAAAAATAAGGGGTACAACTATTTTAATAATAGCATCCAGAATCAAAAAAAATTAGCTTTATTTGAGATTGGGAAAAAATAGGCCTGGAAAAAAGATTCGTCTTAAAAGGAAATTTAATAAAAGCTTAAAAATAATGTTAAAATTTTAAAAAATCGTTCTTTTCAAGATGAAGACTGATAAAAAGCATTATTCATATTGAAATATTTACCATCATCAGGTATAGTAAATAAGCCAAACACGTAAACATATTATTTCTTGATTGAAGTGTGTAAATGTCAAATAGAAATTGTAGAAAAATAGCGGAATAAAATG
>DDXT01000006.1 GCA_002347755.1 Caryophanales bacterium UBA2253
ACCCCCAGTTATTTAACATACTCAGATGAAAAAAGCCGATTGATTCGGCTTTTTTGTTTGGTTTTATGGTTTTAGGCCGTAGATCTTTGAATATTTTTTTACCAGGTATTTAAGGTAATATTTCGGATCAAAATTGGCGCCGGCGACACCCTTGAACAACTCTTTCGGGTATTTCGTGGAACCGTATTTATGCAGCCGGTCCTTCAGCCATTCGTTGATTTGTTTGGTGGAACCCGATTCCAGGGATTTCAAAACTTTGAATTCCGAATTCATTTTGGCGAAGATCTGCGCCGCATAAGCCGATCCCAAAGCATAAGTCGGGAAATAACCGAAATAGCCCCAAGCCCAGTGAACATCCTGAAGAACGCCCTCTTTGTCATTCGGAACATCCAGACCCAAATATTCTTTGACTTTTTGATTCCAAGCCTTCGGAAGATCCGCCGGAGCGATCTCATCGTTAAACAAAGCCCGTTCGAGGTCATAACGGATCATGACGTGGATCGGATAAGTCAGTTCGTCGGCTTCAGTCCGAATCAGCGAAGCTTGGCTGCGGTTGATGAATCTATAAAAAGTTTCCAAGCTTACGCCTTTTAGCTGCTTCGGAAAGACTTTTCGCAGCGCCGGAAGATTGGCTCTCCAAAATTCCTTGCTTCGGCCCAGAATGTTTTCATAAAAGCGGGACTGCGATTCATGCAAAGCCATGGAACCGCCGCCACCGGACAAAGTCTGATCCAAAGCCGGATCGACTTGCATTTCGTAAGTGGCGTGTCCCATCTCATGGATGGCGGAGAAGATCGCGGAGGCGAACAGGTTTTCGTAATAATGGTTGGTAAACCGGACATCGGTACAGGAACCGAAATTGGTCGTAAACGGATGTTCGCTTTCTTTCATCAAACCATGATCCTTATCGAAATTCATCACGGTCTGTAAATGAAGCATGAACTGCTTTTGTTTTTCGGCCGGGAAGAGCTGTTTATTGAAAGAATCATCAATTTGCAGGTCCTTGGTCAGGACTTTCTTTACGAACGGAACCAAGTCGGTTTTTAGAACTTCGAAAAACTTATCGTATTCTTTGGTGGTGTAGCCTTTCTCAAATTCATCAAGAAGCACGTCATAACCTTTTAAATTCTTGGTTTCGACGTATTTGACGTATTTTTTTTGAAAAGCGAGTATTTTTTCGAAAAGCGGCAGGAACATTTTCCAATCCGAGGCCTTTTTCGCTTGCGCCCAAACATGTTCGCTGGAACCGAGCAGAGTCATGAAGTCCACGTACTCGTTCATCGGAACTTTTTTGATTTTATCCAATGCTTCTTTTCTTTCCGCGATCTCATGTTTTAGGATCGGATTCAATTCTTCCCGACGGGCAAACAAGGCGTCGATCACGGCGACGGTTTCCTCCCCGGTCTGAAGTTTGTAATACTCTTCGTTGAGCACTCCCATTTGCACGGAGCGATTGTCGAAGCAGCCCTTCGGGGCTTCAGTGGTGGAATCCCAATTGGCCAGATTGTTGGCAAAGAGGTAAGCTTTCATTCTTCGCCGAATGTTTTCATATTGCGCGATTAATTTTTCCATTTTTAATCCTCCAAAGGGAATTATACCATGACCAAAGTAATTTTTCACCATAAACCGGAATTGGGTTGAAAAAAAGGGGAAATCAGACTATAATAAACAATAGGTGAAATCATGCAAGATATCAAATATGCTTTTAAATCATTACTCTTACTGATCAAAAAATATCCGATCATCATCCTCAGCGAAACGCTGACGACTTTGGCCAGTCTGGCCATGACGCTGATCCCCATTTATGTGGTTGAAGAGATCGTCAGCGATTTTGAGGAAGGAATGGCCCTGACGGACATCATCAAAAGGATTTCCCTTTATTTGTTGGCTTTGATGGTTCTTTATTTGGTCAATCAAATCATCGGCTTCATTACCCTTTATGTTGACCGAAACTTCCGGGTGATGGTCGCAACGACCATGTTTAAGAAACTTAAATCGATTGATTACGACTTTCACGAAAATACCAATTTTTTGAACAATTACATGCGCTCCCTCGAAGAAGGACCAGATCGCATCTACCTTTGCGCTTATCACCAACTGACGCTGATCCGGATCATTGTTCAAAGCATCGGGGTGTTCGTGGTCATATCCCGGCTGCATCCGTATGCGGTTTTTTATGCGATTGCCATTGGGCTGCTTTTCATTTTGATCAAAAATTTTGTTGGGAGAATCAATTTTAAACTCCGAACTTTGGAACGGCCGCTGATGCGAAAACGTTGGTATTTCAACCGGGTTTTCTTTTTGAAGGATGCCATGGCCGACTTGAAAACCACGGAAGTTGAAGGCCTTCTGCTTGACGAACACCAAAAGATCAGCCAAGGATTGCTTGGTCTGTTTGATCATTTCGGCGGCCGAAGAACCATTTTGGACTTCTTGGGGCAGTTGCTTCTGGCTTCGATTTACCCGGTCGTTTTGGGAATCGTTGCTTACTACGCCTTTTTGGACCTGCAGATCGCGGCCTTTGCTTCGCTGACGGTGGCCGCAACCACCATTTCCGCTCTCATCAATCGGATCGTTAACGTTTTGGCGGATATCCAGATGGAGATGATCGAAACTCGGGTCCCGTTTCGCTTAATGACCATGACTTCGAAAATCGAAGGCATCAAAAAAGACGAAGTGGGGGACTTTCAAGAACTGAGAATTGAAAACCTCTCGTTCGGATATGACAAAAAACCAGTTCTGAAGAACATCAACATGGAAATCAAGAAAGGCGACAAAGTCGCGGTGGTCGGCGTAAACGGGGCCGGGAAAACGACTTTGGTCAAACTGCTGCTGCGTCTCTATGACGCCAATTCCGGAGACATCACCTATAACGGTCAAATGTATCCATCGATAACGCCCGCATCCCTTCGTGCCAAAGTCGGAGCGGTTTTCCAAAATCCGGAAGTTTACAGCGTCACCATCGCCGAAAATGTGCTTTTGAAGCCGGTGGAGACCGAAGCCGAACGGGAATTGGTCATTGAAGCCCTGAAATTAAGCGGCTTTTATGACGATGTCATGCGTTATGAAGACGGAATCGATACACTGGTAACCAGAGAATTCCAAGTCAAGGGGGCGGTCTTTTCCGGGGGCCAGATCCAAAAACTGGCCATTGCCCGCGGGTTTGCGCAAAATTATCAATTGTTTGTTTTGGATGAACCCTCCAGCGCGCTTGATCCTTTGGCCGAATCCGCCTTGTTCAAGAACATGTTGGAACTGGGACGGGATCGAACGCTGGTGTTCATCTCCCATCGGCTCAGCACGACCATCAACTGCGATCACATTTATCTGATCGAAAACGGCGAGATCATCGAATCCGGAAAACATGACGATCTGATGAAACTCCATGGAAAATACGCAGACATGTTCAACTCCCAATCCGAGAAATATTTGGGAGGTGAAGCCGATGTTTAAATCTTTTGGGAAAAATCTGCGGATCATCAAATATGTCTTTCGCTTCTGTCCGACTTATGTGTTCTTTTCGATCCTCTACATCGCCGCCAACGCGGTCGGATCGCTCGCGAAAATCTTCCTGATCAAAGAAATCATTGATCTGGTGGTCAATGCTTCGGATTTCGGAGCGGTCAAATCCGCCATAATTCTATATCTGATCATCATAACCGGAACGACTTTGGTCAAGGTAGTCTACGATAACTTCTTGTTCAATCATTATCGGACCATTTACATTGGAAAAATTCAGTCCTTGATGTATTCGATGACCAAAACCGTTGATTATGAAGATTTCGATAATCCCGAGTTTTATGACAAGTACTCCCGGGCGCTCCGCGACGGATCAACGCGCGGGATCCGGGTCTACGAAGATCTGGTTCGTTTCTTTAGTTCCATGGTCAATGCCTTGGCCATTGGTTCGATCATTCTGATCAGCGATGCCATTCTGCTGGGCATTGTCTTTGTTTCTTCGGCCGTGCTGGTCGTCGGGACCAATTTGATCAACAAGAAGTGGTACCAATTGTATAAAGACACCGAGACAAACAACCGCATGTACCGGTACGTCAATCGAACGTTCTATCAACAAAAATTCGCAGCGGAAATCAAGACTACCTCCATTGGCGATCTTTTGGTCCGGCGTTATCAAGACAATGCCCGGATCATCAATAAAGCCCATTTGAAAACCCAGTTTCAGGTGGCGCTTTTGACTCTGATGAACCAGTTTGGGGCGGTTTTCATCGAGCAGGGCGGTACTTACATTTATTTGGCTTACAAACTGTTCCGCGGGCTGGTCAGTCTCGGCGAATTTACTTCGGTGCTCAATGCGGCGCTGTCGTTTTCCGCCTCCTTTGTGGAAGCCATTAGCTTCTTGACTCGCATCAAACTCAACGCCATGTACATTGACGATTTTCTTTGGTACGTGGATTACCAGCCAAAGCTGGAAACCACCGGTAAGGACATTCCCGCCGCGCCGCTTCAGGCGCTGGTCGTCGAAAACCTGTCTTTCAAATATCCGAACAACGAACCGTATACTTTGGAACACATCGATCTGAAAATTCCCCAAGGCGAGAAACTGGCCATTGTTGGGCTGAACGGAGCCGGAAAGACGACTCTGATCAAATTGCTGCTCAAGTTCTATGACCATGAGGAAGGGAACATCTGGTTCAACGATCAGGAATATCGCGGACTCATTGAAAAAGCGCTGCGAAGACAGTTCTCGATCGTCTTTCAGGATTTCCAAATCTATGCCCTGTCCATCGCGGAAAACGTCCTGATGCGAAAAGCCAAGAACGATGATGATTTGGAATTGGTGTGGAAGGCTTTGGAAAAAGTCGGGCTGAAAGAACAAGTCCGGGCGCTTCCGAAGGGCTTGGACACCATGGTCACCAAAGAATTTGATGACGAAGGCGTGGTCTTCAGCGGCGGAGACCGCCAAAAACTGGCCATTGCCCGGGTTTTCGCTTCCGATGCGGCCGTTTACATCCTTGATGAACCGACTTCCTCGCTTGATCCGTACGCGGAAAAAGTCATCAACGATCTGATCATCACCAACGCCGGAAACAAAACCATCATCATCATTGCTCATCGCTTGTCAACGGTTGTTGACGTTGACCAGATCATCCTGATCGAACACGGAAAAATCATCGAGGCCGGCACCCATTCGGAGCTGCTTAACCAAAAAGGCCGTTACAATGAACTTTTTACCACCCAAGCCTCAATGTATAAAAAGAATGGATTTCACGATGAACCGGCCCTAACCGAAGCGGAGAAACCTGGGCCGGCGGCCCCAGGGCTTTTGACTGAACCCGACTGATCAAATGCATGGCCAATCCCCCAAACCATCTTTTCGGGGGATTTTTTATGCTTCCTTCACCGGCTTTGGCTTGTATTGGTTTGGCTTTCATGTTAGAATAAGACAAATGACTATTTAAGGAGGTCAGGATGGCAACACTTAGCAATTTACCCATTTCCAAAATCGGCGCGCAGAATTTCAAAATGTTCAGCCGCATTCGAACGACGATCGAAACCGCCTTTTATCGGAATAACGTCATTCCGGTAAAAACCATGGCGCAGGCTTATGAACTGGCCAAGAATTCTCCCGGAACGATCATTACCAGTCAGCCGGTTTTCCGGGCGGCGGAACTCGGTCTTCCCAAAGATGCCAAAGTTTTGCTTTTCAACGACGGAAACATTACCGGGCGGCAAGCCAAACTGCGCCAGTTGGTCACCAAAGACAATCTGGAAAAGTTTGGGAATTTGACCCGGGAAGTCGTTTTCGGCTCACGAAACAAGAAGATGTACAGCGCCGACGCTTACATCGGTCTGGACAAAAAGTTCATGATCAAGGCGCATTTGCTGGTTCCGGAAGGCTATGAGAATACTTTATATTCCTGGCTTTTGAATTTTCAGATCGTCAATGAAGAATATTCGAAAATGTATCGCGATTCGCTTCCTTTAAGCGAAGGCGATCTTTACATCTATTCCGATCCGGACTGCTATCCGGCGGAGTTTAAGGACGGTTTGGCGCTGTTTGACGCCGAAAATAACTGTGCTTGTCTGCTGGGAATGCGATATTTCGGCGAACACAAAAAAGGAACGCTGACTTTAGCTTGGACGGTCGCGGAAAGAAACGGCTATACCGCTTGCCACGGCGGGCAAAAACGATTTAATCTTCCGGAGGGACGGGAGAAAGTCATCGGCGTTTTCGGATTGTCCGGGTCGGGAAAGTCCACCATCACCCTGTCCAACCACGGCGGAAAACTGTCCACCACGGTTTTGCATGACGATGCTTTCATCATTTCCAACGCGGATGCGTCCTCGATTTGTCTGGAACAATCTTATTTCGATAAAACTCAGGATTACCCGCTGACCAACGAACAATCCAAATTCTTCGTTTCCATCCAAAACTGCGGCGCCACCATCGACGAAACCGGAGCCGTCGTTCCGGTCACGGAAGACGTTCAATCCGGAAACGGTCGCTGCGTCAAATCGAAATTTGCGACTCTGAACCGGGAATACCGGTTCGCCCATCCATGCGATGCCATTTTCTGGATCATGAAAGACAGTACGCTGCCGCCGGTCGTCAAAATCAACTCGCCGGCTTTGGCTTCGGCCATGGGTGCCACCCTGGCCACCAAACGGACGAGCGCAGAATATGTTCCGGGTGAAGATCCGAACACTTTGGTCATTGTCCCTTATGCCAACCCTTTCCGGCTTTATCCTTTGGTTAAGGATTACATTAAATTCAAGCAATTGTTCGCGGAAAAGAACGTGGACTGCTACATCATCAATACCGGTAATTTCTTGGAAAAGAAAGTTACACCGGCGGTGACGCTTTCGCTGATCGAAGACATTGTTACCGAGAAAGCCCAATTTCAGGCTTTCGGACCGTTCACCAAATTGGAATATCTGCCGATCGAGGGCTTTGTTCCCGATTTTAAGGATCAGGAATATTTGAAAGCCGTCAAAGAGCGGCTGTTGGACCGGCTGAACTTCCTAAAGAAACTCGATTCTTTCAACAAACTACCGGAAGAAGCCCTTTTGGCGATCCGAAGCACCACCGAAGAAATCTGATTGCGGTTTAACCCGATTGATGTAATAATACTGTCTTAAGAAACTTAATATAGGAGGATAAAATGAAGAAATTTTTCAAAGAATTCGGAGCCTTCATTTCGCGGGGAAACATTCTCGATCTGGCCATCGGCGTCATCATGGGCGGCACGTTTGGGAAAATCATTACCAGTCTCGTTAAGGATCTGTTAATGCCTCTGATTGGATTGCTGATCGGCGGTAACTTCGCAGAAATGAACGTCGTGTTGGTCGAAGCGGTCATGGATGGTACGGTGGTAGTTACCCCGGCGACCACGCTCAATTACGGCGCGTTCATCCAAACCATCATTGACTTTCTGATCATCGCTTTAGTGATTTTCATCATTGTGAGAGCAGTCATGAAAGCTCACCAACTTGCGGACAAGATTAAAGCCGATCGTCAAAAAGCTGAAGAACAAGCGGCAGTGGTGGCAGCTCCGGCGGTCCCGAAACCGACGACCGAAGAATTACTGATGGAGATCCGCGATTTATTGGCAAAACCAAAAACCAAAGAATAACCTAACAAAAAACGGTTCCGCCGTTTTTTCTTGCAATTTGACGGCTTTTTCCTTATAATGATGTATAATGTAAAACAAAGAATTGGCAGGTGAATTATATGAAGACAGTGGTTTTGACCGGAGCTTCCTCCGGAATCGGTTTGGCAACCGGCGAATACTTGTCCCAAAATGGTTATAAAGTTTACGGTTTGTCCCGGACTTCTGGGAACAGCCCGCTGATCAATTTCATTGCTTGCGACGTCACCGACCGGCTTCAGGTGGAGAATGCCTTTAAAAGCATACCTGAGGACATCTTCGCGGTCATCAACAACGCCGGCATGGGGATCAGCGGACCGGTGGAACTCGCGGAAGAAAATGAAATCAAGAAAATTTTCAAAGTCAATGTGCTCGGAGTCATCAATGTCTGTCAGATCGCCATCCCGTATTTGCGAAAGACCAAAGGCCGGATTATCAACATCGGCAGCGTCGCCGGCGAAATGACCATTCCGTTTCAGGTTTTCTATTCGATGAGCAAAGCCGGGGTCGCCACCATTTCCGAGGGCTTGAATATGGAATTAAAGCCTTTCGGGATCAAAGTAACCATGGTCATGCCTGGGGATACCAAAACCGGATTCACCAAAAACCGCGAAAAAACCAACAAATTGGATAATCCTTACCAGGATCGTTATTTGCGATCGATCTCCAAAATGGAACAGGACGAACAAAAAGGCAAATCGCCGCTTACGGTCGCAAAAGTGATCGCCAAAGTGCTGCAAAAGAAGCATCCGCCGATTAAAGTCACGGTCGGATGGGAATATAAACTATTGATATTCTTAAAGAGACTGGTTTCGGCCCGAGCCCTGAATAACATCCTGTACCAAATGTACGCGAGGGAAAAATGAACCGAAATCTAAGTCTGTTTCTGACTTTTCTGAAAATCGGGGCCTTTACTTTCGGCGGCGGTTACGCGATGATCCCATTGATCAGCCACGAACTGGTTGAAAAGAAAAAATGGATCACCGAAGAGGAAATGGTCAACATGATCGCCATCGCGGAATCGACTCCCGGCGTCATTGCGGTCAATTCCGCCACCTTCGTCGGCTATAAAATCGGAAAATTTTGGGGTAGTTTGTTAGCAACTTTGGGAGTGGTTTTGCCGTCTTTGGCCATTATCATCGCCGTCGCCCTTTTTTTTGAAGACTTTTTGGCCATCCCGATCGTGGCAAACGCTTTTCGCGGCATTCGGGCCGGCGTCATCGTTTTGATCATTTCGGCTTGCGTCAAACTGTATAAATTTTCGCCGAAAACCGTCATCGGTTATGCGCTGATGGCGATCGGCTTGTTCGTCAGTCTCTTCGTGGAATTCCGTTATTTGTCATTTCTGCTCATTTTGTTCGGACTGGCGGTTGGGATCGTTTCCCAGATGGTCATCCGGAAAGTTCGAGGTGACAAACAATGATATATTTTGAATTGTTCTATGTTTTTTTCTCGATCGGGCTCTTCACCATCGGCGGCGGTTACGCCATGATTCCGATGATCGAAGATCAGGTTGTGTCCCGGGGCTGGCTATCGATGGAAGAACTGATGAATTTCTTTGCGATCGCGGAATCGACACCGGGTCCGTTCGCCGTCAATACTGCCACTTTGGTCGGATTCGACCAAGGCGGGATTCTGGGAGCGGTCATTGCGACCCTCAGCGTGATCTTGCCGTCTTTCATCATCATTCTGATCATTGCCAAGTTCATTTCCAACTTTCTGAAATACGAAAAAGTGAAATGGGCTCTGGACGGGATCAAACCCATAATTGTTGGGATGATCGCGGCGGTGATTGTCAACCTGATTTTCCAAAATGTTTTGGGCGGAGTTTTCAAACTGCAAAGTTTTGATTTCGTAGCCTTGGGGATCATAACCGTCATTCTCGGCTTGCGATTGGGTTTTAAGAAACTGAACCCGATCTTCATTATTATATTGTCCGGAATTTTGGGGATTTTGTTTTATCATTTTTGGCCGCTGTAAAAAACAACCGGACGGTTATCAGACTGATGACAAACCCCATTTTCAAAGATGGGGTTCGTTTATTTTCCCATAACTATCTTGAAATAACAAAAAAACACCTTTTTAGACTCGAAAAAGATATCTTTTTGGGGCCATTGTCCCATTTTATGACAAGAAAAAAATGAGCGTTGATTTTGTCAACGCTCTGATAACCGGACGGTTATTTCTTTTTTTGTCACAAATTAGCACTTATCTATTGACAGTGCTAATAAAACGGAGTATAATGATATCTAGAAAGTACAGTAATTACGGAGGTAAACATGAGTGAAGTAAAAGAGTTTAAGAC
>DDXT01000058.1 GCA_002347755.1 Caryophanales bacterium UBA2253
CAACAAAATTTTTGACTTATCTAAATTATTAAAGACTTACGGAAGTGAGTCTTTTTTTGATTTTTGAAAAATATATTTTTTTCTTGTCTGCTTCGTTCTTTATGCTATAATTTGCTTGGCGTGTTTTAATGTTTTGATTGTTTTTCTGACCAAAAGGAGGAATAATGAAAACTTTTAAAGTATGTCTTTTTTTATTGGTCGCGGTTTTGTTTTCTTTCGTTCTCGGACCGGAACTCAAAGCCAACACTTTCCCGAATTGGGAATTTTTGCCCGAAGGAGAAAACTACCTTGATCCGGAGAACTTTGACGTTTCCGGAGCCGCTCCCTATTTTCACGCCGAAAGTTTCTATGCTTTTCGGATTTTGCCGGATACAGAATACACGCTTTTTTCAACTTTTTCCAACGATGCTTTTTTGGAAGGCGAAGTCCTGACTTTCTATGATGAAGACAACGCCTTCATTCCCGCAACCGTCAATTGCACCTACACTTATTCCGAATTTGGGGTTACGGCCATCACCTTTACGACGCCGGCGAATGCCTTTTATCAGAGTTTGGCCTTCGATATTCTTTATGAGTCGGCGGGCGGTTATACTTTTTTTCCAATCGACGCGTATGCGGTCCTAAGTGTTGGGGATGTCTATCCCGGGGAATTGCTCTCGGCGATAAATTACCAAGGACCGGCCATCGATTATGCTCCGGTCATCAACGGGGATGACGGCTATTATTATACTGACGTGGAAAATCCAGTCGCGGTACAAACCATTCAAAGCGGATTGGTAGCTTTCGATGATGTTGACGGAGACATTTCTTCGTCGATCACGATTTTTAGCGACAGTTACACCATTAACAAAGCGGTTCTCGGAGAATATCCGGTTGAATTTCGGGCCACGGATAGCAGCCAGAATACGGCTAGCTTCATTGTTTACGTGGTGGTCGTTGATACCACCGCTCCGGTCATATCCGGACCATCGGCTTATTCCGTCAATGAAACTTTGCTTACGCCCTTGTCGTCTTTTTCAGCCCCGCTTTCGGCCATGGATAATTATGACGGCGATCTGACCGCTTCGATCATCGTCTCCAATGATGGATATTCCGCGAATTATAATGTCCGCGGGACTTACCAGGTCTTGTTTTCGGTGACAGACGGTTCTGAAAATGTTGGGACTTTTACCGTAACCGTTACCGTCGAAGATGGCATTCCTCCGGTGTTTGGAGGGCCTTCAATCATCAACAAAGCGAACAACGCTGAACTTACTTTGGCTTCCGTTCTCAGCCAAATAACCGCTACTGACGCAGTGGATGGTGTCGTTACCGCCAACATTGAGGTGGTGGATGAGAATTACTCCCGGAATTCGAGCCGGGTCGGAAGTTGGGAGATCAATCTTTCCTGTGCCGACAGCATGGGAAACACCTCATACTTTACTCTGACGGTGGTGGTCGATGATCAAACCATCCCGGTTTTCATGATCGATCAACAAGTGATTACGATCGAACTGGTCGACAACAATGTTGGGGTTCGCGATCTGATCAAAGTATTGGTCAAAACCAAAGCCATCTCGGATGCGGCCGCCGTCGAAGTAATCTCGGATGAATACACCGAAAATAAAAATACCCCGGGAACCTACAAAATCGTTCTCGGGGTGGATGATCAGGAAATGGAATTAGAGGTCAGGGTCGTTGAAGGCCTTTATGAGCAGCTTCAAGACGCCAATCCGACGTTTTGGGAGAAGATCAGAGCCTTTTTCGGTAGAATTTGGCGGGCTTCGAAAAACTTCTTCATTGACTTATTCGAAAAAATCTTTAAATAATTTTTCCATTCTGGTTGAGGGTACGGGATCGTACCCTCCTTTTGATAAAGGATTGCATCGAATGATCCGGTAAAAAGCTAGGAATCCGGCTTTGAAAAACCCGAATTTGGAGAAGGCCTCAAGGGCGTAATTCGAACAGGTGGGTGAATACCGACAGTGGCTTCCGCCGGAAGCCGCATGAAGCCGTTGGTACCATTTAATTAATCTGATCGGTATTTTGTTCATGTTTTCCTCTTAATCGTTTGGATAGCCGATAATCTTGGCGATGAAGGCTTCCAGTTTCGGATAATTGATGGACGGAAGCGGCTGATTGTTTTCTTTCATGGAAATTAAAACGCCGTTGATGATGTTCCGGTAAAAGCCCTTGGCTTGGGAAGGATCGATGACGCCCCCCAAAAAAACTACATCCCGGCTGGCCATCAACTTCCTCAACTTGTCCAAATATTTTTGCTCGCATGCATAATTGGAACCCAAAACATAACCGAAAACGGCTTTGTGCAACAGCGATTTTCGGTGCTTTCGAAGGAAGCGTTTGACATTCGCGTTCAAGGCGCCCATGATGATGTTCGTTCCCACGATCACCCGTCCGTACTCATCGATGCTTTTCAAAGCTTTAAGATCTTTGCTGTCAACGACGACTGAGCCTTCGATTTTTTCAAAGATCTGTTCCGCGATTTTTTGGTGGAACCGAATTTGGTTCCGTAAACAATCAATGTTTTCATATATTCCTCGCTGCGTATCCAAAATTATATCATACCTTTGGGGATTTATCAATTTAACCACCCATAAGACATCAAAAAAGGTTTTTTGGCATCGCCAAGAATATTAAGCCGGTTGTGACAATTCACTTGAAAACCAAGCCTAAATGTGTTATCATATACTTTAGTAAAGTTGGTGAGACAATGCTGATAATTGTGGTAAGCGATATTCATCGTCAAACCGAAATTCTTGACAAAATCATCGCCAAACACCCGACGGCGACCATGTTTTTGGACGCGGGCGACAGCGAAAGGCATGATTTCGAGATCGAACCCTTTCAGAGCGTCAAAGGGAATTGCGATTATTTCATTAAAAACAAATACCGCTATGTCCCGGTGCTGAATCATGGCATCTACATCATTCACGGTAATAATTATCCGCTGAACCATGACAGTCTGGCCACTTTAGCCAAAAGCCAGAACTGTGACATCATCATTCACGGGCATACCCATTCACCCTATTACGCATATCATAATGGCGTCCACATCCTCTGCCCTGGATCTCCCACCCATCCGCGCACGAAAATCGGCGCAACATATGGGTTGATCCGGTTAACTGAGGACGAAGTGGAAATAAAAATAATGAAGGTCAAAGATGACGAATAAAGTTGATTTGTTTTTTGATTTGTTTGATGAAGCGGCCATGCTTTTGGTAACCGGCCAGGGAATTGATTTTTTGGAGGCCATTCATCGCACTGCGCAAATGTTTTGCAACAACGAGGCCGATTCCAAAGCCGACCAGGAGACTCAGAAACGACTTGAAGAAATCCTGGAGGTCGCGGCCGCCGAAGACTTCCTAAAGGAAGAAATTCGTTTGGCCATGGAACTTTTGTTGATCAAAGGTTTTAAAGCCGAAAACCAACGGCTGGATCTGATGACTCCGGACGCGGTGAATTATTTGATCTCCCGGGTTGTAAATCGCAAATTCGGCGATATTGGCAACAAACAACTGACCATTCTCGATACGGCGTTGGGAACAGGAAACCAGCTGCAAGCCATCGCTAACAACCTAAGCGACGAAACGACGCTCATTGGGATCGAGAAAGAAGACCTGCTGGTCAAACTGGCAGCTTCGTCAGCCGATCTTCAGAATAATGAGATCCGGATCTATTTTCAGGATGCTTTGGTTCCGGTCTATGATTTGGCCGATCTGGTCATTGGGGATCTGGATTCCTACCAATATCCGGATGTCCCCGCGGTACAGCATCCTTTGTATGATCAAGGGGTCAGGTATTTTCCTTACTTGGTCATTGCCTCCCGTTTGATTAATTTGAAGGACAACGGGTATTTCATTTATGTAATCGAAAACGACTTTTTCTCGCAAGCGAAAGCGGATGTTTTTCGGTCATTTCTCAAAGACCAAGCCACTCTGATGGGGTTGATGGTTTTGCCGCCATCGATGTTCAAAAACGGAGCGGTTGGAAAAAGTATCTTAATTGGCAAGAAAGCCAGTCTTCGGTCATGGGACATGACGGTTTTACAATTACCCAGTTTATCCCCGGACCAGATACCAGACTTATTCCAAAAAATAGATAAATTTACGGACAATTTATAGGAGGATTACCATATGCACAAGATCATGGCCGTAAACGCCGGAAGTTCATCATTAAAATTTAAACTGCTTAACATGCCTACGGAAGAAATAATTTCGGAAGGAGTCATCGAGCGAATCGGAGCCGATGACGCTTATTACACCATCAAAACCGACGGCGTCAAGCAAAAACAGGTACTCCCGATCAAAAACCATTCCGAAGCCGTCACCATATTGTTAAATGACTTGGTTGATCGGGAAATGGTTGCTTCGCTTTCCGAAATCAAAGGCGTCGGCCACCGGATCGTTCAAGGCGGATCTTATTTTACTGATTCGGCTTTGGTTACTCCGCAAGTCATTGATATCATTCGCGACTATTGTTCGCTCGCCCCGCTGCATAATCCGGCTAATCTCATCGGGATTGAATCTTTCATGGCCGCTATGCCGGGAGTCCCGAATGTAGCGGTTTTTGATACTTCTTTCCATTCAACGATGGCCGAAGAAGCATTCATGTATGCAATTCCTTACGAGTGGTCCACCAAATACAAGATCCGAAAATACGGGTTTCATGGAACCAGTCATAAATATGTTTCCCAAAAAGTCGCGGAAGTCATCGGGATTCCGATTGAGAATTTGCGCATCATTACTCTGCACATTGGCAATGGTGCTTCCTTGGCGGCCATCAAAAACGGAAAATGCATCGATACTTCGATGGGCTTGACCCCGCTGGAAGGCGTTCCGATGGGAACCAGAAGCGGAAACATCGATCCGACCATCGTGGAATTCATCAGCAATAAGGAACACATGACCACCGCTCAAGTTTTGAATTACCTTAACAAACGTTCTGGATATTTGGGCGTATCGGGATTATCCAATGATTCCCGGGATTTGGAAGAAGAAGCCAAAAACGGCAATCTTCGCGCCAAATTAGCTTTTGACATCCAATACAAACGGGTCGTCGATTACATTGGCAGCTACTTTGTTTACCTGGGCGGACTGGATGTTTTGGTTTTCACTGCCGGGATCGGCGAAAACAGTCCGTTGTTTCGAAAAGAGATTGTCAAACGATTAGGAGCTTTGGGTGTCGAACTTGATGAAGATGCCAACTTGACTCGGGGGAAAATCAAAGAAATCAGCACCAGAGAATCCAAAGTTCGGGTTTTTGTGATCCCGACCGATGAAGAACTGATGATCGCCCGCGATACCGTCAGGTTGGCCGGTTTATCATGAACAAATCAAAATTTAAATTATACACCTTTATTTTCGTATTTCTCTTAGCTTTGACCGGATGCTTTAAAGAACCCGAGATTCTTCCGGAAAGCATTGAAATAACCGCTGAAAAAACCGAGATCAACATTGATGAGGAATTGCAACTGGAGGTTGCCATCCTACCGACCGATGCTTCCCAAGTTGTGAATTGGTCTTCAAGCGATGATGCCATCCTCACCGTTGACGAAGACGGGACCATCAAAGGAATAGCGGCCGGAACCGCCAACATCACGGTTTCCTCCGAATCTGACCGCCTTATCACTGATTTTGTATTGATCACTGTTATCCAGCCTGATTTTGTTTTTGAGGTCACGATCGCTTATGTGAAAACCGAAATGGCCATGGGCGAAGAAATGCAATTGTCAGCCGGAATCACCCCGATTGACAACCAGTCCGGAATCATTTGGACCTCAAGCAAACCGGAAATCGCCACCGTTGACGCCTTCGGGAAGGTAACGGGAAATTATTCCCGGGACCGTCAATATCACAGCCAAACTTAATCTAGCTGGCTCAATCAGCGATTCGCTGTTGGTCACTGTTTTGGAACCGGCTGGCTTAGCCGATTTTAACAATTTTACCGAAGACATTTTTTTGGACATGATTTCCGAAGATCCGCTGAACGTTAACTTTTTCATTCGTTATCCGGAGAACTTTGAACTGGGAGCCATGGAAGTGACCCCCATCGAAATCTCATTGGCCGATCATCAGCAGACGATCGCCGAATTGGAAACTTTAAGAACTACGCTTCGCTCTTATGGTTACGAATACCTGACTGAAGTTCAACAACTCACTTACGTAGTCTTGCTTGATTACATCGACGGATCCTTGGCTTATGAAGATTACTACTACTATGACAGCCCGCTGGGGAGCTATTTGGGTTATCAAGCCCAATTGCCATTCATTCTCGCGGAATACCATTTTTATTCCAAAGCCAACATTGAAGACTATTTTGACTATTTGACCACCACGCAAGCGACTTTCGAAAACATCATTCTTTTCGAACAGGACCGGGCGAACAACGGTTTCGGAATGAGCGATTTCATTTTGGACGCGATCATTGAACAATGCGACACTTTTGCTTTGGCTCCCGAGAATTATCTAATTCAAGTCTTCAATGATAAAGTCGACGCCTTGGATTTCCTGACCGCGGAAGAAAAAACGGCTTATCAAGCCACGAATTTGACTTACATAAATGAGAATTTCATTGGCGCGTATAACTATTTGAGCACGGAACTGGCCAAACTGAAAGGCCGGGCCGTCAACAATGAAGGCTTGGCTGACTTTGAAAAAGGTCAAGAGTACTACGAGATCCTTTTCCGCGAAGCCAGCGGAACGGACATGACCGTTTCTTCTGCTTTGAATTATTTCCGGGGCGTCTTGGACTCGGAATACGATGAATTAATGCGGATCTATCAAGCCAATCCCAATGTCTTTGATCTGATTGCTTCTCCGACTTTTCTTGAAAGCCGAACCTATCAGGAAACCTTTGATTATTTGAAGTCCCAGTACGCTTTGGATTTCCCGAATATCGGCGAAGTGGCGGTAACAATCAAAAACATTCATCCTTCATTGGAAGATAATTCTTCTCCGGCGATGTATTTCCTGTCGCCGCTTGACGCCAATGTGCCGGAAGTCATCTACGTGAATAACACCTTGTTTACCAATGATCCGACGTATGCTTACTTCACCATGGCCCACGAATCGATTCCCGGCCATTTGCTTCAACATGTGGTTTTGAAAAACAGCGACCTTTGCGATCTGCGCAAGTATTTGGATTTTACTTGCTATTCTGAAGCTTGGGCAACCTACGTTGAAGAATATGTTGGGAAATACTCCGGAGCCGATGCGGATCTGCTCAACGCTTATCACCTCAATACCCGGCTAACTTATGTCATTCTCTGCGTTGCGGACATTTACATCAATTACCAAGGATGGTCGCTTTCCCAATTCGGAAATTACCTGGAACCTTATTTTGGATCGCTGCCAGCCGAAGATCTGGAAGGAATGTATTATCAGCTGATTGAAGAGCCATGCAACTTTTTCGAGTATTTCTTCAGTTATTACCGGCTTCTGGCTTTGAAAGAGAAATTCATTCTTCAAGCCGAAGACAAGAATTATGCCAACGTGGACTATCAGTTTCACAAATTCTATTTGGAAACCGGTCCGGCGCCTTTTTACATTCTCGAAGACCAAATTCCAATTTACCTAAACAATAACTGATCCCTTTAAAGTCAAACCGCTGGTTTGGCTTTTTTTGACGGAAAAGCGCTTTTTCTTGCTAATATATAGACGGAGGTGAGAAAATGCGCAAGTTATTACTGATCATGGCGATTTTGTTTTTCGGAAGCAGTCTTCAAGTATTCGGAGCCGAAACGATAATAGTCCCCGAAGGCGAGGGCGATGACGGACTTCTGGCTTTTGGAAACACGCAAATATTAGAAAATCCGGTTGATTGGTCCGTTCCGGGAGAGTATGAAGTGGATTACTTTGATTTTGTCACGCAATCCACGTTTCAAAAAAGAGTGATCGTTACGGCGGAGGGCTCGCTTGAGCAGGGCTGGTCGGAATATCGGTATGATTTTTTGGAAACCCAGGCCAATGTCCGGGGAATATTGCATGTGAGCGCATCTTCCTATTTTTTATTCGGAGGGATCAACCAAGGTTACTTCCCTTATCAAAGCCAGAACGAACCGGAATTTGCTTATTTGGCTTATTACGATGACGAAGTCCGGGTCTGGGAACGGGTTCTTAACGAACAGCGCTACGGAACCATCAGAACGGCTTGTTTGACAAAAAACGGCATCGGGCTGCTGGGGGATGGCGATTCCCTGGACAAAAACCGAAACCTGTTTTTGACCGAAATCTCCTTTTCGGGAAACATCTTGTTTTACAAAGAACTGGCCGGCTCGGGGAATGAAACCGCTTCCGACCTTTATTGGGATAATGGAAATTTCTTGTTTGTGTGCGAGACCGATTCGTCAGATGGCGACTTTGAAGGCTTTACTCGGGGAAACCGGGAAATCGCGGTTGGGAAGATCGCGATTGAAGACGGAAGCCAGGCGGAAATGGCGGCTGTCGGCAATTCCGGAGATGATGTTTTGATGGATTCGTTATATCACAACCAAAAATTATACCTCTATCTGAATTTCAAAGGCCCTGGTTATTTCGGAAGTTCGGGGCTGACCGATGACTTTTTGTCACTGGTGGTCATAAACGAGCGCTTCGAGATCGACAATTGGATCTCCGTGGCTGACTATGCTTTGGGAGACATGGTAAAACTGGCCGCCTTTTCTGATCGGATCGCTCTTTCTTCCGCGAATTATGGCGATAACAAAATTACTTTTTTTGACTTTGGAGAAACTCTGGAAAGTTTGGGACATCAGGTTTTTATGTTTTCGGAGCCGGGATTGGCCATCAAAGAATATGGGATTACCGCCGCCGGGAGCCAAACCTTGATCTTGGGACGGCTGAGCGATGACGCGGAAGAATGTTATTCACTAAATGTTCTGGATGAGAATTTGGAGATCATCATTTCCGATCAGACCCCTCTTTCGGAAACGGTCAGCCGGACTTTTCCGGTCGGTTGGGTCGCGGACGGAACGATCGTGTTCGGATCCTGGCTGGGATCTCGAAATCTTCTGCGCATGGCAACCTTTGCCCAACTTCAGCTGACGGAAGTTCCGATCGTCTTTGGAACCATGATTTTCCACGAACGAAAATTGGCTTTGAATGGAACGCCCTTGGCTTGGCAGATGGTTGAGAATCGGATTTCCGGAAGTCCCTATGGCTGCTATCCGAACCTCTACCAATATCAAAGCGGGGAGATGCGGCTGTTCCTGGAGATGGACAACGAATACCTTCCGGTCGTAAACATTCGCGGCCATGAACAGTATGATCTGAACGTTGCTCTTTATTTCAACGGGACCGGGACTTTAAACGGGGAACCGATTGTTTCCGGAAAAGCGATCACCGAAACCGGGAATTATGTTTTGGACATGTTCGGTAATTCCAATGAAAGAAACACCGTCGCTTTTTCGGTCGCAGTTTTAAGCGAGCAAGCCGGGCCGGTAACCGAAATTTATCCATTCGTCCAAGCCAAGATGGAGGAAAATGAAGCGGCCGGTTCCGATTCGATTCCTTTGGTCCGGTTGCTTCAAACCCGAACCCCGGAAAAAACTTACCCCAAATTGTTTTCTTTTTTGATCGGCGGGATCATCATCGGCCTATTGCTTGAGATCTTCCGGCCTTGGAAAACAATGGGAAGAAAAAAGCATGGTTGAAATGATTTTGTTATTGTCCGTGCTGGGTTTGGAAAGCATTCCCATTTCCGAAACCGATGACTTTCAGATCATCACCCAAAACGTTTCCGAAACGGAAGAAGAATGGTTGGACAAATGCGATGGCTACGAATTGATATCCGAAAACGAAACGGAATATTTGCGTTCGTCCTCCGGAGAATGGTGTTTGGCGGTGCCGGATTTTGCTTCTCATCGCTTATTGAGCCAAGGCGGAGAGGCCTGGCTTTTTTATCGGAAGGACGCCGTCCTTCATTTATTGAAAACTGACGAAACCGGAAAAGTTCTTTTTAACGATGTCCTTTTAGACAATCCGGTGGACCCGATTTGGGATGTGGTCCTTAAGGATGACATTTATCTTTGCGGCTCCTTCACCAATTACCTTAGTCCGCAATTTTCAAATAACCGAACCGCTCGGGGAATGGCCGGCCGCGATGCCTTTTTGGCCGTGCTGAATGCTGATTTATCGCTTAAGTCCTGGGGGATCTTTGGGGGAGAGAAGAATGAGAGTTTTGAAAAGCTCAGTGTGACCGGCGAAGCGATTTTCGCGGCTGGAAAGAAAGACCCGTTATCCGGAGGAGATTTCGGAAACGGCGGACAAACCAAAGACAGCAATTTCGTGTGCGAACTGACCTTGGATTTGGAAGTGGCCGATTATTTGATCTTATCCGGTTCATCCGCCTTACGGGCCTTCGGTTTTCGCGAAGATTTTCTGTTTTTGGGGACCGGGAAATCTTTATACAAATTCGGGGAAGACTTGCAGATCGTTCGAAAAAGGGACTTTACCACGGAAATCCTCTATGCGCAATTCTCCGAATTAAATGGAATCCTTTGTTTGGAAAACAGCGGCGGCCGGCTATGCGGGTACTATGATCTTCAAGATGTCATGATTTTTTCCGATCCTCAGATCACCCCAACCACGACCTTCACCAAAATGGGTGAAACCCTCTTGTTAGAAAACGAAACCGGAAAGATTTTTTGGGATCTGTTGGATCTGCGTTCATTTTGGGTGGGAACCGAGTATCAAAATGCTTTTTTGGAAACGAGAATCATTAAATCTTTGTTTGGACTGACAAAAATGGAAAAAGAGACCTCCGCTCCCGCTTTTGATCCGCTGGTGTTCGGAGACTATGTTTTCACTTTTTCTGGAGAAACGGCTTCCGGTTTGCCATTTTCTTTTCAAAGAAACGTTTACGTTCTTCAAGAAGCCAACGTCAGCGAGGGGATGATTTATCCTTTGGGGTACCAGCTGAATTTTACCGGTTTAGGGTTGCTCAACGGAAAAGCGATCGTCAACAATTACCCCGTTTCCCAAGCCGGCAACTATGTTTTGATCCTTTCTGGGGTCGGCGGAATCAGCCGGGAGATCAACTTCAAGGTAGAATCCGAACAAATCCCGTTTTTGGAACCATCCAGAGAAACTTGGGACCGGGAAATTGGGTGCGCATCTCCATTTTATTTGGATTTCATTTTGACCAAAGAAGTTACGGACGTGACCGGAGTCATCATCAACGGTTCGGTTTTCGAGGATTTGGTCTATGACCGAGTCAATAAATCCGTCCACCTTCGTCTCATTGCTCCCGAAGTAGCCGGGATTTATGACTACTTAATAGAGAAAATTCAATATTTGGAGGGAAACGATCTTTTAGGGGTTCCCGTCCGCCAAATTTTCACTTTGAATGTTCTTAATTCGGCTCCGGAGGTGACCTTGGGGGAAACCGATACCTTGGTTTATCGGGCAGCGATCAATGATCCTCAAGGGACGATTCGTTGTTTTCGAATCACCGCCGTTTCCGATGTTGACGAGACGGTCATGCAATTCGGATTATCCGACCATAATCTGGTTTTTTCCGGTTTAACCAAGGGAGAAGATTATGAGGTGACGGTTTCTTTGGTTTTCGACCTGGGCAATCGGGTTTTTGAAACCATTGAAATTCTTTCGATGCAAACAAATGGCAGCGAATCTTTGGAACTTGGGGAGATCCTGATCACCCAAAAAGCGGAAACCCTCGGCGAATTTCTCCTTTCCCTTTCCAAAGGACAAAAGCGTTTGCGTCAGGTCGTTTCCGAAAATCAGCTGCTTTACGAGAACCAACCGACTGATTATCCGAAACTGGTTTTGATCGGAACCGGTGGGGCGGCGGCGGCTTTCGCAGCCTCGTTCCTAACCAGAAAGTTTATCCGGAAAAAGCGAAATCGAACCAATTGAATTGAATTTCAGTGTCCGCGAAGGCGGGCACTTTGCATTTATTTATGGAAAACCAGCCGGTCTTATGATATAATAAAAAAGGTGAGAAGAATGAAATTTGTCAATTTATACATTGAAACCGAATATTCAATGCTTCGAAGTCTGATAAAAATCGAAAGGCTTATGGAAAAAGCAAAAGCTGATTCCCAAAACGTGCTGGCGATAACCGACTTTGACGGCCTGCATGGAGCCATGAAATTTTACTTTCAGTGTCTTGACAATAAGATCAAGCCGATCATTGGCCTTCGTCTCAGCCTGAAATCCAATTACTCCAATGATGCTTTGTTGCTTTATGCCAAAAACGAAACCGGATATCGTCAGCTGATGCGAATTTCCACCCAAGCCAAAACCTTGGGAAACGTGGATCTCGATTTTCTTCGAACTCACAACCAGGGAGTTTTGGTCATCGTTCCCGTCAGCGAAAGCGGGATCGGCCAGGAATGGAGAAATGATCGGGAGCAAGCCCGGCAAATTCTGGGAGCTTACCAAGCCGTTTTTCCCGATCTGTTCCTGGGACTTGATGCCCAAACCGAATCCAATCGGATGGCCATTCCCGAACTGATCCGGTTTGGGAAGGAAAGTCAAGTTCGATCCGTGGCCATCAACCGAACCTCTTTTTTGGAATCCGGCGATTTTGGGGCCTATCAAACCTTGCGTTGCATTGATCTGGTTCTGAGCGAATACCCTTACACCGAAAAAGAACTGGCCCAAGTCTTTTTGAGCCAAGCGGATGCAAATGCGAAATTCAAAGACTATCCGGAGCTTTTGGAAGCTACCGAAGAAATTGGAAAACTTTGCGACTTAAAACTATCGCTTGGAAAATATCAATTGCCGGTCTTTGAGGATTCCTCCGGGAAATCCTTCGAATACTTGACGGATCTCGCCAAACTGGGCCTGAACAAGCGGCTAAAAAATGTGACGGCGGATGTTGATAAATATAAAGAACGTTTGTTTTATGAACTTGGCGTCATTAACAAAATGGGATTTTGTGATTATTTCCTAATCGTTTATGACTTCATCAAATACGCGAAGAAAAATAAAATCATGGTTGGTCCCGGTCGAGGATCCGGACCCGGCTCGTTGGTCAGTTATGTGCTGGGAATCACCGATGTTGATCCGCTTAAATATGACCTTCTTTTTGAAAGATTCCTGAATCCGGAACGAATAACCATGCCCGACATTGACACGGATTTTCCGGACAATCGCCGCGATGAGATCATTCAATATGTGCTGCAAAAATACGGATCGGCCCGCGTGGCCCACATTTCTACTTTTGGCACTTTCGGCGTCCGTTTGGCCATTCGGGATGTTGCCCGGGTCTTGAAAATGTCTGACCTCGTTTTGAACGAAGTTTTGAAATATGTTCCTTCATCGGATGCGATGATGTCCGAAGTCATTTCTGACAATGAAATGTTTGCGAACCTGATCAGTGAAAAGGAGCAGATCAAAACTTTGGTGGATTTGGTCATCAAAATTGAAGGCTTGCCGCGCCACGTTTCGACTCATGCGGCAGGAATCATCATGTCCAAGGATGATCTGGTCAATTACACGCCTTTGCAAGAAGGAATGAACGGGCTATTCCAAACGCAATACGAAGCCAGCGATTTGGAAAGGATCGGATTGGTCAAAATCGACTTTTTGGGCCTCCGCAACTTAACCATCATTGACAGCATCGTCACGAAGATCCGCCTGGAAAATCCGGATTTCGACATTCTTCGCATTCCGATGGACGACAAATTCACTTATCAGATGATCGCCTCCGGAGACACCGACGGCATTTTCCAATTGGAATCGGAAGGAATGCGCAATGTTTTGGTTGGTCTCCAAACTAGCGAATTCCTGGACATCGTCAATGCTAACGCGCTGTTTCGGCCGGGGCCGATGGAAATGATCCCGTCGTTCATTCGCCGGAAGAACCATGAGGAACCGATAGATTATCTGCATCCGGATTTGAAAGAGATTTTGGAGCCGACTTACGGGATCATTGTTTTTCAGGAACAGATCATGCTGATCGCCCAAACCTTCGCTGGTTATTCTTTGGGAATGGCGGACATTTTGCGTCGGGCCGTTTCCAAAAAGAATGCCCAGGTCTTGGAAAACGAGCGGGAAAGATTTGTAAGAAGCGCAATCAAAAAGGGTTATGACGAGCCGACCAGCCAAAAAGTTTACGATTACATCGTCAAGTTCGCCAACTACGGTTTCAACAAAAGCCACTCGGTGGCCTATTCGCTGGTTTCTTATCAGATGGCTTATCTGAAACGTCATTATTATAAACATTTCATGTCTGAACTCATGAGCAACAGCTTGGGCAGCGTCGGACTGATCAAGAGTTACATTAACGATTGCACCAAGAAGAAAGTGACGGTCCTGGGGCCGTCGGTCAATTACAGCGAGGATTATTTCGTTGTGAAAGGAGACTCCATTTATTATTCGCTGCTTGGGATCCAAAATCTTGGGGCTCTGACTTTAAGAAACCTCTTGGGGGAACGGAAAACGAACGGGCTTTACCAAAGTTACGACGACTTTGTAGCCCGGACCAAGGACATCCTGAACAAAAGGATCGTGGAAAGCATGGTCCTCGCCGGAGCGCTTGATGAGTTCAACATTCCCCGGAAACAAATGGTTGAAGAATATGAGGAAAGCCTGAACTATGCCAATTATTCCAGTTTGCTTCGGGATAACTTAAAGGCCCGGACTTACAGCGATGAAGAATATAGTTATGAAGAAATCTCGAAAAAGGAAAGAGAAGCCTTGGGCTTCAACCTAAAATACAGCATTTTTGCTAAGTATCAAGACTTCAAGATCCAGAACAAAACCGTCGACATCGTCAATCTGACACCGGGATCAAACTTGCGGGTGCTGTTCGCAATTCGCAGGATCAAGACCATTACCACCAAAACCCAGAAGGAAATGGCTTTTTTGGAAATATATGACGATAACGGAAAAATGGATTCCGTGCTGTTTCCGGAGACTTACGCCCGTTTTAAAAAAGATTTGAGTTACGGAGTCGTTTATCTGGGTGAGGGAAACGTTGAAGAACGGAATGAAAAGAAACAATTTATCATCAAATACATCAAAACGGTGGACTGAGAGGGAATTATGATTAAAAAAATCGGAGTTTTAACTTCCGGAGGGGATGCTCCCGGGATGAATGCGGCCATCAGAGCCGTCACCAGAACCGCCATAGTAAACGGGATGGAAGTTTATGGGATTCATGACGGATTTTTGGGAATGTACGAAGGCCGGATCGAAAGGCTGTACCGAAAATCAGTTTCGGAAAAGTTGGCACGTGGAGGAACCTTCCTCGGAACCGCCCGGTTAAAAGAATTTACGGAAAAAGAAGTTCGGGAAGTTGCCATCGGAAACATTGAACAATACGGAATTGATGCCCTGGTGGCGATTGGAGGAGATGGGACATACCGCGGAGCCCTCGAATTAAGCAAAATGGGGTTGCCGGTCGTTTGTCTTCCCGGAACCATTGATAATGACATCGCCGGAACCGATTTCACCATTGGCTTTGACACCGCTCTCAATACGGCGGTCGAAGCCGTGGACAAACTTCGCGATACGTCAAGCAGTCATCGGCGCTGCAGCATCATTGAAGTCATGGGGCGGAACTGCGGCGATTTGGCGGTTTGGACGGCCATTGCGGTCGGAGCGGAAGTCTGCGTGGCGAAAGAAACCGGATATGACCTGAAAGCCATTTTGGATAATGTCACCGAAGCGGCGCAGAGCAAACGCCACGCCATCATCATCGTCGCCGAAAAAATGGTCGACGTCAACGAATTGGCTGCTCAAGTGACCGCCAACACCCCCTTTGAAGCCCGCGCCACGGTTTTGGGACATATTCAAAGAGGGGGTTCGCCAACGGCTCGGGATCGGGTTTTGGCTTCGGAAATGGGGGTCAAATCAATTGAAGCTCTCCTGAACGGCGATACCCATCACTGCATATGCGACAGCAAAGGGAAAATCGTTTCCATACCGATCGAAGACGCGCTTGGCGATGATACGCAGCCGGTGCGGGACAAATACAATGTTTTCAAAGTTTTATGGTGAAACGAAATTCTTTATCAGAACCCGTTTCCTAAAGCCCTTGTTTGACAGGGGCTTTTTTACTTAAAATGGTTTTCATCAAATTTCACTTTATAAATTTATAAAATTTGGTATAATAGATAATATAAAACAGCAGAGGTAAATTATGAAAAAAACTTGTTATGTCACGACTCCGATTTATTACGCCAGCGCCAATGTTCACATTGGGAATTCTTATTCCACCCTGGTTTGCGACGTTTTTGCCCGCTATAATCGTTTACGCGGGAATGATACTTTCTATTTGACGGGAATGGACGAACATGGCCAAAAAATTGAAGAGGCGGCCCAAAAGCAAGGAATTACGCCCCAAGTTTTGGTTGACAAAGTCGCCAGCGAAACAAAACAGCTTTGGAAAGAATTGGAGATCTCCAACGATGATTTCATTCGGACGACCGATGAGCGCCATGTGAAAGTCGTTCAAAAGATCTTCGAAAAACTCTTGAAGTCCGAAGACATTTATCTGGGAAGTTACGAAGGGGATTATTGCGTCTCTTGCGAATCTTTTTTTACGAAAACGCAAATGAAAGAACCGGGGATCTGTCCGGACTGCGGAAAACCGACGCGCATTGTCCAAGAAGAAAGCTATTTTCTTAAACTAAGCAAATATCAGCAGCCGCTTTTGGATTTCATCAAGGATCATCCCGACTTCATTCAACCCGAGACCAGGAAAAACGAAGTAGTCTCGTTTGTTGAAAGCGGATTGGAGGACCTCTGCGTCAGCCGAACTTCTTTCAAATGGGGAGTTCCGGTTTTAAGCAACCCGAAACACGTCGTCTATGTCTGGATCGATGCCCTAACCAATTATCTCTCTGCTTTGAATTATCTTTCCGAAGATGATTCCCAATATCAAAAATTCTGGGTCAAGGGCGATGAAGTCGTCCATGTGGTCGGAAAAGACATTCTGCGTTTCCATGCGATTTATTGGCCGATCCTGCTGATGGCCTTAAATGTTCCGATTCGTTTCAAACTGTATGCCCATGGTTGGGTCCTGATGAAAGAAGGAAAGATGTCCAAATCCAAAGGGAACATCATTTATCCGCGCGACGTCATCAGCCGCTACGGTTTGGATGCTTTCCGTTTGTTCATGATCAAAGAAATGTCCTTGGGCAATGACATGATTTTCTCTTATGATCGTTTCGTCGAAAAATACAACGTCGATTTGGCCAATGACCTCGGAAACCTGGTCAGCCGCTCCATCGCGATGGTCAACAAATACTTCGGCGGTTTGGTGGGAAAAACCAAAATCAAGCCCAATGAGTTTGAAGCCGATTTGCAAAAGGTGGCAGCGGAAACCATTGCCAAATACAATCATGATTTTGAACACTTCCAATTTCAAAATGGATTGAACGAAGTGTGGAACCTGATCGGCCGCACCAATAAACTAATTGACGAAACCACTCCTTGGAATTTGGCCAAAGATCCAACCAAAATCGAATCGCTCAAAAGTGTCATGTATCACTTGCTTGAGAGCATCCGACTGACCGCGATCATGCTCACGCCGGTCATTCCGGACACTTGCGCCAAGATATTCTCCGAACTTGGCTTGGGCATGCAAAATGGCGAAGCTCTGACTTTTGGTTTGACCAAAGAATTCCAGGTTACGAAAGAGCCGATCGTGTTATTCAAACGGTTGGACCTCGAAGAAGAAATGAAGTTTCAAGCTTCAAAGAAAAAACCGGAACGCAAAACCACACCCATCAAGGAAGAAATAAGCATTGATGATTTCAACAAGGTCGACTTGCGAGTCGGCGAAGTTGTAGATGCCAAAAAACTGGAAGGATCGGACAAACTCTTGGTTTTACAAGTCAAGATTGAAGAAACCGTCCGCCAGATCGTTTCCGGAATCGCCATGGATTATGATCCAAAAACCCTCATCGGCAAAAAAATCGTGGTTGTGGCCAATTTGAAACCCGTCAAATTGCGCGGGATCATGTCTGAAGGAATGATCCTGGCCGCCAGCGGGGAAGATTTGCCTTATGAAGTCGTGGAAGTCCTGAAACATGACTCCTTTTCCAAAGTGAGTTAAAATATGATGCTTTCCGCCGCTTTGCCTACCACTTTCTTCATCCCCATCATTATTTTGTTGGGACTGGCTTCGGTCTTCAGCCTTTTGATATTTGTTTTGAAATTAAAGTTTCTTCCCGCGTTCGCCATCGAAATCCTCATTGGTTTGGGAATCTCCCATTGGTTCAATGGCTACATGGCTTCCCTTTCGATGACAACGTTCGTTGAAGGGCTTTATACCCTTGGGCTGGTAATGATCATGTTTTTGAGCGGATATGACGTCGATTTTGATCTGAAAGGCGATTATCCCGTCGGATCCGCCAAACCCATTCGCCCTTTAAAAACCATTCTTCTCATTTTAGTCATGGTCTATGGGTTGAGTTTGCTTTCCACCGTTTTTTACCTTGATCAGCTGACCAACAAAGTCGCGGGCATCATCCTGTTAACGCTGGTTTTTGCTTCGTCTTTCGCGGGAATGATCGTGCCTTTGATCCATGACGGAGGAATTTCCCATTCCGTCATCGGAAAAATACTGGGGGGAATCGCCAATTTTTCTGAAGCTTTATCGATTATTTTTCTGACCGTTCTCATGATCGTTTTGAAGACGGAGAAAGAATACGTCTTCATCATCACCCTGGCCGCCGTCATTCTCGTCGGGTTTAGGTTGTTTCGAAAACACCGGGTTGGAAACTTTTTTAACAAAGTTTCGGAAGGCATCGACCATCTGCCAACCCGGATTCTCTTTGTTTTGTTGCTGGGAATGGTATTCTTAAGCGACTTGACTGGCGGGGAGTACATCCTTGGGGCCTTCGTGACCGGAATCTTTTTCCGATATTCGGGTTTTTCCCAAAAGGTCATGGAAAGCATGACCCGGATCATTTACGGAGTCTTTGCCCCGATGTTCTTCATTTTGGTCGGAACAAGAATCGACATTCTGGAATTTTTTGAAAATCCGTCCATGTTTTTGACGGTTCTCTGCATATTCGTCACCATGCTTTTGGTGAAACTCCCGATGCTTTATCTGCTTGGATACTGCCGACCAAAAGCGGTCCTTTCCGGGATGATTCTTATGGCAAGCACGATCGTGGTGCCGATTGCGGCCAGCCACATCGGAGAAAACTGGGGATTGTTCTCCCCTGAATTTGGCGATTCGCTGATTTTGGCCAGCTTGCTGATCTGCATCATCGGAACAATCCTTTTCAAAACAACGTTCCCGTTCAATGAATTCGGACATGAGCCGAAAGAAGAACCGGAGGTAACCAGGAATGAGAATTCTGGCCTTCTTTAAGAAACGCGATGTCAGCGTCATAACTGGGATGGCTCTCGGAACGATAATCTATTGCATGGGCGTGGTTTGGCTTCTGGATCTTGGCGCGTTCTATGCCAGCGGGGTTACCGGAATTTCCCAATTGATTTCCGGAATTCTGGAACGGTTCGGAGTGACCATTTCCAAAAGCATCTTCATCGCCATTTTAAACATTCCGCTGTTCATCATTGGTTGGAAAGGCGTAAGCAAACGCTTCGCCATTTTAAGTCTCAGTTCGGTGGCTTTGCAAGTCGTGACGATTGCCATTTTGGAGTACTTTGTCACCAAAGGATTCGATCCTTTTTTGGAGATAATTCAGGATGCAAATGAGCTTCCCAAACAAGGGGGTTTGCTCATGCTCTCCATTCTCGGTGGCTTGGTGTGCGGAATCGGATCGGGCATTTCCCTGAGGAGCGGAGCTTCCACCGGCGGGATGGACATCATCAGCCAATATGTTTCCTTTAAGAAAAACATCCCGTTTACGAAATTTTCTTTGTTTGTGGACGCGATTATTATCCTTTTAGCGGGATTGCTTGGAAGCATCGAGATTGCCGCCTATACCCTCATCCGCTTGATCATTTCCATTTTGGTTTTGGACCGGATCCATACCGTTTACAATTATCTGAAGATAGAAATCGTCACCACCGAAAAAGAAGCCATGCGAACCGTCATGATCAGCCGTTTCAACCATGGGGTCACGATTTTTCCGGCTTTCGGAGGTTATACCAATCAGGAAAAATGGGTTTTGGAAACCGTTGTGTCCAGCTACGAAGCCGAGGAATACAAAAACTTGGCAAGGCAAATTGATGGCAAATGTTTCATCACTTATACGGCGGTCAAGCAGATTTATGGGTTCTTCAATCGCAATGTCATCACCTAAAAATCATGAAACTCAAGAGTGGACACTAAAAAACTCAGGGCTGATTTTCTTAGAAATTAGTTCTGATTTTCTTGACTTTGAATCACAAATGTAGTATTATATGTGAGGTACATTTTAAACCCACACAACGCCCTGTGATTTCAAGAATCCACACTTGACTGAATCATAACAGGAGGAAAAACAAAATGACAAAATCTTATATGGCAACTGCCAATACCGTTGAACACAAATGGTTCGTCATCGACGCAACCGATTTAGTTCTTGGTCGCGCATCTTCAGAAATCGCTTCGCTTCTGCGCGGCAAAGGGAAACCAACATATACTCCGAACGTTGATTGCGGTGACAATGTCATCATCATCAACGCGGAAAAAATCGCGGTAACCGGAAACAAAATGGATGATAAATTCTATTACCACGCCTCAAGTTATCCTGGGGGCTTAAAAACACGCAGTGTAAAAGAAATGTTAGCAAAACAACCACATAAAGTTCTTGAATTAGCAATTCGAGGCATGCTCCCTAAATCAAAATTAGGCGATGACATGTATCGCAGACTTTACGTTTACGTTGGACCTGAACATCCACATCAGGCTCAAAAACCGGAAGTCTACGTGCTAAAAGGCTAGGAGGAAAAAATGGCGCAAGTTAGTTATTATGGAACCGGAAGAAGAAAAAGCTCGATCGCTCGGGTTCGCCTCATTCCGGGAAGTGGTGTCATCACCATCAATAAACGTAGTTTTAACGACTATGTAACCTCCGCGGCCGTCCGTTTGGATGTCCTGCAGCCTTTAAGCCTTACGAATACCGCCTCGAGTTACGACGTTGTCGTCAGCGTCAATGGCGGTGGAATTAGCGGACAAGCCGGTGCCATCCGTCACGGAATCACCCGTGCTCTGCTTGAAGTAAACTCGGATTTCCGAAGCGTTCTGAAAAAAGCCGGATTGGTTACTCGTGACCCACGGGCTGTTGAACGTAAGAAATACGGTCTGAAAAAAGCCCGCCGCGCTCCACAATACTCAAAACGTTAATCTTGGTATCAGGCAAGCCCTTGGGCTTGCTTTTTTAATAATTTTGAAAAAAAGCAAATCTGCTTTACATTAAAACGGTGAATGTATATAATATTAATGCGTTTATAATAATTTGAAAGTAGGACTATATGGTTAAAATTTATAATTCTTTGACCAAAACCATTGAAGAATTTCATCCCATAAAAGAAAATGAAGTGATGATATACGTTTGCGGCCCGACCGTTTACAACTACATTCACATCGGGAATACCCGCCCGGTCATTTTCTTTGATACGGTCGTGAGATTTTTCAAATATTTGGGATTCAAAGTGACTTATGTTTCCAATTACACTGACATTGATGATAAAATCATCAATCGAGCCAAAGAAGAACATATTACTGAAGAACAAGTGACGGAAAAATATATCCTGGCTTTTGAAAAAACTTGCGAGCGTTTGAATTGCTTAAGATTGGATTTTAATCCGCGAGTAACCGAAAACATGAGCGGGATCATTGATTTCATCCAATTGCTTGTTTCTAAAGACGGGGCTTATGAGGTTGACGGCGATGTTTATTTTGATGTGGCAAAGGACCCAGATTACGGGATCTTAAGCGGCCAATCAATTGAAAACATGCTAAACGGGGTCCGGATCGACCCTAATCTTCGAAAACGCAACCCCATCGATTTCAATCTTTGGAAAGAAACCGCGGAAGGGAAAAATTGGCCATCGCCTTGGAGCCAAGGCCGCCCCGGCTGGCACACGGAGTGCGTGGTCATGATCAACTCCATCTTTCACGGTAAAATTGACATCCACGGCGGCGGAAGCGATTTAAAGTTTCCTCATCACGAAAATGAAATCGCGCAATCGGTTTGCGCAAACGGTCACAAATTAGCCAATTACTGGATGCATAACGGCCGCATTGACATGGAAGGCGAAAAGATGAGCAAATCCCTCGGCAACGTGGTTTGGGCTCACGAACTTTTGGACCGGATCGATTACCAGACTTTCCGGCTGATGGTTCTCAACGTCCCATATCGCCAGCCAATGAATTATAAGGAAGAATTGTTGGAACAAGCCAAGAAGGATTCTGAGAAGATCTACCGCTCTTATCTTACCATTTTCCGTCAATTGGAACTGTCCGAAAAAACCAAGCCGGCGGAAGACGAGGAAATTAAAACTTTGAGGGCGGGATTCGTGGATGCCATGTCCGATGATTTCAACACCGCGAATGCCATCACTTCGGTATTCCAAATGACGAAACTGGCCAATAGCCTGCTTCGCGAAAAAGAACAAAACCTTCCTCGAATGACCGCGGCTCTGAATTTGTTTGGCGACATGCTTTGGGTATTGGGAATGAATTTCGAAATCAAGCCTTTAAGCGAAACTGATGTCAGTTTGGTCAAAAAATGGCACGAAGCCCGGAAAAACAAGGATTTCCAATTGGCGGATGAACTGCGCCAGCAGATAAACGCCAAAGGGATCATTCTATGAAACCGGAACTTTTGAACGGCGCCAATCTAGCTTTCATCGGCGATGCTTTTTATGAGCTTTTCATCCGAAAATACTTGCTTGATCAAAACATTACCAACCAAAACGATCTGCATCGCCAATGCGTGAAGTATGTCAGCGCCGAAGGCCATAACCGCATTGTAGCGGAACTGGAAAAAACTTTCACCGAAGAAGAACTGGTGATTTTCAAACGCGGAAGAAATCACAAGTATAACATCAGCCGCAAGAACCTGAAAAAAAACGAATACCTGAACAGTTCCGGCTTTGAAGCGGTACTCGGTTATTTATATCTGCGCGGCAACATCGCCAGAGCGGAAGAAATAGCAACTCAGGCCATTGCCGTCATTGAGGCTAAAAATGAGTGAATTGATTTATGGATTCAACGTCGTAACCGCCGCCGTTGAAAGCGGATACTCGCTTTTGAATGTGCGCGTGACGGCGGATAATTTAGACATGATCAAACTTTTGAAAGAGAAAAGGATTCCATTTTCGTTAGTTTCCAAGGAAGAACTGAACCGCTTGGTTCCGCTTTGCCAGGGGATCATGGCGGAAATCGCGGAATTCCGAACTTATTCGCTTAATCAGGTGGCCGAACCGAAAGGCAGCCCTGAAGCGAAAAGATCGCTTTTGATCGTTTTGGACGGATTGGAAGATCCGCATAATTTGGGGGCCATCCTTAGGACGGCGGAAGCTTCTGGAAGCGGCGGGATTATTTACCCGAAAAACCGCAGCGTCAAACTGAATTCGACGGTGGCAAAAGTGTCGACCGGTTCGATTTTCAATGTGAAATGCGTCGAGGTCGTCAACATTGTGGCGACCTTGAAAAAGCTCAAAGATTTGGGTTATTGGGTCGTGGGAGCCGATGCTTTCGGGAAAGTCGATTACAACCGCATGAAATACGATTTTCCGACCGTTTTGGTCATTGGAAGCGAGGGTAAAGGCATTTCGCGTCTAGTACTCGAAGAATGCGATCTTGTGGTTCGGATTCCGATGGTTGGGAAGATCAATTCCCTGAATGCTTCGGTTTCGGCCGGAATTTTAATCTATCAAATAAAAAAAGATCAATGGGAGTGAATTTATGTATCAATATAACGACTATGAGTTGTTATATTTGATCTATGAAAATGATGACACGGCATTGGATATCATGTTTCAAAAATATATCCCATTAATAAAAGCTCGAATTCGGGGATTTAGAATCAAACCCTGGAATTACGAAGACTTTCTTCAAGAGGGACTTTTGGTTCTGAACAAAGCCATCCAAACTTTTAATCCCGAGTCTAAAAAGACTTTCAACAAATATTTCGACTTGATACTTCAAAGGAAATTCATTCAGATCCTTCGGAAAGAGAGCCATCACTTTTACGATGTGGATTTGGTGGGAATCGGCGATACTTTGGCCGAAACCTCGCGGGTTTACGAAGAATTTCCTGATTTTGGAGAAATTTTGGGGCGGTGCAAATTCAGTGATTTCGAAAGCCGGGTCCTAGAGCTTTTGACCCAGGGCGAAAAAATCAAAGACATTACCGATTCTCTGTCCTGCACCCCAAAACAAATCTACGACGCCAACGACCGGATTCGAAGAAAAATAAAAGCCACCAAGAATTGACTTGACATAAGACGTTTATTTTGGTAAAATATGTTAGTGATTTTTAAGGTGGCTTATGAGTGAAAAGATTATATTGATCTGCGAGGAATGCCTATCTCGCAACTATACCATCAGACGAAATAAGCTTGCCAACACCGAACGTATGGTTATCAAGAAGTTTTGTCCGAAATGCAATAAACATACGATTCATAAAGAAACCAAATAGGAGGATACTATGCCTGAAAAAGATAAACCTAATGGCATTTTGGCCATTTTCACAAAAGAATACAAGTATGAAGGATTGATTTTACTGGTTTTATCGTTGATTGCCATTATTCTTGGCTCAATGGTTTTGATTGGCGAAACTTCCGGCGGAAGCAGCGGCCTGACCATCAATAAGAATGTCTTTTTGATTGGCGATTACCCGAAAGCTTTCGCTTGGATTCTGATCATTTTGGGAGCCATGTCTTTGATTCTGGCGATTTGGCCGTTCTTCAAACCGTCCATCGCCGAAGTCAAAAGAGTAACTTGGCCAACCAAAGGCACGCTGTTTCAAAATACCGCCATTGTTTTTGCTTTCATTCTCATCATGTCATTGCTGTTCTTGTTGTATGACTTTGCATTGGGATATTTACTGCAGCTGTTTGAATGGCTAGCCGGGAAAATTTAGGTTGATCATGAACGAGCGAGCTTGGTATATAGTCCAAACCTATTCAGGGTGTGAAAATGCGGCGAAGAAAAACATTGAACGCCGGATTGAATCCATGGATATGAGCAATCTCATTTTTAAGGTTTTGGTACCGGAAGAAAAAGTCATCGAGAAAAAGAAGAACGGTGAAACCCATGAAGTTTTGGTAAAACCTTATCCAGGATATGTTTTTATTGACATGATTGTTACCGACGAATCTTGGTTCATGATCCGAAACACCCCGATGGTCACCGGATTTTTGGGATCCTCAGGCGGAGGGGCCAAACCGGTTCCTTTGAATGATGAAGAAATGGTTCCGATTTTCCGGATGTGCGGCATCTCCACAGACAAATCCTTTGATGGAAAAATCGGCGGGAAAGTTTTGATCACGGCCGGGACCTTCGCCCAACAAGAAGGGATCATCGACGCGATTGATTTGCAAAAAGGCATCGTCCGCGTGTTGATCTATGCTTTCGGACGAGCCACCCCAGCCGAACTAGATTTTAACGAAGTAAAAATATTATAAGAAACCTCTGGCATTTTTATCGATTCGGATCGGAAAAAATGCCTTTTTAAATGCGTGGGATAATCGTTAAATTTCATTTGACATCCCGCGGTAAATATAGTATAATATTCAAGCGTGCAATACTCGCAAAATCACTATTTTATTAAAAGTGGGAGAGCTAAAAACTCACATTACACCACATTACGGACAAAAGGAGGTGTGTCTCGAACTATGAAAAAAGTTACGAAAGTCGTTAAATTACAACTTGCAGCGGGAAGAGCAACGCCAGCGCCACCAGTTGGACCAACGCTTGGACAAACCGGCATCAACATTCAACAGTTCTGCCTTCAGTTCAACGAAAGAACCAAGGATATGGTCGGCAATATCGTCCCGGCAGTTATTTCTGTTTATGAGGATCGTTCTTTTTCTTTCATTACAAAGACTCCACCAGCTTCTGATTTACTGAAAAAAGCGGCTGGAATTACAAGCGGTTCCGCTAATTCAAAGACAACCAAAGTTGCAACCATCTCGCAAGCGAAAGTTTTGGAGATCGCGAAAACAAAATTGCCAGATTTGAACGCTTATACGGTTGAAGCCGGCGCCAAAATCATTGAAGGAACTGCAAGAAATATGGGAATTGTTGTTGAAAAGTAAAACTAATCTTATCAACGAAGTTCTATTACAAACAAACTAAGTTGTTTTACTACAACTTAAACTGTGGAAGGAATTTCCGTTAGACCACATTTAAGGAGGAAAATTTATATGGCTAAAAGAAGTCGCAAATACCTTGAAGCTGCGAAATTAGTCGACCGCAACATTCGTTACTCGTTAACCGATGCTTGCGATTTGGTTAAAAAGACCAGCATCACCAAATTCGACGCCACCGTTGAATTAGCCGTCAGACTGAACCTTGATTCTCGTAAAGCCGAACAAAACTTGCGAGGAGCGATCATTCTGCCAAACGGATCCGGAAAAGATCCGAAAGTCCTGGTTTTGACCAAGGGCGCCAAACAGAAAGAAGCAGAGGCCGCCGGCGCTGATTTCTTCGGCGACACTGAATATGTTGAAAAGATCAAAGGCGGATGGTTTGGCTTTGACGTCATCGTCGCGACCCCGGATATGATGGGCGAACTCGGAAAACTAGGAAAAATCCTAGGACCGAAGGGTTTGATGCCTAATGCAAAAACCGGAACCGTGACCATGGACGTCGAGAAAGCCGTTCGTGAGATCAAATCAGGTAAAGTAACCTATCGCGTTGACAAAACTGGTAACGTTCAGGTGATCGTCGGCCGCGTAAGTTTCGAAGCTGAAAAATTGGCTCAGAACATTCGCACCGTGTACGCCACCTTGATGCGCATCAAACCGTCGACTGTCAAAGGCATTTATCTGAAGAACATCGCGGTCTCTACAACTATGGGCCCTGGAATCAAAGTCAATCCAGAATCAATCATCATAAAATAATTAAAACAGTTTACCCAAAAAAAATAAAATAGTAATGAATTATTGCCGTAGACAGTAGGAGCGCAAGCTTAATTTCCTACCGAGGTTAAAAGAGTTATAGTGATCTCTTTTACCTTGATCGGTAGAAGAGATTTTATTATTTCAATGGAGGTGAAAGAATGAAAGAAGCAACATTAAACAAAAAGATCGAAGAAGTTGATTCCTTAACCGCGAAGTTCAAGGAAGCCAAATCTTTGGTATTTGTTGATTATTTGGGATTGACGGTTGCTGAAGTATCGGAACTCCGTAATTTATTGTACGACCAGGGCTGCCAAATGTTTGTTATCAAAAACAACATTCTCAAACGGGCGGCCAAAAAAGCGGGATTCAAGGGATTGGATGACGTTTTGGTCGGACCAAGCGCGGTTGCTTTATCAAAGGATGTCACAGCGGCATCGAAAGTGATTTTTGGCTTTGCCAAAAAGAACGAAAAACTGGGAGTCAAAGTCGGCGTGGTTGAAGGAACCGTCCTGAACAAAGCCGATCTAAAGATTGTTTCGGCGTTACCGGACAAAAAAGGCATGGTATCAATGTTACTCAGCGTATTGCAAGCCCCGATTCGCAACTTAGGTGTTGCCATTAAGGCTGTTGCAGAAAAAATTGCATAATAATTTAAGGAGGAAATGAAAATGGAAAAATTCAATGTACAAGATTTTTTGAAGGCATTAAAAGAAATGTCGGTATTGGAGTTAAACGAGTTGGTAAAGGCCATCGAGGCTGAATTTGGTGTTACCGCTGCCGCGGCAGTTGCTGTTGCCGGCCCGGAAGAAGCCAAGGAAGAAGAAGGCCCTTCAACTTATAACGTTATTTTGGCCGCTTTCGGCCAAAACAAAATCGCGGTCATTAAGGCCGTTCGTGAATTGACCGGACTTCCACTGAAGGAAGCCAAAGACTTAGTTGACGCAGCTCCAAAAGCCGTTAAGGAAAATGCTTCAATCGATGAAGCAAACGCCATTAAAGCTAAATTGGAAGAAGTTGGCGCGATTGTTGAATTAAAGTAAACAAGGAATAAGCCTCGCAAGGGGCTTTTCTTTTTGGTTTGCGGTTGACTTTTGACCGCCTTTGGTCTATAATAAGGCGTATTTTTTCAAAAATATTTGGTGCGTTTTGCGTAACAAGGAATTGGGTGAGAATCCCAAGCTGTCCCAGCAGCCGTAATGTTGATGAAATCGATGAACCACTGTGTTAATCATGGGAAGGGTCGAGAGTAAAGTGAAACTAAGCCGGAAGACTTACCAGATGTTTAAAAAATATTCTCCTGGGGCTGGGGATGGATTGACCAAAGTCTTTCCGTTCTTTGCTACTATTTTGTTGAAAGGAAAGACAAAAATGAAAAAACTTTTTCTATTTCTGGTTCTGATTTTTACTTTGGTGCCGCTGATGTTCGGATGCGAAAAAGATTCCGATTCCGTCGGTGAGATTACGGTGATCGTCGAAAACAATGTAGGCGATGAAGTGTTCAACGAAAAAATAGCTTTTGGGGAGGATGACACTTTGCTCGGTTTGTTGCAAAACCATCCTACCATTGCTTTGAAAGGCGAAGAACAGTCTTTCGGATTTTACATTACGGAAGTTTTTGGCATCGACGCCAATGATTTCGAAAGAACCTATTGGAGCATTTCCGTTAACGGCGAGTACTCGCTCGTTGGAATCGGCGATATCGAACTAATCACAGACGATGTAATCACACTCTCGATGCTGACATACTAAAATGATCGTCTAGTAACTTCCAATTTGGTTGTTGCTAGACTTTTTATACAAATAAAATTAGCGAAAAACAGGAAATAATCATTCAACTAAACGAAGAATTTGGAGGGAAAAATGTATCCAGAATTTATTATCAGGATTAATGAGGCTTTGGAGCCGATCGGCTTGGGAACTTTTGAGATTTTGATCGGCATCGGGGTCGTGGTGATGCTAAACTATGTAATCAATGCCTTGGAAAAAACGCTTGGGTATTCTCGAAAAGATACCAACCGCTTGTTGATTTTCTTTGGAATTGGGTTGGCGGTCACCTATTTATTTTCTTACTTTTTTGATGCTTTGTTTCATTATCTTGAAACCGGGATTTTCGAAGGCGGAATAACGTACATTGCCGGATTCATCGGGGGCGTCATTTGTTTTTCGCTTTTGATTTATTTTTTCATGAAACCCGAGCGAAAAAACATCCTGAAGATTCTGAATGTCATCGTTCCCGGAATCCTTCTCGCCCATGCTATTGGAAGGTTGGGCTGTTTCACGGCGGGATGCTGCTACGGGAGAGAAACCACGGGGATTTTCGGTGTCGTTTTCCCAGAGGGAACCAATCCATACGCCGACGGGATCCGAACCGCGATCCACCCGACGCAGCTGTATGAAGCCTTCTTCCTATTTGCAATGTTTTTTGTATTAAAATATGTTCCGAAAATCAAGGAACACCGGTTTTCGATCTATTTGATGAGCTACGGAGTATTTCGCTTTTGCTTGGAATTGTTTTTCCGCGGGGACAGCCGAGGAGTCTTGTTTGGACTTCCGCCATCAGAGATCCTCTCAGTGTTAATGTTCATGGCCGGTGTCATCATAATAATTTTTGAGTTTAAAAAGAAAAAAGATCTAGTTTCCGCCTAAGGTCTTTTTTCCATCTTTGGGGAGAAAAAAATGAGTCATTACTTTATCAATGATCGCAACTTAAAAAGGGTGATCCAAACTCTGAATTATGACTTTCTTGGTCACAAAATGGAATTTAAAACCGATTCCGGGGTGTTTAGCCGCACCCGGATCGATTTTGGGACCAATCTGTTGATTAATACCCTATCCAAAGAGAATCTTCAAGGAAAGGCAATTTTGGATTTGGGATGCGGATACGGGATCATCGGCTTGGCTTTGGCCAAGGCCTTTCCGGACGCAAGCGTGGAAATGGTTGACGTTTTGGACCGGGCGATCGAGCTTTCGAGAACCAACGCCGAACTGAACAACATTAAAAACGTCAACCCCCATCACAGCGATTTATTTTCCCAAGTTGACTCCTTATTTGATGTCATCATTTCCAACCCCCCCATTCGGGCCGGAAAAGACACCGTTCATAAGATTGTGACTGACGCTTATTCCCATTTGGAAATCGACGGAGCCCTTTGGCTGGTCATTCAAAAGAAACAGGGTGCCGATTCGCTGTTTCGAAAACTGGAAACCACGTTTGGGAATGCTCGGGTGGCGGAAAAGAAGAATGGATATCAGGTCCTAACATGCCTCAAAAAATGATTAATAAAAACATTGACAATTTGACATAATAGTGTTATCATAACAAAATGCGAAAGAATGTGAAAAGATATTTTCCATTCGACTTTTTTGCTACAAATAATGTGAGGTGGAATATTTTGAGCTGGAAAAACGTGGTTTATGGTAAAAATCGTGAGAGAAGAAACTACTCTCGGGTACAAACCAATGTGGAACTTCCTGATTTAATCGAAGTTCAAACCAAATCATTTGGCTGGTTTATAACAACTGGAATAAAAGAATTGTTTAAAGAGCTGTCACCGATTCGTGATCATGGCGAGAAACTCGAACTCTATTTTGAAGACTTTGAATTTGATGAACCAAAATACACGATTCCCCATGCCAAGAGAAACGATGCGAGTTATTCCCGTCCGTTAAAAGTTGACGTTCGTTTGGTCAACAATGAAACCGGCGAAATAAAAGAGCAAAAGATTTTCTTGGGAGAGATCCCAATGATGACTCCTTGGGGCACTTTTGTGATCAACGGCGCAGAACGCATCATTGTCACACAAATAATCCGGTCCGCAGGAGTTTTTTATTCGAGCGAAGTTGATAAGAAGAGCGGCCAAATTCAATTCTATGGACAAATCATTCCGACCCGCGGGGCTTGGATTGAATTTGAAATGGGAACCAAAGACATTTGGTACGCCAAACTTGACCGTTCAAAAAAGATCCCTCTGACCACTTTCCTCCGCGCTTTGGGATTGAACAGCAACAAAGAGATTGTTGAACTTTTCGGCAGCAATCGTTTTATGATGAATACTTTTGATCGTGATGACACCTTTGGATCCGATGATGCTCTCGAACAATTGTATGACAAACTGCGACCAGGCGAAAAGGCCACTCCGGACGGAGCCCGAAATTATTTGGGAAGCCGTTTGTTTGACACTCGCCGTTATGATTTGGCCAGTGTCGGCCGCTACAAAGTCAACAAGAAACTTGACGTGATGGAAAGACTTTTGGGAATCGGACTTGGCAAATGCCGTTTAGTCAACCCGATCGTTATCGAAGGCAAAACAAACGCCGAAACCGGTGAAGTAACCGATACGATCATCATTCCGGCCGGCACAATCATCGATCAGAATATCTTCGATCTGCTCAAAAGTAACCGCGACAAGCTTCGCGTAACCAAACTTTACGACCAAACCATTGAAGGCCAAACCGGCGATTTCAACATTCTGGAAATTGAATATGACAATGAATTCGGAAGTCCTGAAACCAAGCGCTTGATCAATGATTTCTCGCCGATCCTCGCCATTGGTTTTGGGAAATGCCGTTTGACTAAAGAAATCATTCAGCCCGATACCGGAAAAGTCATTTATGGAGCCGGAACCGTGATCACCGAAGCCGTTTACGACTTTTTGGTCAGCAATTCTTCGCTTCTGAAAGAGACAAAACAATATGTGGTTCTGGAGATTCTGGAGATCGAATACGAAAAAGTCCAGGGCGTCAAAGAAAAGGTAAAACTGGTCGGGAATGACCCAACCGAAGAAGCCAACCATGTCACCCTTTCGGACATTTTCGCGGCGGTCGGTTATTTCATCAATTTGCATGACGGCATCGGCCGGACTGACGACATTGACCATTTGGGAAACCGTCGTTTGCGTCTGGTTGGCGAACTATTGCAAAACCAATTCCGGATCGGCCTGACCAAAATGGAGAAGAACGTCCGTGACCGGATGTCAACTTCCAGCGACAACCGCAACATCATCCCTCAGAATTTGATCAACATCCGTACCTTGACATCATCCATTCGGGAATTTTTTGGCAGCAGCCAATTGTCCCAATTCATGGACCAAATAAATCCCTTATCTGAATTGACCAACAAACGGCGCATCAGCGCCTTGGGAGCCGGCGGGTTAACTCGTGACCGTGCCGGGTTCGAAGTCCGTGACGTGCATGTCTCCCATTACGGAAGAATTTGTCCGATTGAAACTCCGGAAGGCCAAAACATCGGTTTGATCAACTCCTTAGCGACTTATGCCCGCGTTGACCAATATGGTTTCATCGAGACTCCATATTTGGTCGTCAAACAGATTGAAGGCGGGCGCCCAGTAATCACCCCGGAAAAGATTTATCTGACCGCGGATAAAGAAGAGAAATATTACATTGCGCAAGCGAACATCAACGTCAACGAAAACAAAGAGATCGTCGATGACATTGTCATTGCCCGGCACGCCGGCGATACGATTGAAGTCCGAAAAGAAATGATTAATATGATCGACGTTTCCCCGAAACAGATTGTTTCGGTTTCCACCGCATGCATACCGTTCTTGGAACATGATGATGCCAACCGAGCCCTGATGGGTGCGAACATGCAGCGTCAAGCCATTCCTTTGTTGCGCCCGGAAGCCGCTTATGTAGCGACTGGGATCGAAGCCAAGGCTGCAAAAGACTCCGGAGTCGCCGTCGTTTGTGAAAAAGACGGGCTTGTCGAGTATGTTGACGCAAAGAAAATCGTCATCCGGGAAGAAACCGGAACTCTGAAAGAATACGTTTTAATCAAATATGAACGCTCCAACCATTCAACCTGCGTCAATCAAAAGCCAATCGTCAAAAAGGGCGAAACCGTCCATCAGGGCGACATTCTGGCCGACGGCGCTTCAATGGATCATGGGGAAATGGCTTTGGGCCGCAACGTCACCATCGCTTTCATGACCTGGAACGGGTATAACTATGAAGACGCGGTCGTCATGAGCGAAAGATTGGTTCAAGATGACGTCTATACGTCGATTCACATCGAAAAGTACGAAGTCGAAGTTCGTGATACCAAACTTGGAAAAGAAGAAATAACCCGGGATTTGGAAAATGACCGCAAAGATGCCATTGCCAACCTTGATGAAGGCGGAATCGTCCGTTTGGGAGCCGAAGTCAAAGAAGGCGACATTCTGGTCGGAAAAGTCACCCCGAAGGGGCAAACCGATCCGACTCCGGAAGAGCGCTTGTCCCATGCTTTATTCAGTGACAATTCGAAAGATGTCCGAAACACATCCCTCCGTGTTCCGCACGGCGGCGGTGGAATCGTTCACCGCATCGAACATTTTCGCCGAAAAGACGGCGACGAACTGAATCCGGGCATTAACGAAGTCGTTCGCGTCTTCATCGTCCAGAAACGTAAGATCACCGAAGGCGATAAAATGGCCGGACGTCACGGAAACAAAGGCGTTATTTCCAAGATCCTTCCTCAAGAAGACATGCCATACATGGAAGATGGCACTCCGATCGACATCATGTTGAACCCTCAGGGAATTCCTTCTCGGCTGAACATCGGTCAGGTATTGGAGATCCATTTGGGAATGGCGGCCAAGAAATTGGGAGTTTACGTCGCTACCCCGGTATTTGACGGGGTTAAGAACAGCGATTTGGTCGAAATTATGAAAGAAGCTGGCATGGATGCTGACGGTAAGACCGTTCTTCGGGACGGAAAGACCGGCAAAGTCTATGACAACCGTATTTCGGTCGGCGTCATGTATATGATCAAGTTGGCCCACATGGTCGATGATAAACTGCATGCCCGAAGCGAGGGACCTTATACTTTGGTTACACAACAGCCGATGGGCGGAAAAGCTCAGAACGGCGGCCAGCGTTTTGGGGAAATGGAAGTATGGGCCCTCGAGGCTTATGGCGCGGCTTTCACGCTGCGCGAAATGTTGACCATTAAATCCGACGACATCGTTGGACGCAACAAGGTTTACAAAGCCATCGTTGACGGCGAGAACATTCCGGCTCCTGGAATTCCGGAATCTTTCCGGGTTTTGGTAAAAGAACTTCAAGCCCTGGGAATCAGCGTCAAACTGATCGATGAGGAAACCGGCGAAGACGTCGCCAACAAGAGTTTGGTCGAAGAGATTGCCCAAGCCCAACTCGCAAAAAAATCCAGTTAAATTTCCCCTTTTCTTTATAATTTGAGGTGATATTTTGGAAAAGAAAAAATATAGTTATATGCAAATAGGAATCGCTTCTCCGGATGAGATCCGAAGTTGGAGTTATGGTGAAGTCAAAAAACACGAAACCATCAATTACCGTACTTTGAAACCGGAACGGGATGGCTTATTCTGCGAAGTAATCTTTGGACCAACCAAAGACTATCAATGTTCCTGCGGCAAGTCAAAAAGATCGCCAAAAGGAACAACCAAATGCGAAAAATGCGGAGTCGAACTGACCGAAAGCAAGGTTCGCCGGGAACGCATGGGACACATTGAATTGGCCGCACCGGTCGTTCATACTTGGTTTTTAAAAAACAGCCCTTCAAAAATAGCGCTGATTCTCGATATGAAGACCAAAGAAATTGAGGATATCGTCTATTTAGCCTCATACATAGTGGTCGATCCGGGAACCGTTGGGGTTCTTTCCAAAGGAAGGATTCTGACCGAACAGGAATATAGCCTTTATCAGCGGGAGTACGGGTCATCAAAGTTTAAAGCTTTGACCGGCGCCGAAGCCATCAAGAAGCTTCTTCAGGAACTAAAACTTCCGGAGATCATCATTCAGCTTCGCCAGGAATTGAAAACCGCCCCGAAACAGAAACGCGATAAACTCATCAAACGTTTGGAAGTCGTAAAAGCTTTCAATGAATCTGGAAACAAGCCGGAATGGATGGTCATGGATGTCATTCCCGTCCTTCCTCCGGATCTGCGACCGATGGTTCAATTGGACGGCGGACGTTTTGCTACCACCGACTTAAATGATCTTTACCGCCGAATTTTGAATCGTAATAATCGTTTGCGCAAACAATATGAGCAACGCGCTCCGGGCTTGATCACCAAGAACGAAAAGCGTATGCTTCAAGAAGCCGTCGACGCCTTGATTGACAATGGCAAAAAGAACAAAAAGATTGTCGTTGAAAAAAATCGGCCTTTGAAATCATTGTCCGATTTGCTGCGCGGAAAACAAGGACGTTTCCGTCAGAATCTGCTCGGAAAACGGGTTGATTATTCCGGACGTAGCGTCATCGTTGTGGGACCGGACCTCCAAATGTATCAGTGCGGGATCCCCCGGGAAATGGCTTTGATTCTTTTCAAACCATTCATCATCAATGCCATCACCAAACGCGAAACCGATCCGAATGATGTCAATGCGAACAAGATCAGCATCAAAAAAGCCAAAGAAATGATTGATGCGGGCGATCCGATCGCCATGACCGAACTCGAAAAAATCGTTGTTGAACATCCAATCATGCTCAACCGCGCTCCGACCCTCCATCGCTTGGGAATTCAAGCTTTCGAGCCGAAACTGGTTGAAGGAAAAGCCATTCGTCTGCATCCGCTGGTCACTCCGGCTTTTAATGCGGACTTTGACGGCGACCAAATGGCCGTTCACGTTCCGCTTTCTGAAGAAGCTCAAGCCGAATGCCGTTTGTTGATGCTGGCATCCAAAAACATTTTGGCTCCGAAAGACGGGAAACCAATCGTTACACCGTCTCAGGACATGGTCCTCGGGAATTACTACCTGACCATTGAAGATGAAAATGATCCGCGAAACGGGCGCGTCTTTAAAGACATTGAGGAAATCGAACTGGCCTACGAAAATGAGGAGATCGGATTCCATACCCGTCTTCTGGTTCCTGCCAAACGAATCAACAATCCGCGTTTCACCGAAGAACAGAATAAAAAATATTTGGCGACCACTTACGGGAAAATCATTTTTAATACCATTTTCCCTCAAGAATCGCCGTATGTTCCATTTGTAAATGAAGCCGAACTGAGCAATCTGACCACCAAGACCGCGGATCGTTTCTTTGTTGAACGTGGAACCGATCCGAAGATGGCTTTGCAAAGCATCGTCGCTCCGCACCCTTTTAAGAAGAAATTCCTTGGGGTCGTCATCGCGGAAATTTTCAAGCAATTCAAATTAGCCGAAACCTCCAAGACGCTTGACCGCCTGAAGGATTTGGGCTTTAAATATTCGACCATTTCGGGAATTACCGTGGCGGCTTCGGACATTCATGTCATCGGCTGCAAAAAAGAAGTTTTAGCCGAAGCGGAAGCCAAGGTTGACCAGTATGACAGCATGTACCGGCGCGGTTTCATGAACGGCAAAGAACGCCGGGCCAATGTCATCAACGTCTGGAAAGACGCCAAAGAGACTTTGGAAAATGAAATCAAAAAGGAAGTGGCCGCCAACTACGCTACCAACCATATTTACATGATGAGTGATAGCGGCGCCCGTGGTAACATCGCCAACTTCGTTCAGTTATCCGGTATGCGTGGATTGATGGCCAAGCCGAACGGCGAAAGCATGGATATCCCGATCCGTTCGTCATTCCGGGAAGGACTGACGATGTCGGAATTCTTCATTTCCACCCATGGAGCCCGTAAAGGATCGACTGACACCGCTTTAAAGACCGCGGAATCCGGTTATTTGACCCGTCGTTTGGTCGACGTCAGCCACGACATCATTGTTCGCGAAGATGACTGCGGCACTGACAAAGGCATGAGAGTTTATGAATTGGCCGAAACCGACGGGACCGTCATCGTACCGTTGAAAGATCGTATACGCGGGCGTTTTGCCAGCAAACCGATTCTAAACCCGGCAACCGGAGAAGTTTTGGTTGACCGAAACGTCTTCATTAATGAGGAATTGGCTGACCGAGTCGTCAAAGCCGGAGTAAAAGAAGCCTTCATCCGCACTCTTTTGACTTGCAACTCGCGCAATGGCGTTTGCGTCAAATGTTATGGCAGCGATTTGACTACCGGCGAAGTCGTTGAAACCGGCGAAGTTGTTGGAATCATCGCCGCACAATCCATCGGGGAGCCGGGAACGCAATTGACCATGAGAACCTTCCATTCCGGCGGAGTTGCCGGCGAAGACATCACTCAAGGTCTCCCGCGTATTCAGGAATTGTTTGAAGCCCGCGAACCGAAAGGCAAAGCCATTATTTCGGAAATTGACGGAGTCGTAACTAACGTCCATCATGAAAGAGACAATCGTTTTGAAGTAACCATTACCAACAAAGAAGTCCACGACGAAAAGAAATATCTGACCGACAGCGGCAAAGTCCCAATCGTTCATGAACGGGAAAAAGTCAAAGCCGGCGACAAAATCACCGAAGGCTTGATCAGTCCGAAAGAACTGCTCAGAGTCAGCACCGGGGAAGCCGTCGAGAACTACATTTTGAAAGAAGTTCAGAAAGTATACCGGTCCCAAGGTGTTGAGATCGCTGACAAACACATCGAAATCATTATCAAACAGATGATGCAAAAAGTCGCGATCATTCACGAAGGGGGAACCGATTTGCTTCCGGGAAGTTCGATCTCGAAAACCGAATTGGGCGATTATATCACCGATTGCGTCAAAAACGGCAAAGATGCTCCGATTGCAAAACCGGTTTTGCTCGGAATTACCAGAGCGTCTTTGAAATCTGACTCCTTCCTGTCGGCTGCCAGCTTTCAGGAAACCACTCGGGTCCTGACCGAAGCCGCCATCCGCGGAAAGAAGGACATCCTTGAAGGATTGAAAGAAAATGTCATCATCGGCGGCCTGATTCCCGCCGGAACCGGATTGGTCGATGCTGGATACGGTGAAGTGCCGGATCCGGAGAGCGAAGAAGAAGAAATCTAATTTCCAAAATTTGTTCTTGACTTTCTGATAAAAAAGCGTATAATAACTAAGGTAAAAAACGAATTTAGTTTTGGCTTGTCCAAGACTAAATTTCATGCATTAATGAAACGCCCGGTAGTGTGGTAGTTTCAGGAAAGGAGAAAAAATGCCAACAATCAACCAATTAGTAAGAAAACCACGGGTAAACAAGGTTCAAAAACCAAAAACCCCTCATTTGCGAGTAGAATTCAACACTTTGAAGAAGACTTATTCGGAAGTTGTTTCTCCGCAAAAACGCGGTGTTTGCACTCGTGTTGCGACTATGACTCCTAAAAAGCCAAACTCAGCGATTCGGAAATATGCTCGTGTTCGTTTATCAAATGGAATCGAAGTTAACGCTTATATTCCCGGAATCGGCCATCGGCTTCAAGAACATAGCGTCGTATTGATTCGCGGGGGTCGTGTAAAAGACCTGCCAGGAGTTCGTTATCACATCATTCGCGGTACTCAGGATGCGACTGGTGTCGAGAAGAGAGTCCAAGGGCGAAGCAAATACGGTGCTAAAAAAGCCAAAGAGTAACATCATTTTTTGAAAGGAGGAAAGAATCATGCCACGAAAAGGACACATAGCAAAGAAAAAAGTATTGCCAGATCCAATTTATAATTCACCGATCGTAACCCGATTGATTAACGGAATCATGATGGATGGCAAAAAGGGCGTCGCTCAACAAATTCTTTATGGCGCGTTTGAAAAAATCGAAAAGCAAACCGGAAGACCGGTTCTTGACGTTTTCAACGATGCCCTAAATAACATAACTCCTCAATTGGAGGTCCGTGCGCGTCGAATCGGCGGTGCCAACTACCAAGTTCCGGTAGAAGTACGGCCAGAACGTAAAATGACACTATGCTTGAGATGGTTAACCCAATACTCAAGACTCAGAAAAGAAAAAACCATGGAAGAAAGATTGGCTAACGAGATCATCGATGCCGCCAATGGCGTAGGTAATGCCGTCAAGAAACGTGACGACACCCATCGTATGGCGGAATCCAACAAAGCTTTCGCGCATTATCAATGGTAATAGGAGTTTAAGTTATGCCTCGTGAAATATCATTAAAACATACCCGCAACATTGGAATCATGGCGCACATTGATGCTGGAAAAACTACAGTTACGGAACGCATTCTATTTCATACTGGAAAGATCCACAAAATCGGCGAGACCCATGACGGAGCGGCTACCATGGATTGGATGGAGCAAGAAATGGAGCGCGGTATAACCATAACTTCCGCAGCCACAACTGCATTCTGGAAAGAACATCAGATTAATATCATTGACACTCCCGGCCATGTTGATTTCACCGTTGAAGTCAGCCGTTCCTTGCGAGTGTTGGATGGGGCAATTGCTGTTTTGGATGCCCAAGCCGGCGTTGAACCGCAAACCGAAACGGTTTGGCGTCAAGCCATCGAGTATCACGTTCCGCGCATCGTTTTTGTCAATAAAATGGACAAGACCGGCGCCAACTTCAATTTCTCGGTCCAAACTTTGCACAAACGCCTGAATGCGAACGCGCATCCGATCCAAATTCCAATTGGCGCTGAAGGCGACTTTGACGGGATTGTCGATGTCGTTGCCATGAAGGCCTACCATTTTGATGGCGAGCAGCATGAAGACTACGTAGAAATCCCGGTTCCTGACTATCTGAAAGACGAGATGATGATCCGCCGCGATGAATTGGTCGCCGCCGTTTCTGATTTCGATGATGAACTGATGAACCTTTATTTAGAAGAGGCTCCAATCAGTATCGCCCAATTGAAAGAGGCCATTCGAAAGGCGACTCTTACCGTCAAATTTTTCCCAGTTTTGTGCGGTTCAGCTTTTAAAAACAAAGGCGTGAAACTTGCCTTGGATGCGGTGGTGGATTATCTTCCCGCTCCAACCGAAGTACCGGACATCAAGGGCGAAGATAAAAACGGCAAGGAAGTCATCGTTCCATCGTCGGATGAAACCCCGTTTGCGGCTCTGGCTTTCAAGGTCATGACTGATCCGTTCGTTGGGAAACTGACGTTCTTCCGAGTTTACTCGGGGACCCTCACTTCCGGATCCTACGTTTATAACTCTACCAAAGGAAAAAGGGAAAGAATTTCCCGAATCCTGCGCATGCACGCCAACAACCGCGTGGAAATTAAAGAAGTGTTCGCCGGCGACATCGCTGCGGCGGTTGGTTTCAAGGACACGACCACGGGTGACACGCTATGCGACGAAAAGAAAATCGTGATCCTTGAATCCATGAATTTCCCGGAACCGGTCATCAGCGTTGCCATTGAGCCAAAAACCAAAGGCGACATGGACAAAATGGGAGTGGCTCTTCAAAAATTATCCGAAGAAGACCCGACTTTCAAGACTTACACTAACTCTGAAACCGGACAGACGATCATTTCCGGAATGGGAGAATTGCATTTGGAAATCATTGTGGACCGGATGCGACGCGAATTCCATGTTGAAGCCAACGTTGGAACTCCGCAAGTATCTTATCGCGAAACGATCAAAGCCATTGGCGAAGTCCCAGGAAGATTCATTCGTCAGACCGGCGGTCATGGTCAATACGGAGACGTCAAGATCAGATTTGAACCAAACCCTGGCAAAGGATTTGAATTTGTTGATGCCATCGTTGGTGGCGTCGTACCGCATGAATTTATTGGCGCGGTCAAAAAAGGGTTGGAAAACTCGTTGCAAAACGGGAACCTGGCCGGTTATCCGACTATTGACATCAAGGCTACTCTGTTTGACGGATCATACCATGATGTCGACTCCAGCCAGATTGCCTTTGAGATTGCTGCAAGTTATGCTTTCCATGGATCAAAAGAAAAATGCCAACCGGTTTTATTGGAACCAATCATGTCCGTCGAAGTCGTTGTCCCGGATGATTATCTCGGAAATGTCATCGGTGATTTGACCGGGCGTCGCGGGCGCATTGAAGGCCAAGACGGTCATAACAATCTACAAAGCGTCAAAGCTTCGGTTCCGCTGGCCAATATGTTTGGGTATGCAACTTCCCTTCGAAGCAATACTCAAGGCCGCGGAAACTACACCATGCAGTTCTCACACTATGAGGAATGCCCGAAATCCGTCGCCGAAGCAATCGTTAAAAAACGCAATTCATAAATTATTAACTTTATGCTTGCAAAAATAATCAAAATATAATAATATATATACATAGAAAATAATTAGGAGGAAAATTAAAAATGGCAAAAGCTAAGTTTGAACGTAACAAACCCCATGTAAATATTGGTACCATTGGTCACGTCGACCATGGGAAGACTACCTTAACATCAGCGATTACCATGGTTTTGGCCAAAAAAGGCTTTTCCAAGGTTATGGCTTACGACGCAATTGACAGTGCTCCCGAGGAAAAAGCTCGTGGAATAACCATCAACACTGCCCATGTTGAATATGAAACCGCAAAGCGTCACTACGCTCATGTTGACTGCCCGGGACATGCCGACTACGTTAAAAACATGATTACCGGCGCTGCTCAAATGGATGGCGCAATCTTGGTTGTTGCGGCTACTGATGGCCCAATGGCACAAACCCGTGAACACATTTTGTTGGCCCGCCAGGTCGGCGTACCTCGCTTGATCGTGTTCCTAAACAAATGCGACGCTGTTGACGATGAAGAATTGCTTGATTTGGTAGAAATGGAAGTTCGTGATCTTTTAAGTGAATACGGATTCCCAGGAGATACCATTCCCGTCATTCGCGGATCAGCTTTGTTAGCAATGCAGGGTGACGAAAAAGCTCAAGAAGCGGTCGTCAAATTGATGGATACAGTCGATGATTATATTCCGACCCCGCTTCGTGATACTGAAAAACCGTTCTTGATGCCGATTGAAGATGTCTTCACCATTACTGGTCGCGGAACCGTTGCAACCGGAAGAGTAGAGCGCGGCGTTGTTAAAGTCGGAGACAACGTTGAAATCATTGGTATTCATGACACATTGACAACTGTCGTTACCGGCGTTGAAATGTTCAGAAAATTGTTGGATCAAGCGCAAGCCGGAGATAACATCGGAACATTGCTTCGCGGCATCACTCGCGAAACCGTCCAACGCGGACAGGTTCTTGCAAAACCGAAAACTGTTACTCCGCATACTGATTTTGATGCGCGCGTCTACGTTTTAACCAAAGAAGAAGGCGGCCGACATACTCCGTTCTTCTCGAATTATCGGCCGCAATTCTATTTCCGTACCACCGACATTACCGGAATTATCGAACTTCCTCAAGGAATCGAAATGGTAATGCCTGGCGATAACGCTGACTTGAACGTTAAGCTGATTCACCCGATCGCCATTGAATTAGGGACCAAGTTCTCAATTCGTGAAGGCGGACATACTGTCGGTGCCGGCAACGTAACCAAGATCAACAAGTAATTTTTGGTCTTTTCGGTAGCCTTTGGCAACAAATTAGAAACTTTCGAAACCCGAAAACAACAATCTCAAAGAAATCAGGATCGGGCTTGCCCGGTCCTTTTTTTACGTTTTTTTCTTGTTCAATATTCGCTTATTCTGTGCTATAATATCCGCATGAGGAGTTATTATGATTAGAAAAGCGGATTATAAAGACCTTGATGCCGTCTTGGAAGTCATCCAGGATGCCAAAGACTTATTCAAAAGCAAAAATTCGCTGCAATGGCAAGATAAAAACGGTTATCCGAACCGGAAGACGATGGAAAAAGATGTCGCGGATGGCGCGCTGTACGTTAGCGTCACGGATGGAAAAGTGACGGCCGTCTGTAGTCTGGGACGGTTCGGAGAACCGACTTACAACTCGATATACGAAGGACAATGGCTTAACGATCATCCTTATTACGTTATCCATCGGTTAGCCGTCAAAAAAGAATTTTATGGCCGCGGATTGGCGAAAGAGATTTTGGATCATCTTGAACAAATCTCCTTAAGCGAGGGAATCAGCGATTTGCGCTGCGATACGGCCATCGAGAACGTCCCGATGAACGATTTGCTTCTCAACCGCGGGTACCGAAAATGCGGAGTCATCTACTTGACCCGCTCCGATGTTCTGGAGAAGAAAAGAATCGCTTATCACAAAACATCGCACTGATTTTTCGGTGCGTTTGCTTTATTAGTCAACCGTTTTATGGTATAATAAACATAAACAATCAAGTAAAATAATAGGAAAATTGAACATAGTGTTTTATAAGACTTTATTGCAATAAAAGAGTATAAAAAAACTTGTCGATCTAAAACAATAAACCAACTCAAAGAGAATTAGAGATATTCCTTTACATTTTAAAGTGTGTTA
>DDXT01000052.1 GCA_002347755.1 Caryophanales bacterium UBA2253
CTTGTAATAAAATGGGACAATGGCCCCAAAAAGATATCTTTTTCGAGTCTAAAAAAGTGTTTTTTTGTTATTTCAAGATAGTTGTGAGAAAATAAACAAACCCCATCTTTGAAAATGGGGTTTGTCATCAGTCTGACCTTGTTTAAAAGGTGTCTTTATTTTAATGGTTCAAAAACTCGATTTTGATCTCAAAGGATCGTTTCCAAGGAAAAGAAACTTTGTAAGCAAGAGAAAAATACGGATCAGACAGTTCATGCAGCCACTTGTTCAATAAAATCTCCACTTCCGGATGGTCTGGGAAATAAAACGTGTTGATGGAATGCATCCGCAGATATTCGTGGATCCTTCCCCGAACCACATCCTGATAAAAGCAGTCATCAATCACTCTTTCCGCCAAGAACCGAAAATGGCGAGCGGATTCGGTTTTATTTTGATCAGCGCAATAGACATAAGCTTGGGCCAGAAGACTGCCCGTTGAGTTGGAGGCCGTATTCCAGCCGCTGAAACCCTTCAGCGATAAAAAGCCGATTTTCTTTAAAAAGTCATAGCATCCGCCGTTGGGAGCGCTGATGTCCAAAAGGAAAGTCGGATAACCTTCTTTCAACAGCCGATTGATGTCTTTTATGAAATGGTGAGAATAAGCGTTCTTCGTAAAAACCATGGTTTGCTCGCGATCCGCGATCTCCATTTTCTGAGCATCTTCATTGACATATATTCCCAAAACAAAGTCGGCGGCTTGCAGATCGTTCGTCTCGCTCATTTGTAAGACCCGACTCATTTTGGCTAAATTTTCTGAAAAGTTCCGATCTTCAAACGGTAAAACTTGATCCAGAAGCGAACGGTCCGGAACCAAAAGATAATAGAGCATTTTTTTCTTTTGAGCGCTTTGGAGCGCTTTGGCCAACAGCAGGCAAGTTCCCTCGTCGGTTCCGTTGTATAACCAAGCGCGGTCTTCCAAATGATTGATCCGGATATAATCTTCAAGAATGCGGTGTTCCAACGTTTGCAAACCGTACGGCATTGAATCTTCCTGAAGCAAAAGAAGAAAATCCAACACCTTGTCTTTGAGAAGACTTAAAGAAGCGAGATTGGCTTTATGCTTGTTTTCTCTAGCCAGAAGATAGGTTTTCAAAACCAATGGCGGAAGGCCGGCTTCGATTTTTTTAAATTGAATCTCATCCGCCTGTTCATGGAAGAGCAAAAAGCGGCCTTTATATTTGCTGAACTCATTGATCAGTTTCCAATAATTCCGGGTTTTCTCATCAAAAGTGGAAATGGAAGTGCGCAGCACGGTATCAAAGGCCAGAATCTTAAGCTCCGGCTTTAGGGATTTGATTTTTCTAAGCAACCCAAGTCTTTCTCTGATTTCCTCGTCCGTGAAGTTGGCGCTGCGGCTTTGAATCAGACCGCCGCTGATCAAGGCATCAATGGGAATGAGAAGATAGTCCCAATTTTGGAATTTTTCCATAACGAAGGCTTCAATCTCCGCGAAATCCAGTTTCTTGTGCAAAGAAGCCAGTTTGGATTTTTCGATCGAATATAGATCGACGTGCGCCATTTTTCCGAGCGCAAATACCCAATCATAATTGCATGGACGGCTGTCCAAAGGAATGAAACCGATTTGTGTGTTCATAATTTACCTCGCCAACATTCTATCATAAATATTCATAAAATAAAGAGGATTCGTGCAAACAAAAACAAACAAATTTATTTAAAACGACTTGACTAGACATTTTATTGGTGATATAATGCCTGGAGTGAGTGTAAACGTTCTCACGTTTTGCTTTAATCGTTTTAGGCAGTGCCTTAATAGAATTGCAAAGAATAGGAGAGAAGAATGTTTAAGAAAATTTTAATTGCGATTTTCATGTTTGTCTCGGTCTTCACGGTTGTTGGTTGCACCAAAAAAGACGATGTCATCGAATCCTTGGATGAGATCAAAATTTACGGACCTTTTGACACTTTTGATCCGGAAACTGATTATGTTCATCAATTAATCAAAGAAATTACCGGGGTGGATGTTCAGTATGACTTCCTTCCTCAGGACGGAGTTTCGGCCAACACGAAACTTTACTTGGATATTGCGGGCCAAGCCCAATACCATCTGTTGAAGCTGGCGCCAACTCAATTTGACCAGTTGCGCAGCGTCAGAGCTTTGCTTGACATCGGTGCGCTTCTTGAAGAATATGCCCCGAACATCACTTCCACCGTCAGCGCCGAAGTTTGGAAGACCGCTACTTACGACGGAAAAATCTATGGCGTTCCTCAAAAGAACCCTTCAAACAACATCAACAGCGCCTTGTTCTTGAGAAAAGACATATTTGTTGAAAATGAAATTGCCATTCCAACCACTTTGACGGAATTCAAAGAGGCTTTGGTGGCTTTGAAGACAGCGATGGGAGCCACTTTTATTCCTTTCAGCGCCAGCTCACACAACATTGAACCGATCCGCGGAGCTTTTGGGATCGTCACCGATTGGGTTGAACAAACTGACGGAACTCTGAAATATTGGACGGAAACTGAAGCCTTCACCGATTATGCCAACTATATCAAAGAACTTGTTGATCTGGGCGTAATGCAAGACGGATACCTGACCACTCCGAACTATGGCGCCAATAGCCGAGCCGGATTGCAAAACGGAACCGTTGGCGTTACTCTTGATGCATGGTGGAGCGGAAACGGAATCATCAACGGAATCGCTGCTTCCGAAGGACAAACCGAAGAATATCTGATTGAACACGCGGATGACTATCTGTATTTCATCGATTCTTTGCTTGGCGACGCCAATTACGGAATCCCGGGAAAAGGCCAAGCCAAAATGGACTATTCCATCGTTTATTTCTACGCCATTCCGAAATACATGGAATCGACTGCGATCGCCGTTTTGAAATGGATGAATGAAAAAATGGATCCAGTCAACTTCAAAAAACTGACCATCGGCGAAGAGAATGTTCATCATACTCTGGTTGACGGAAAGTACTTCCCGATTTTGACTCCGGATGCGCAAGAAAAAATTCCTTTCGATGCTTTCAATAAAGCCGACTATTTCTTGACCGGAATCCGCGAGGACGATTATTCTTTATACTGGCAATGCCGTGCCCGGAAGAACCCGCGCCAACAATTTGTTTGGGAAGGCATGAACACTGAAGCGCAAAAGACCAGCGTCGGAATTTATGACGCAGTTGGTTTGGCACCGGGGTTCACCATTTACGGAGCCAACAAATCAATGTTGTCACAATTGACGACTGACTACTTAACAAGCGTTATTACCGGCCAAGGGACTCAACAGACACATGTTGAATTTATTGCAAAATTGGTTTCGGATGCGAAACTGACCGAATCAACAGCGGAAGTTAATGCTTGGTATGAAACCCTCAGCGATTAATTAAACTATTGTTTCGGAGGAAAAAAACATGAAAAGAGCACTCGTTGTTTTGGGACATTTATTTATACTAAATGTGATATATATTCTTTCAATCTGTTTAAGTTTGGGAATAGCTGCCGCCCCAGCAACGAGTGCTCTTTTTTATTTTACCAACAAACTTCTAGCCAAAGATTATCAGGAATATGGTATAATAAAACAATTCTGGGTAATCATCAAAGAAAAATTCAAATATAGTTTCGGGTTTGGGATCATCGCCGCCGTCATCCTTTACCTCTGCATTGTCAATCTGGACAACGTTCTGCTTTTGGAATATGGGGAGTTTCTTCGGAAACTGATCATCGTTTGCCAGTATTTCGCGATCATCGAAACCTCGGTTTTAACGATCATGGTTCTTTATCTGAACGGACTGTTTAAGTTCAATAAGTTTTCTGATCTGATCAAAATGGCCTTTTTTGTGGCCCATCGTCATATATTCGTTACCATTTTGATGGTAATCAGCATCGCTTTAGGGCTGTATGTTTTGATCTATTATGTCACAGCCTTGCTGCTGATCATGCTTTTCAGTCTGATCAGCCTGTGGATCTGCATTCTGTACCTACCGATTTGGAAAAAATACTTAATCACTAGAGAGGAGCACCAAAATGAAACCCCTGAAGAAACAAAGTAAACTCCTTAAACACCTGAAACAATATGGTGCTTTGTACTTATTCTTGATTCCTGGGTTAATTTTAGTTTTGATTTTCAATTATACGCCCATGGGCGGGATCGTCATCGCCTTTAAAAATTATGACATTTTCGCGGGCGGTTCGCCGATTGAATCCATCATCAAAAGCGAATGGGTCGGCTTTGACCATTTCAAAGCCCTGTTTGCGAATGATGATTTCACCAATGCTTTTGAAAACACACTGATCATCAGTACATATAAAATCGTCTTCCTGTTTCCGATTCCGATCCTTTTGGCGATCATGATCACGGACATTCGGAGCAAATGGTACAAGAAAACCATTCAGACCATCATTTACCTTCCCCATTTTCTTTCCTGGATCGTGGTCACGGCCTTATTCATTCAGATCCTCGGACCGTACGGAGTCATCAACAACTGGCTGAAGGGAGCGGGTCTCATCACCCAGTCCATCGCCTTTTTCGGAAACAACGACATTTTCCGGGGACTGATCGTCATTTCGGCGGGATGGAAAGAAGTCGGATGGAACGCCATCATTTACATTGCGGCCATAACCGGGATCGATCCCCAATTGTTTGAAGCTGCCAAAACGGATGGAGCCAACAAGGTTCAACAGATCATTTACATTACGCTCCCGTCCATTTCGAACACCATCGTCATGCTGTTCATTCTGCGGATCGGCGCCATTTTGGACGCCGGGTTCGACCAGGTCCTTAACATGTATTCCTACGTGGTCTATGACAAAGGCGATATTTTGTCCACGCTGGTTTACCGAGCCGGTCTGGGCCAACAGAATTATAGTTTTGCCACTGCGGTCGGTTTGTTCAATTCAATCGTCGCTTTGGTAATGGTCCTGGGGGGAAATTGGCTGTCCCGAAAGATTTTCCAGAAAGGATTGTGGTAAAATATGATTGAATCGCGAAGTGACAAAATTTTCAGCGTCGTGGTCTACATCGTTCTGACCATCTTCGGGCTTACCATCATCCTGCCGTTTTTAAATTTGCTGGCAACTTCTTTATCCGATCAAGTGGCCGTTTCCAACGGATCCGTCACTTTTTGGCCGAAACGGTTCACCCTCAGCGCTTACCAGTTCGTCATGGAAAACCGGCAGTTTTGGAACGGTCTCAAAAATTCCCTTTTCATCACCGTTGTTGGAACGCTTTTGGCCATGGTGGTCACGACCCTGACGGCTTACCCGCTGTCTTTACCGAAATTCCGGGCCCGGAAGACTTTCCTGGTCATCTTCATCATTGTCATGCTTTTCAACGGCGGACTGATCCCCACCTATTTGCTGATCAATCAGATTGGATTGAGGAACAACCGTTGGGCTTTGATTTTGCCCTGCCTAATCTCCACTTACAACATGCTGCTGGTCAAGAATTATTTTGAGACCCTTCCGGAGTCTTTATATGAATCCGCGAAGATCGACGGCGCCACCGAACTGCAGATCTTTCTGAAGATAACTCTGCCGCTGTCCCTTCCGACCTTGGCCACGGTGGCTTTGTTTTACGCGGTTGGATTTTGGAACGCTTACTTCAACGGAATGATTTACATATCGACGCCGGACAAGATGCCGCTACAAACTTATTTGCAGACCCTGCTCAACATGGCCTACATTCCCGCCCACGAACTTCCGCCGGAAATCGCCGAAAGTTTGTCCACGGAATCCATCCGGGCAGCGACCATATTCTCTGCGACTTTGCCGATACTGATCCTTTATCCGCTGCTCCAAAAATATTTTGTAAAAGGATTAGTGCTGGGATCGGACAAATAATGAAAGACAATCTGAAAATATTCCTGCTGCGATCTTGGGTGATCGGAATGGTCGTCGTCGTGGTGCACATGATGATGGGATTCCAACATTTGGCCATCGGACTGTTTTTGGGAATAATCAATGCTTTCGTCGTCGATTTGTTTTACATGACCATTCGAAAAGGGAACACGGCCAAGTATCCGAAAGGTTGGAAATTGCTTCTGAATACCGTAATAAACATTGTCATTGCGGTCGGAATAAGTTTGATCATTCGGTTGATCGACTTACGGCTGATTCAAGCCGGGTTGGTTAAGATCCCGATCGAACCATTCCGCTTCATTGCTTTTTATCAAATCATTTATTACGGAGTCCGTTTTTTATACATTGAAATTAAAAGAATATTTGAAAGGAAAAAACATGAGTCGAATTCTTAACAGTTTAAACACCAAGAAAATGACTTTAGTGGTCAGCCTTCCCGAAAATACCTATGAATTGGCGAAAGCCGCTTGGGAATCCGGTGCCGACGCCATCAAAGTTCACATCAATTTATTTCACAATGCCAGCCAGAGGATGTTTGGCTCGCTTGAAGAACAGCGTCCGGTTTTGGAAAAGATCCTGAAAGATTCGCCGATCCCGATCGGAGTGGTCGCGGGAGAAGATACGAAAATCTGCGAGACCGTCATTTCCGACTTGGTGGCGATGGGATTTGATTTCATTTCTCTGTACGGCCATAACATGCCGATTTCGCTTTGCGGCCGAAAGGATGTCTCCAATCTGTTTGCCATCGATTACAGTTATTCCATCGATGAAGTCAAAACGATCACCAATTCATTCATCGCCGATGTTTTGGAATTATCCATCCTTCCTCATGAGGAATACGGAAAAAGGCTTAATGCCCGTGATTTGGGAAGATACCTGGCTTTTTCGGAAATATCCAAAATACCGACGCTGCTTCCGACCCAAAGGATGATCTATCCGAGCGACGTTCCCGCGATTGCGAAATGCCAGATCAAAGCCCTGATGATCGGCGCCATCGTGCTGGGCCCGACCAAAGAAACCTTTATCAGTCAAATCAAAGAATTTAAAAAAGCCATCATGCAATTATGATGTTTGAAAGTTGAGGAAACCCATGTCATTAACCGTTCAGGTCGTTCCGATCTTAGACAGCCGGGACCTTGATATAAGCAAATTTACCAATCTTCCGATTTTTGAGGGGAATATTGCCAATGAAGTTTTGCCTCCGCCCGTACCAAGCTGCTTTTTGGGAGCTTGGTATCGAAAAGTGTTTTCGTCTTCGGACCGCTGGCTGGGGATCGAAGGGACGATCGAATTGGGAGAGTTCATTCCCGATGAAGCCCGTTTCAATCTGGACGGAACCGGCCGTTACATGGATGTTCCGAGCATTTACATGGGCGGAAAAAGCGTGCATGAAAGCGACGCCGGACTCGGGCTCAATTTGACTTATCTTTCTGCGGACATTACTGAAGACCTCGTTAGTTCCAGCCCCAAATTGGCCTATCGGCCGTTTTGGCGTTACATATATCAAGAGGCTTTGGATATCAGCGGCAATGTGACTCGCCGGGAAATCAATTCTTGGAATGTCAGCAATCCGCGAAGTTTGATGTATTATTATTTTCCGGGCGACGTCGTTCGCATGAGCGTCTACAGTCCGCTTCCTCATTATCTGCAGCTGCGGATCGAAGTCGTTGCCGTCACTGACATCCCGAAATATGTTGAGTTGCGAAAGAGTTATCATTTGGCCAATGATTGGCCGGCCGATTTTTACAGTCCAATCTTTTATTCCAAGGGCCATGGGATCCAAAACGCCGAATTCAAACGTGTCAACGCCATCGACCAATTCGGAAATGAAGGCTATTTTGCGAAACCGACCAAGGCGAATGTTTCTACCGCCACCTGGCGAGAAACCTTTCTGTATCGCGAAATCAACCAGAAACTGGTCAAAGTCCCGTTCTCGACGCTTCGCCAAACGGCCATGCTTTGTCCAAGCGAGCAAGCCATAACCGCTAAGCCGATCAATGAGGAAATGGGGGGCGAATCCATCGCCATTCATCCTGGATTAAATAAATAAAGAGGCACTTATGAACATTTTGAAAAAAAACTATTTGTTTTCGGACATCTTCAGTCTTGACGGCTTTTTGGAGTTTGAAGGGAAGATCCCTTTTGAAATCAACGATCGAGCCGTTACTTTCCGAATGTATTCATCCTTTCAAAAAGGGCTGGATCCGGAATTCTTCATTGCCAATTCGGAAGCCAAAGAAAAAGAGCCGATCCGTCTTTTCGTTCTTTATGAAGCCGCGCTGGGAGAAGATGCTTATTCTTTGGACATTACCGCGCAAAGAAACGTCATCATCAAAGCAAGTTCGGATCGGGGGATCCGGTATGCCTTCCGAGTTCTCAACCAGTTGGCGGAAAAAAGCCATGAAGGATCCAAACTGCCGATCGTTTTGATCGAAGATGCCCCGTCTTTCCGATTCCGGGGAATCATCGAAGGTTATTACGGCGAGCCGTGGAGTTTCGAAGAACATCTGGAAATGGCCAATTTCATGGATGAATATCGTTTGAATTCCTTCATGTATGCCCCAAAACTCGATCCGTATCACCGCGAAAAATGGTTTGAGCCGTATCCGGAAGCCGAGTTCTTCAAACTGAAAGAGATAATTGCGAAACTATCCGAAAAGAACATTGATTTTTATTATTGCATTTCTCCGGGACATGCGAATGATCCGAAGGATGCCTTCAAATATACCGGCGAAGAGGATTTCGCTCGCTTGTTCGCCAAGTTGCAACAAGTCATCGCCATCGGCGTCAGCCATTTCGGATTGCTTTTGGACGACATCAATTACCAACTGTCCGGGCTCAACCGGCAGATGTTTTCTCGGCCGGGGATCGCCCATGCGCACATCTGTAATCAGGTCTATGATTTTTTGAAGAGCAATGTGCTTGATCCGGTTTTGGTCATGTGTCCGACCGAATATCACCAGATCGGGGACAGCGAATATCGGAATGATCTTAAAGAGTATTTGGATGATGACATTTATGTCTTTTGGACCGGCGACCGGGTGTGCGCCGAAGCCATTACCGAAAGCGACGCCAAGCTGACGCAAGAGGCCTTTCAAAAAAGATTGTTCATTTGGGACAACTTCCCGGTCAGTGATTTTACCTACGGAGTCAGAGAGTTCATTGCTCCGATCAAGAATCGGACTGCCGCCCTTTCGAATTACGCCGAAGGATATATGATCAACCCGAGTCTTCACTACCAAATCTCCAAGATCGGAATGATCACCATGGCCCATTATGCCTGGAATTCCGCGAAATACGATTACGAAAAGTCTTTTGAAATGGCGCTGAGAAGCGTCAGCGACGCTTTCTTTAAGCTTGGCAACGCCTATTTCCAATATAATTATCCGAACGTTTTATCGCATGGGAATTTAGCCAACGAGAAAAAGATGGTGGCAAGCCATGATTATCCCTCAATCCAAAAATATGTTGGGGCGGCCGCCCAAAGTGCTCAAGCTCTGCTAAAGATCAAACATCCGATCATCGATGAACTCGCTCCGTGGCTGAAACGGACGATCGCGGAAGAAGCGATCATCAACAAAATCATGGCGGACCAGATCACGGAAGAGGAATTGAAGTTATTTTTGGAAGACATCAAATTTTCGGGAAGCAAGATCCTGGACTATTTGATTTGTGACAAAAAACTTCTGAATGAAGAGGATTTTGTCAAGCTGATCAAGAAACGCCGCGGACCGGAATGGTACCGGGTATTTGAAAACAAAAGATGGGGAAAAATATAACAGGAGGCTAAGGAAATGTTGGAAAAACTCAAAAACAAACTGATCGTATCTTGCCAGGCCCGCGAAGGCGAACCGCTCAAAGATCCGATCATCATGGCCAAAATGGCCGCATCGGCCCTGATCGGGGGCGCGGGGGCCATTCGGGCCGGGGGAGTCGCGGACATCAATGCCATAAAAAAGATGAATGACACGATCGTCATCGGACTGATCAAAACCAATTATGCGGGTTCGGAAGTATACATCACGCCAACCAAAAAAGAAGTTTTAGAACTGTTGGGCACTTCCTGCGAGATCATCGCTTTGGATGCCACCAAAAGGCCCCGGCCCAATCAGGAGAAGCTGACCGATCTGATCGATCTGATTCATCAGAAAAAACGTTTGGTCATGGCGGACATTTCCACTTTTGAAGAAGCCGTCGAAGCCCAAAAATTGGGTGCGGACTTGGTTTCGACCACACTTTCCGGCTATACGTCGTATTCCAAAAAAGGAGAAGGCCCCAACCTATCGTTACTTGGTAAGTGTGTGCGTTTTTTAAAGATTCCGGTCATAGCGGAAGGACGAATTCGGGACATCCCCGATTTTAAAAAGGTTTTGAAAAGAGAGCCGTTCGCCGTGGTCATCGGCAGCGCCATTACCCGGCCGCAGGATATCACCAAACGGTTTGTTGAGTGCTTGCCATGAATCGAAAAACAATCAACGAATCAAAAGCCGATCTAATTGCGCTCTGGAATCAGGAATTTGAAAAAAGTTATCCGCTGACCGACCGATTGATCGATGAGAAGATCATCGAGTCCAAAGATGTGGTTCCCGAAGGAAGTTATTCGCTCTACGATCAGGAGAATCTGGTTGGAACCATCGTTTTGAAATTTTACAACGGATCAGACAAAAAGAGTCAGGGAAGCGCTTATGTCTCTTTGATTTATGTCAATCCCAAATATCGAAAAACGGGATACGGGTCGGTTCTTCTCAATGATGCCATTCGCATTTGCACCGAGAACGGCCGGACCATTCTGTACATCGGCGGGGACAACAACTGTTTGTTTTCCGGGGTTTTCTTGGAGAACAACGAATTTACGCATCGTTTCTTAAAAAAACAGCGGTTTAACATAGCTTACAAAAACTACAACTTAATTTGCAAAGTTTCGCCGCAAATTGAAATAGATGAATATGAGTATTCGCTGTTAAAAACTCCCGAAGAAAGAGAAGAACTCTTCCATCTTATTCGCAAATACTTTCCAGTTCGGTGGTTTCAAGATGTTGAATACTGCCAACCCGAAGAGTTTTTGGTAGCCAAAGAAGCTGGAAAGATCATCGGATTCGTCCGGATCAATGACCCGAAGTGTCCCAAATTGGCCAACAGCACCAATCTATACCCTTTGTACCGCTGCCTGGGCGGGATTGGCCCGGTTGGGATAGTTCCCGAGAAAAAAGGGTTGGATTTCGGAAACAATTTGGTGAAACAAGCTTCCAAAATCTTGTTTGATCGCGGTTGCAGCGAAATCATCGTTGACTGGACCAATTCGATCGATTTCTTCAAGAATTCTGGTTTTTCGGACATTTGCAACCAATACATTCTTTATGAACTAAAACTGAAGGAAAAAACTCCGGAAGGAAAAGTTCCGATCTATAAAGTGATCGAAAAAGAATTGCGTCAAGACATCATGGAAGGGAAATACAAACATGGCGACATGATCCCAAGCGAAAGCGAGTTGTCCGCCAAATATAAGGTCTCTCGCATGACCGTTCTTCAAGCCATCAACAACCTTTTGATCGACGGATACATTTACCGCCATAAAGGGCGCGGGACTTTTGTTGTTTACAGCAAGAAAGAAATGGAATTGGAAGACCGCCCTTATTTTTCATTGGCGAGCGAAATGAAAAACCTTAAAACCGTCGTCAAAACCACGGTTCTGACTTTTGAAATTCGCGAAGCCGACGAATTCATATCCATGTGCTTGCAGCTCAAATTGGGAGATTTGGTTTACTACGTCGAAAGGCTGCGTCAAGTCGAAAACACGCCGGTCGTTTTCGAAAGAATGTATTTGCCCCTTTCCATGTACGGCGAATTGAACGAAGAGATCTTTAACGGATCGTTCTATGCTTTTGCCCGCGAACAGCTTCATTGGACGGTCATGAACTGCACCCAGACCATCGAATCGCAAGCGGTGAGCGGTCGGGCCGCGGAATTACTTCATTTGCAAGAAGGCGAACCGTCGCTTTACGTTTCCAGCACCACTTATTTGGCCAATGGCCGGGCGGTCGTTCATACCCGAAGTTATTTTCATGGCAATCACGTTCATTTCACCCACCAATTTTCACGATGAATATCAAAAAAAATCAAAGCGTTCTTCACGGGACGCTTTGTTTGTATATACAAGTTCCCGAGCTTATGATATAATAAATCATCTGAATCTAAATTTTTAACCAAAAAGGAAATGAATCATGAAAATGTTGCCGATGTTTGTGCTTATGTCTGCGATAATGTTTACCCAAGGGGCATTGGTTGCCGCCTCCGATATTGTCATGGATGATCTTTTGAACGGAAAGGACATCGTCAGACAAGAAAACTTTCTCGTTTATTACAGTTATAATGAAACGGGGAGGTCGCCCGCGAACCAATGGGGATACGAAATCGCAATCAATGAAAATAATTTTGTGACCGAATGCGCGACCAACGCGTTTATGGAAGCGGGAGGTTACATCATTTCCGGTCACGGAACCAAGAAAGAGGCTCTTCAAAATGTCAAGGTCGGAGACATCGTATCCATCGACTGGGCGACCAAAAGAATATTGATCACCCGGGATGCCATTGACAGCCCGATGTTTTTAGCAAAACGCAATTTGGCTTTGGCCCTGGAAAATCATGAAGCGGCGAAAGCCGGAAAATACCCGATCGACGACGCGGCGATTGAGGCCCTGATTGCTTCCGAAGCCGCCAAAGTGTCCCAGATCGAAGCGATCGCGGCCAAAGAAACTCCGACCGCCGATGAAATCAATCAAGTTGCGGTCCTTTCCAAAGAAACGGACTTTCTGACCGAGGAGGTCATTTTTCGGACTTCCTACTCGCAAAACATGGAGATCCGGGCGCTCTGGCATCGTCCGAATGCGGCCGGGATCAAAGAAGACAATCTGGAGAATCTGAAACTTTTTGTCAGCGAAGTCAAAGCTTTGGGGTTTAACACTCTGTTCGTGGAGACTTACTGGAACGGATATGCCAGCTATCGTTCCGAGATCTTGGAGACCCATCCCCAAGTTTCAGCCTTCAGCTACGGCGAAGAATACGGAAATGACTACATCGCCGCTTTGATCGGCGAATGTAAAAAACAGGGCATCGGCGTTCATGCCTGGTGCCACACCTTCAACGCGGGAAATTTCGAACACAAGTCCCCCGCCGTCCAAGACGCCTGGCTTTTGGAAAATTATCAGGGATTGACGCTTCATCCCAATCCCTACGGCGGAAGTTACTATCTGGATCCTTCCAATCCGGAAGTCTTGAGCTTTTTGGAAGGGGTCTTTCTGGAGATGGCCGAGAAATACGATTTCGAAGGCATCCAACTGGACTACATCCGTTATTATGACAACAACTATTCCGGTTCTCCGATCCGCGACAGCGGTTACGGTGAATATCCCGAAAACAAATTCAAACAGGAATATGATCTGACCGGCGATGTTCGGACCCTCATTCTCGAAAGTGCCAATTTGGCCAAATGGAATGCCTGGCGTCAGAGAAACATCACCAAAGCGGTGGAACGCTTCTCGAATGCGCTTCGGAATCTCCGGCCGGAGATCGTCGTTTCCGCCGATGTGGTGTCAAGCATCAACTACGCGAAAGCGACATATATGCAAGACTGGGAAACTTGGGTCGAAAAAGGCTATGTTGACATGCTGTGCCCGATGATCTATACCGGAAGCGCCCAAGCCGTTGCGGCTGACGTTGCGGCCATCAAAAACACCCTGGGGAATCTGGCTTATTTGGACGCGGGGATCGCCCCGACCTATTACGGTTATTCTTGTTTGGTCAACCATGAAGAGATACTTGCTACTTCGATCGGTTCGGGTTTGGCGTTTTTCGCCAGCCAAAACGCGGTGGGGGTGGAAGACGTCTCTCAGTCCTTGAAGATCGGGGTTTTTCGAACCGATGCGATTTCGCCGCTTCGGAAAACATCCGAGGTAGTCGCCGCGGTTTTGGAAAACCAGATCGCTTACCTAACTGCCGCGATGGATGGACAGGCCAATCAGGACCTGTTTCTTGGCCATCTGACGGAAGCGGTAGCGATGCCTTGTGAAAACCCGGAAGATTATCAAAATTTAAAGACAAAACTGGAATTCATATCGGTTTTGACGCCGTACATCGGATCAGAATCAGTCCGAACCATTTTTAAGAATCAGATCGATCGGCTGATCGACGCGCTGGACATCAAGATTAGCCGTGAATTGATCAGCTTGGGATTCTATGATCCGGGAAGCCAATCCCGTCCCGACCCGGCCGGCTTTGATTATCCAGAGCCCATTGAAGAACCGGAACCAGAACCGGAGCCAGAACCGGAACCGGAGCCGGAGCCGGAGCCGGAACCGGAACCCGAACCCGAGAAAGGCTGTCTGAGAATCTTCTCGGTTTCCGGATGGATGTATTTGGGATTGATGATCTACGTTTTCCGACGAAAAGAAAGAGGCATTTTATGAGTTTGACCATCCAAGTCGTTCCGACGCTTGACAGCCGGAATGCGGACATCAGCCGTTTCAAAAACCCCAAGATATATGCGGGACCGATCCCGGGGGAGGTCCTTCCCGGCGAAACCCCGAAATGTTTTTTGGGGGCTTGGTATCGGAAAGTATTCTCATCCTTTGACCGATGGCTCGGAATTGAAGGCGTGATCCGGCTGGGGGAATTCACCCCAGATCCGCTCCGCTTCAATTTGGATCACAAGGGGCGCCATATGGATAATCCGAGCATTTACATGGGCGGAAAAAGTTCCAATGAAAGCGATGCGGGACTGAATCTCAATCTTTCATATCTGAGCGCGGATACCTCCGGGGAACTGGATCTTTCCAGCCCCAAAGTTGCTTATCGGCCTTTTTGGCGATACATTTACAGCGACGCCCAGGACATCAACAACAATGTCACCCGCCGGGAAATCAATTCCTGGAATGTCAGCGATCCAAGGAACCTGCATTATTATTACTTCCCGGGCGATGTCATTCGCATGAGTGTTTACAGTCCGCGGAAAGATTATCTGCAGCTTCGGATCGAAGTTATCGAACCGACGAAGCTAAAAAAATATGCAACTTTGCGCCAAGGCTATCAATTGGAAAACGGGCGGCCGGCGGATTTTTACAGCCCGCTGTTCTATTCCAAAGGACATGGTTCCGAGAACGCGGAATTCAAACGGGTCAATTCCATTGATCAGTACGGAAACGAAGGCTTTATGGCTCAAAACACCAAGGCCGCGGTTTCGGAAGCGGAATGGAAAGAAGTGTTCCTATATCGGGAAATCGACGGCGAGATCCGAAAGGTTCCTTTCGTGGCCGCTCGTCAGACTTCCATGATCTGCCCGGACCGAAAGGCCATCACCGTCAGGCCGGGAAGCGAAGAATGCGGGGGAGAATTCATATCCATCCATCCGGGAAAGGTTTTGAGCTGATCCATGAAGAAAAAGATTGTTTATGTCCCTTTGGACGAACGTCCCTGCAATTTGGATTTTCCCCAGGAGATCTTTAAGTTTAGCGATCTAGATATGGTTGTTCCCGGTCCGGAGATCCTGGGAGTCAAAAAAACCCCGGCGAATCATGAAGCCTTGGAAACGTTCCTGATTAAGGAAACCAAAGGTGCGGACGGGTTGGTCATTTCCGTGGACATGCTCATTTACGGCGGAATCGTTCCGTCCCGTTTGCATCATCTCAATCAAGAAGAACTGGTTAAACGACTGGCATTTTTGGAAAAGATCCGATTTGGAAATCCCAATCTTGTCATTTACGGATTTCAGCTGATCATGCGCTGTCCTCAGGGAAATTCCAGTGATGAAGAACCCGATTATTACAAAGAATGCGGCCGAGAGATCTTTTTGAGCGGCCATTATAAAAACAAGAAAGAACTTGGGATCATCACTCCGGATGAGGAAAAACAATATTCGAAACTGAAAATCAAAAAGGAATTCCTTTCCGATTTTCTTACCCGCCGTCAGATCAACGTTTCAATGAACATCATGACTTTGGAATTGCTTGAAAAAGGTGTTTTTGATTTTCTCGTCATTCCTCAGGATGATGCCAGCGAATATGGTTATACCGCCATTGATCAAGAACGGGTCCGGGATGTGATCCGGGCCAAGAGACTAATGCTCAAAGCTTACATGTATCCCGGAGCAGACGAAGTCGGGTGCATTTTGGTTACGCGGATGCTCAACCATTTTCACGGTCGCAAACCGGCCGTCTACGTTCGTTATCCTTCGCCGTCGACACCGTTTGTCATCCCTTGTTTGGAAGACCGTTACGTTGACGTGACCATAAAGTATCAAATCGCGGCAGCGGGAGGAATCACCGTTCCGTCCCTGGCCGATGCGGATTTGGTTTTGTTAGTCTTTTTGGGAGCCACGAAAATGCTTTTCCATCCGAACAATGTCCCGAGCCGGGACGTCGATGTTCTTTGCAATTTTTCGGAATCGGTGGTTTTTGCGCAGCATGCGATCGCCCAAGGATGCCCGGTCGGAGTGGCCGATCTGGTTTATTTGAACGGAGGATCCCTGGATTTGATCAACCATCTGGAATCGGCGGGACTGACCATGAAAGTGGCGGCCTATTCCGGTTGGAACACTTCAAGCAATTCGCTGGGAACGACCATCAGTCAGGCAATGAATTACCTCTATTCCGGAAACACCGAATCTCATCAGGCGTTTTTGGCCAAACGATATCTCGAAGACGCGGGATACTGCGGCAGCGTTCGCGCCAAAGTGGCCGAAAGACTCAAAGAATACGGAATGGATTATTTTAACGTCAAAGAAAAAACCGGAATCGCCAGCCGGATGGTTTTTGAAGAATTGGAAAAGTTTGCGGCGGAACATCTTCCGAGCATATATGATAGTTTTGAGATAGACGATGTGAACTTGCCTTGGAAGCGGATGTTTGAAGTCGGCTTCACCGTCAGAAAGAAGGACCGAAAATGAAAAAATCATTTCCGGTTTTTCTGCTTTGGCTTTTGTTGATTGCTTTGGCATCGGTCTTTTGTTCGGTCGGAGTAACTGCTCTGGACCTTTCCAAGACCGCGACGCTCAAATACGGCAGTCCGGCGGCCGGACTTTATTATGAAAATTTTTCCGCAACCACCGTCAACGACGCGGGAACCCCGGGAAGCCAAAACATCAGTTACGTGAAAAAAGCCGCGGCCGCCCCGGTCAAAATCGTGGTTTGGAGCAAACTGGGGGAATCCGGGATCATGGGAAGCAATGTCATTGCGCTCGCCGAAGATTTCGAGGCGAGAAACCCCGGATACAAGGTGCTCGCGGGAATCAACGGCGATTACTACGATCCCCCGACCAAGACCCCCGTCAATGCGCTGGTTCAAAACGGCGACGTGGTCAAACCGACCAACTTTTCTCTGCCCCGATATTTTTCGGTCGGATTCGCGGATTCAGGAACCGCCCTCATTACTTCCAAAGCCAATGTCTTGGAAAGCCAATATTGTTTAAGCATTTACGATTCCGCGAAAAAGCGGATCCAACGGGAAACGGCTTTGAACGGGATCAATGTTTTCCCGAGTTCCGGAAAAACTTCGATCTATTATCAAAACTCGTATCCTTATGTAGTCAGCGGCGCTCATTATTTTAGAGTCGATCATCTGGACATCAGGTTGAATTACGGGACGCTTCTTTTGAAAGGACAAGTCACCGGCGAGACGGCCGATACCGCGGCTTTGGACAATCAGCTTGTCATCGTGACTTATGACGAAGCCATCATCGCGCTTCTGGAAACCAATCCCTATGTCCGGGTTCAGAAAAACCTGAAAGGCGATAACAACGGTTATGACAACATCATCGGTGTCGGCAGTCAAACATTGAAAGACAATGCCATATTGGGATTTGAAGAGATTGGCGATCAAAGCGTCAGTTTTGCCAGCACCCGGTCCCCAAGATCCGCCATCGGCTTTACGGCGGAAGGCGATTTTGTCATGGCCGCCATTGACGGACGCCAGACCGGAATGTCCGGAGCGGATCTCCGGGAAGAAGCCTTCGTCATGCAATCCTTGGGCTGCACTTCGGCTTTCAATTTTGACGGCGGCGGGTCGACCCAGCTGATGGTTCGCGAAAACGACCAGTTGGTGATGCTTAACTCACCTTCGGAAACTTACCGGAACAATGCCAACGGAGTGCTTTTGGTTCAGGCGGATGTTGATGTCGCCGCTGCCTTTTCGAATTTTACCGCCACCGGAGTTGATCTGGCCTATGAACTTTCGCCCGCTTCGGGAGTGACCGTGACTGATGTCAGCGTCTATTTGAACGAACAGAAGACCGAAGTTTCGGGAACGTCCTTTTCCCTGGATGGTTTGATCAACTCCGGTATCAATTACATTTCTTTGGAAGTCACTTATCAAAAGAATGACGAGACCATGACCCGAACTTTTCTTTCCAAACGAATCAATCTCGCCAATTACGGTTTCTCGGAAACCCCGGTGAAGGCCAAACCTTCGGGGTTTACTGTCGAATTTATAAAGGATGAAGCACTAAACGGATTTTCCGCGATCGTCAATTTTGATGATCCCGATGCCACTTTTCACAAGCTCTACCTGGTTCATGACGGCATCAAAGAAATCGCCATCAAGGACTATCGCGGTTATGTCTGCGATTTCATGAATGTCAGCGATCCGACCGATTTTTCTTTTGAAATCGAATTTTATTATCGTTTGAATACGATCAATCCCGTCGGCGAAACCTATCCCGAAATCTTTGTCTATCGCTATGAATCGGAACCAGAACCGGAGCCAGAACCGGAACCCGAACCGGAGCCGGAACCTGAACCGGAAAAAGCCGGCTGCTTTAGAAACGGAACCATCCCGTGGGGATACCTTCTATCGCTGGTCGGAGCGATCTTTTGGCGGCGAAAACGAGGCCAAAATTGAAGAAAATAATTTACATTCCTTTGGATGAACGTCCCTGCAATTATGAATTTCCGTATAAAATGTTTGATCAAGGAGAAATCTCCGTCATCCGACCTCCGAAAGCCATGATGGGAAACATCGCCCTTCCCGCGGACATTTCCGGCTTGAGATCTTGGCTGCTGTCTGAAGCGGGGAATGCCCAAGGATTGGTCATTTCGATTGATGCGGTTGTTTACGGCGGACTCGTTCCGTCGCGGCTGCATCACGAAACCGTGGTCGACCTTTCCAAGCGACTGGATGTCTTAAAAGAAGTAAGAGCCATCAATCCGGAAATGACCATTTATGCATTTCATCTGATCATGCGATGTCCGACTTACGATTCCAAAGAAATGGAACCGCCCTATTGCGCCGAATACGGAAAAAGCATCTTTCGCTATGGGTATCTTCGCGATTTAAAATCACTGGGGAAAATATCGCCGGAACAGGAAACCGAATTGGCAGGATTGAGCATCCCAGAAGAATTTCTGGATGATTTCCGGTCTCGGCGGGAAGTCAACCGGGAGATCAACATCCGCTGCCTGGAATTGGTAAAGGCCGGAGTCATCGATTTTCTGACCATTCCCCAAGATGATTCTTCGCAATACGGCTGGACGGCCGTCGATCAAAACCGAATTCGAAACATCATCAAATCGCAATCGCTGGTAAACAAAGTTTATATGTTCCCGGGAGCCGACGAAGCCGGATGCGTGCTGATGAGCCGGATGGCGGGAAAGCTTTTCCAAAAACAACCCAAAGTTTTCATTCGGTATCCCAGCCCGGCTTCGCCCACCGTCTTTCCGTCGGTCGAGGACCGTTATTTGGAGACGATGGTCAAATATCAGGTGGCGGCGGCCGGCGGGATCACAGTCGAATCGCTATCGGAATGTGACGCGGTGCTTTTCGTCAACGCCCCCGCTGACCGGATCCTTTCCGCATTTGGGAATGAAAAACCCGGGCGAGGCATGACGGTTTTGAGAAATGTTCCCGAAGCGGCGGAATTTTTGGCATACGCGAAAAACACGCTCGGAAAAGAGATCATCGTTGGCGACGTCACTTACGGAAACGGAAGCAAAATCGAAATCTACGACCTTTTGGTCGGAAATGGGCTGCTGCTTCAGATCGCCGGGTTCGGCGGCTGGAACACGATCTCCAATGCGATCGGCAGCGCGATTGCTCAGGGGTTTGCTTATTTGCAATTCGGACGGACCCAAAAGCATTTGGATTTTTTGGTCTCGCGATATGTTGAAGACATCGGGTATTGCGGGTACGTTCGCCAACTGGTCATGAAAAATGTTTTGGCGAACCATCCGAAATACAACTATTACCATGTTGGGGAACCGAACGGGGAGATTGCGCAGATCGTCAAGAAGGAACTGGATAAGTTCATTTCCGAAGCCATGAAAGAATTACGCGGAGTTGTGAAAATCACCAAATTGGAATTGCCGTGGCGAAGAATGTACGAAATCGATTGTGACGCCGTTTTCACCGGTAAAACGTCGGAAAAAGCCAACCTTTCTTAAAATTTACCCGAATAAAAAAGGCAAAGAGTCTTGATTTTTCCGATCAGGACTTTTTAAATTTAACGTGGGTGTAAACCTTTTCACGATTTTAGTTGACTATACAAGTTTAGAGTTATATAATGAGTTCAGCATTAGACAAAGGAGGACACTAATGACAAACATGAAAAAATTTCTGTTTTTTGGATGTTTAATCGTTGTGGCCATATTGGTTGTAGGATGTAAGGGCGATACCGTCGCTCCGGTTCTGGCCATTGAGGATCCAACGATTACCCATGTTGTAAATGCAGATGTCGATTTATTGCAAGGCATCACCGCAACGGACAACACCGATTCCGCTGCCGACATCGTCATTGAAATTTCCGATTTTGGCGGATATGACAAAGATGTCGTCGGAAGTTATGATGTAACCGTCAAGGCAACGGATAAGGCCGGAAACTCGGTTACCCAGACCATCACGGTCACGGTAACGGAAGCGCCGGTCGAAGATACCGTTGCGCCGGTGTTGACCATCGGGACCGCGAGCATCACCCATCAAACCAACGCCACCGTTGATTTGCTTGAAGATGTGACCGCTACCGATGACGTTGATGCGGCAGCTGACATCACCATTGAAGTCTCGGACTTTAACGGCTATGACAAGAGTATCGCGGGAACCTATGTCATTACCGTAAAAGCGACGGACCAGAGCGGCAATTTCGCCACCGGAACCATCACCGTGGTGGTGAAGAGCGACGTGTTGGCGCCGATGCTGACCAGCTCCGTTTCGGACGTTATCCACATCGCGGGAGAAACCGTTGATTTGACCAGAGGACTGGAAGGCGTTGACAACGTTGATGGCGTAAACGTCATTTTTACCGTTTCTGATCTTATGGCTTACAACAAAGAAGTACCTGGTGAATACACCATTGAGATCACCATGTCCGACGCCGCGGGAAACGAAGCGGCTCCGTTTTCTCGCACAGTCATCGTCCAAGAGGGTTATGCCCGCGCGGAAATGACTTCGTTTGAGGGCGAAACCATTCGTTACGAAGCATTGTACAATCCGCAAGTATTGAACGGAGTGACCGGAACCGGATATAACTCCGCTTATGACGGGCACTATGTCAACGTCCTTTCCAAAGAATATTTGGAATGGCTCCTGGCATATGCTCCGGAAAGAATTGGCTCGGGAATGGGTTGGAACGTCATCGCGGTAACCGATTCCTCGAACAAGATCGTTTATGTCCGCCACTGGAACAGCGGCGAGGCTTATAAAGACGAAAGCAACAATTTGGTGTCAATCCCGGCCGTTGATTGGTGCTCCGGAACCGTCCGGACTTGGACGGAGACCGTCGGGGAAGTTACCGTCGGAATGTCCAACGCCAAATACAGCGCCGGCGAAATGGGAATGATGATGGCCAACATCAACAAATGGGTCCCGGAAAACGGACACATCTTCATTTTCATGAACTGGACAACCATCGGCAAAGATGCGAGCAACAATGTCATCAGCATCGCCAACTCCGCGGACATGCCACGTTCAATGGGCGCCAGATACATTATGGCCAGCGATGAAAACGGCGACGACGTAATGGATTACGCTTTGGGCCGCGATTTGTTCATTTTGAATCCGGAACTGAGCGATCAGGACGTCAGAACTTCTTTTGACGCTGCCAATCCGTTCCCGATCATTTCGGTTCCAAGTTCCCGGTTCATTACCGCGAACGGCGCCTGGAAAAACGATTACGTGAAGGTTGTCTACCTGAACGAACATGACGCATTGAATCCTTTTAATCCGCTTAGCGGAATCACCGCCGATGACGGAAAGGGAACCGACATCACCGCGAATGTTACTTACAAGACGTATCGGTATCAGACCACCATGCTCGCTTATGGGCTGCAGACTTCGCTGCCGATCACCGATCCGCGTTGGGAAGAAAATCTCGGAGCGGAAAACACTTGGAAACTGGCGGACAATGAAGTAACCGTCGAGCAAGCGCTGAATCCGGTCAACGATGATTATTATTTCGTCGTTGAGTACCAAGTCACTGCCAACGGGCACACTGACACGGCTTACCGTTTGATTCAGATCCAAGCCGAGACTCCGGATTACATCGAATTGTACGGACCGACCGATTCGGTTTTCGCCGAAACTTTGGGAATTCAACAAAGATTGGATATGAACCCGAACCTTTCCAACTTTGGAGCCATGAATGCGACGGAAAAAGGCATTCTTTATACGGCTAATTTCTTCAAAGCCCAGACCACTCTTCCGGTTCTGACCAAAGGCGTGGCTGTGGTATTGGATCCTTATTTCCGAGTCCAGCTGATCCGTGTTCTCAACGGTGCGGCTTTTGAAATGGACGCTACCGGAACCGCCAAGACAACCGAACTGACCTGGACTTCCGCTGACATGTTGGCGGGACTGGGCGCTTTGGTTCCGGCCGGCGGATACATCGTCATTTATCCGGAAGGATTGGACGGAGCCGTGCTTTTGAAAGCCATGAAAGCTTTCTATGATTACAGTTTTGTTGGGGGAGAAGTCACTGATGTTCTTCCTGCCAACGGCGGATCATCCGTCGAAATGATCATTAAAGAAGTCAAAGAAGTTTCAACCCTGATCGTTAACGACGTTGCTCCTTTGATTTCCGTCAATAACGCATCGGTCAACATTGCCGTCATTGAAAACAGCAAAGACGCGCTGGTATTCTCAAGCGCCGGCGGCGGAGCGGGATTCCGGCTCGATGTTGGCAAAGCTTATTACTTCACCAAAGCGCAATATGCAATTCTTGCGGCTAACGCCGAAGTCGTGGCATCATTCACGACCGGAAGTCCGAACAAAGGAACGCCTTGGTTCCGTGACGGTGTCATCATCGTCGTCGATGCTGATGGCAAGTTTGTTCAGGCCCGGCTCATGACCACCAGCGCGGCGGCGGAAGTCAAAGCAGACGGAACCGTCATCTTCGGCAATGCGGCTTGCGTCGCCGGAACCGAAGCCGATAAAGCGGCCGCCGAAGCAACGGCTGCCGCCAACCTGACTTGGGACTTGGTCATTCCTAACGCGGCCAACACCATCGCGCATGGCCCATTGGCGAACATCCAAACCGTCGTTCCTGACGGCGGAGCATTCTTCATTCTTCCGGGCACAACCAGTACCGCGGTAAGAAACTACGCCATCAAATTGGTTTGGAACGCGGCTTATCCGGGAAGCGGAGTCATCGTTGACGCCACTTTGCCTACTCAGCCGGAAGGCGCGCCTAGCCCGGCCACCAACGGATTTGATGCCGTTAACATGACCGCTGCCTATTTAGCAGCCCTGACCTTTAAAGTTCAGTTTGTTTCAACCATAACCATCAAAGCACCGAAGATCGACCGCCCGGTTGCTTCCATCGCCAACAACATTTTGTCTTGGGGACAAGTCGAAGGCGCCGCAAGCTATGACGTTTATGTTGACGGCGTTCTGGCGGTGGCGGGAGTCGGGGACTTGGTTCCTGACACCACTACTTACAAATACGCTCTACGTTTATTGAATCTGGACGGAAATGTCCATGTCATTCAAGTTCGCGCCATCGCCGCGGATCCGGTTGTTGGATCAACTTCCGTATTGTCTGATCCGGTCATCGTTCAATTCACTGCTCTCGCGACTCCGGAGAACGTTCAGCTTAACGGAACCGTTCTGTCCTGGAACCCGGTCAGATACGCGATCGGTTATAACATCTATGTCAATGACGTTTTGTTCGCAACATCATTGGCTTGCCAATTCGACCTTGTTGAAGCCTTTGGAGCTTCAACCAAATACGTTCAGGTCAAGGCCATTGCTGACCCGAATGACAATGTCAACGTCGCTTCGGAAATTACCGAAAAACTTCCGTTTGGCGAGGCTACGGCCACTTATTTGACTTTGGCGCTGGAAACTCAGGGAGTTACTTACACCACTGTTGATGAATGGATGACTAAACGCAACGTCACCGTCGCAGCTGGCGGATTCGCCGGATCGACCCAAATCTTCGTTATTGAAGATGCCGTCAATTTCGCTACTTACGCCACTCCGACCGGGGTTGTCACCGCCAACGGAACCCTGTTGCTGTTTGCGGCCAACGGAACGCTCAAAGCCGTTCGGACCATCCTCGGAAAATTTGAATGGCTGTCCACCAACGATCCGCTTGTCACCAATGGCTGGAGAGTCGTTGATGCTTACACTGCCGGACGCGTCTATGCATCCGAACTGACAAGTTTGGTCGCTGAAGGCGATTACATCATTCTTTCGAACAATACCACTGCCAAACAAACCGGAGCCCAACTCAATCCTCGCGATTTCCTGGCTTATCATTTCCAAGGGTCATGGACTTTGGGATCGACCGAAATTTGGCGCGCTACCACTGTTGATACCTTCATCAACCCGGCAGCGGTCTCTTATTCGATTTCCACTTATCCGGTCACTTCCTATATGGCATTGACCTTGGAAACTCAGCATGTCACTTACACAACCGTCGATGAATGGATGGTAAAACGCAACGTCACCGTCGCAGCTGGCGGATTCTCCGGATCGACCGAAATCTTCTACATTGAAGACGCCGTAAATTTTGCGACTTACGCCACTCCGACCGGGGTTGTCACCGCCAACGGAACCCTGTTGCTGTTTGCGGCCAACGGAACGCTCAAAGCCGTTCGGACCATCCTCGGAAAATTTGAATGGCTGTCCACCAACGATCCGCTCGTCACCAATGGCTGGAGAGTCGTTGATACTTACACCGCCGGACGGGTCTATGCATCCGAACTTGCGGGAATAGTCGCTGAAGGCGACTTCATTATCCTTTCGAACAGTTCAACTGCCAAACAAATCGGAGCCCAACTCAATCCTCGCGATTTCCTGGCTTATCATTTCCAAGGATCATGGACTTTGGGATCGACCGAAATTTGGCGCGCTACCACCGTTGATACCTTCATCAACCCAAGCGCAACCACCTACAGCGTTCTGTCTCTTCCTTACAAAAACGTATTGTCTTTGACTTTGGAAGATCAAGGCGTTACTTACACCACTGTTGATGAATGGATGACTAAACGCAACGTCACCGTCGCAGCTGGCGGATTCGCCGGATCGACCCAAATCTTCGTTATTGAAGACGCCGTCAATTTCGCTACTTACGCCACTCCGACCAATGTTGTGACTGCCAACGGAACCTTCCTTTTGTTTGCGGCCAACGGAACGCTCAAAGCCGTTCGGACCATCCTCGGAAAATACGAATGGCTGTCCACCAACGATCCGCTTGTCACCAATGGCTGGAGAATCGTTGATGCTTACACTGCCGGACGCGTCTATGCATCCGAACTGACAAGTTTGGTCGCTGAAGGCGATTACATCATTCTTTCGAACAATACCACTGCCAAACAAACCGGAGCCCAACTCAATCCTCGCGATTTCCTGGCTTATCATTTCCAAGGGTCATGGACTTTGGGATCGACCGAAATTTGGCGCGCTACCACTGTTGATACCTTCATCAACCCGGCAGCGGTCGCTAAAACGCTGAAGAAAGTGATCATCACTTTTTAAGCAATGAAAAAGATTAAGTTGATAAGTCGAGGAGCAATCCTCGACTTATCGCTAATCCCAAGGAGGCAAGAATGAAATTCGAGAAACTATACAATAGCAAATCCTATGTTTTTTTCGAAACTTTGTATCGTTTGATTATTCTCAATCTCATCTTTTTGATTTTTGTGGCCTTGGGATTGGTTGTTTTTTCCTTCATTCCGGCCGCCGTTGCTCTGATCGTGGTCCTTCGGTCCATGAACCATGAATTGGAGTTTCCGCTGGTCAAGACCTTTTATCGGGCGTTCATCGCCAATTTTAAAAGAACTTTGGGCCTCTCCGGCTTTTTTCTGCTTTTGGGAGCCGTTTTGATTTTCAACACTTATTTCTTTTATTTGGGATTTTTGGAATATCAAGCCCTGGTCAATGAATTGATTTTCAATTTCTCCCTGATATTGGACGGCATCTTCGTCATTTCGCTGATCAATGCCTGTTTCATCCGGGTCTATTTCCCAAATCTTAACAATCGAAAAACCATCAAATACTCGTTCGTTCTGCTGAGGGCGGCTCCACTGCAGTTCATTTTGATATTCGCGATGGCGATCTTGTCGGTTTATGTGATCTACACGATCCCGATCATCACTTTGGCTTTATGGATGTCCCTTTGCTTCTATGTAATCAACCGGCTGTTAAAGAAAAAATATGAGCGTTTGGTCGCCTCCGGGGTAAAATCCCAAGAAGCGATGGATTTTGTGAGGTGATTAACTATTATTAATCAAGAAGTATTTTTGCATACATGATAATGGTATGACAAAAAACTCTCAAGATCTGAATTTTTTTAAAGGAGATTCGATGCGAAATTAAGTTTTCCAATAATTATCGCCGAATAATTATTTTAGCAGAGCGGAATCGAAGACATTGTCAGGAGACTTTTCCAGAGCGAATATGGTGTTAACGAGTTTTCTTGCCACATGGGACAAAGCGACGTTGTGCGCTTTTCCCTCGTTTCTCTTCTTCCAATAGAAATCAGAAATCTGAGGATTATGAACG
>DDXT01000064.1 GCA_002347755.1 Caryophanales bacterium UBA2253
ATGACTAGATTATATACGAATAAATAAATCAACAAAAGACCATTATTACGGAAAAGGATAATTAAAACGAAGGTGATTTAATGATCATTGATACGCACATTCATTTGTTTGACCCAAAATATCGGGAGGACTTAGAAGAAATCATTCGAAAAGCCCAAGAAAACGGGGTTGTAAAAATGGTGGTGGTTGGTTTCGATGAAGAATCAAGCCGCGCGGCCATCGAACTGTCCCGACGTTTTGATTTTCTTTATGCAGCGGTTGGGCTGCACCCGGAAGAGGTTATGAATAACCAGGATGGTGAACTGAACTGGCTTAAGGATATGGCCCCTGATCCCAAAGTCGTGGCCATCGGCGAAATCGGGCTGGATTATTACTGGGACAAAACCTACCAAAGGGAGCAAATGGACTATTTTCAAAAGCAACTGGCCATTGCGGCGAATTTTAATCTTCCTGTTTTGGTTCATAGCCGCGAAGCATCAGCGGACACTTTCGAGACTTTGAAAAAGCACCTTGTTCCGGGCGTCCTTCATTGTTATTCCGGAAGTCTGGAAATGGCTAAAGAATATGTGAAACTGGGGTATTATTTGGGCATCGGCGGAGTCGTGACTTTCAAAAACAGCAAGGAGATCAAGCGAGTGGTGACCGATATTCCACTGGAACATTTGCTTTCTGAAACCGACGGGCCGTACTTGGCGCCGTCTCCTCATCGCGGGAAACTGAACAAACCCGAATACCTTCCTTTGGTCATTGCGGCCATTAGCGAATTAAAGGGAATTGACCCAAAAATTGTTGAAAAATTACTGTTTGAAAATGCCATGAATTTGTTTAATATTTGAGGTGCTTATGAAAAAAATTAAAATTGTCATTTTTCTGTTAATTTTTAGTTTCGCCATCGTCGGATGCACAAGTACAGCCGTCAATGAGATTTATAACAAATCTTACGACGTTACCATAAGTTTGTCTGAATTCGAAGATTTGGTGGTAGCCGCCATTGAAAAAGCCGCTCCCGCGGTCATTGGCGTGAGCAATTACCAACGAGAACTGGGATCCGTGCAAATGAAATTGACGGCTACCGGCAGCGGAGTCGTTTATGAGTGCCAGGCCAAGATGAAAGACGCCACCGTCGAAGATGACTGCTCGCTTACCATTGACAGCGATCAAGTGGACACCTATGTTTATACCGCCGTCACCAATCGGCATGTAATTGAAGACAGCGATGCCGTCAAAGTTTACATTGGCGAAGAACGCTTGAAAATCGAAGCAGTTTTGCTTGGCGCCGATGACAAAGTTGACCTTGCTGTTTTACAATTTGAGCATTACAAGTACATCCAACCCCTGGAATTCGCGGATTCTGATGCCATTACCAAAGGCAGTTTCGCGATTGCCATCGGAAATCCATCCGGATACGAATATTATGGATCCGCAACTTTCGGGATCATCTCTTTTCCGAAGCGTTATTTGGCGGATGACACGGACAGTGACTCGGTCGCGGATTGGGAAGCTGAATACATTCAACATGACGTTGCCATCAACCCGGGAAACAGCGGCGGAGCTTTGATCAATACCGAAGGCAAACTGCTCGGGATCAACACTTTAAAGATGATCTCGGATGACATCGACAACATGGGTTTCGCCATCCCGAGCAACGTGGTGGCTTACATAGTTCCCTATTTGGAAACGGGGGGGACCCCGGTTCGGCGAACTTTGGGAATCACGATCATTGATTTATACGTCATCCTGAATCCCGAAGATTATTCCGATGCTTATGTTCCCGTGGACGACACCATTCCCGAAGGTGTGACCAACGGATTATATGTTAATGAAGTCGATCCGGAAAAACTGGCCGCCGGTAAACTGTTTAAGGGCGACGTCATTGTTTCCATTAACGGTGTTGAAATCTATTATGGTTATGAATTTCGAAAAGAAATGAATGCTACCCCGGACGGCGGATCAGTAATATTGGGCGTATATCGCAATCAAGTGCTGACCGAGGTTACTATCACATTCTAAAAAGGAGCAAATATCATGAGAAAAACGTTTCAAAAAATCCTTTTGTCTTTGATGCTGGTGATTGGCAGTTTGACCTTTGCTGGTTGCGGAGATTGGTTCAACGATAACGGTGACCCCATCGTCATCGATGTCAACACGCCAACCGGTGTGACCATCGCCATCCCCGGAAATCAATCCATTCTTGAGATCGGTGAAACTCTGCAACTGACTGCCAACGTTGCTCCGGACACGGCTGTGCAAACTGTGACCTGGGCTAGCAACAATACGCTGGCGGCCATCGTCGATGCCAATGGATTGTTAACGGCCATGGGAGCCGGGAGAGTAAAAATTACGGCTACTTCAACGGTAAACACTGAAATCTCCGGTTATGCTTATCTGACCGTTGTAGTTCCTCCGGTGGTCGTAACCGGAATCGCCATCAGCGGTTCGGATACCGTTCATGTTGGGGAAACCATTAAGCTAAATTATGCTCTTACTCCGACGGAAGCAACCGCAACCGTAACTTGGTCCGTCGACAACCAGACCATTGCTACAATTGATGAAAACGGCCGTCTGACCGGAGTGTCGGAAGGAACCGTTTCGGTAACCGTCCTCACCGACAATCAGGTTTCTGATTCTTTCTCGGTTACCGTTTTGCCAAGAGTCGGAACGCCAACTGAAATAACGATCATCGGACGGCCAGAAGTAGAAGTCGGGCAAAATATCCGATTGGTCATTTCCGCCCTTCCATTGGAAAGCATTAATTCCGTGGTTTGGTCGTCATCAGACCCGACAATTGCGGCCATTGACGAAAAGGGAATTATAATCGGTCTTTCAGAAGGCGAAGTCGTCATTTCCGCGGTTTCAACCGTGACGTCGGCGGTTTTTACCTCTTTCAACATTACCGTCATTGACAATTCCATCAGTAACGATTTCCAACAAAGCATCATCGATGTCATTGCTCAAACCAAAGGATCGATTTTGGGAGTATCCAATTACACCTTTGATTCGGATTTGCAAAAAAACACGAAGTTTGCTTTGGGAAGCGGTTTTGTTTACAAGGTTTGGTTTGTTTTGAAAGACGGAAGCGTCATTTATGATCTTGATGAAATCATTACTTTTGATGACGTTGATAAATATTGCTATTATTTGGTCACCAACAAACACGTGGTCGAAGGATCAGATGCGGTCAAGATCTACTTGTGGCAAGAAGACATCGAAGTCCCAGCGACTTTGATGCAATATGATGATAAAGTGGATTTGGCGGTGGTTTACTTCGAACATGGCCGTTACATTGAACCTTTGGCTTTCGCGGATTCTGATCTGCTTCAAAGCGGGGAATTTGCAATCGCGATCGGTAATCCGTCCGGATACGAATATTCTTCATCCGCGACTTTCGGGATCATTTCTCATCCGAAGCGTTATATTTCTGACGATACCGACGATGACGGAATCAATGACTGGGACGCTGAATACATTCAGCACGATGTAGCCATCAATCCGGGAAACAGCGGCGGACCGCTTCTTAATCTTCAAGGGGGAGTCATTGGCATCAACACCATGAAATTCGCCGCTACCGAAATTGACAGCATGGGATTTTCCATCCCGAGCAATGTGGTTTCCGGATTGGTCGGACTGTTGGAACAAGGACTAAAACCGGTCCGGGCACGGCTGGGAGTGACTGTCATCGAAGTTTTGGATCTTCTTGATTTTCCGGATCCGCTTTATCCGATTCCGGAAGGCGTGACGTACGGGTTGTATGTCACCGAAGTCAGTGCGGACAGCGTCGGGGAGGCCGGCGGTATCTTGGCCAATGACATTATTATTAGTTTCAACGGCGTATCTTTGTACCGTTCCTTGGCTTTGCGAGCCGAACTCGGAAAAATCATTGTTGGTTCGGGACAACAAATTGAAGTCGAAGTTTTGCGAAATGGCGAGACCATCAAACTGACTTTGACGTTCTGATAAAAAAAACTTACCGGAAATTCGGTAAGTCAGACTGATGACAAACCCCATTTTCAAAGATGGGGTTTGTTTATTTTCCCACAATCATCTTGAAAAAACCAAAAAAAACACTTTTTTAGACTCGAAAAAGATATCTTTTTGGTGCCATTGTCCCATTTTATTATAAGCAAAAAACTTACCGGTAATCCGGTAAGTCTTTTCTTGGTTTTCATTCATTATATTTTAAAAAGTCCGCAATGGTTCTCCACTGATCCGCGATCCTGGTTTTGGAATTATTTATTGGTCCGATGGCGAATAGGTGATCGTGATTGGTTTGAAAGTGGCGGTTGGTAATGACAACTTCCGAATCAATAAGGACGTCAGCGCAAGAGACGGAGTCAAGATTCGAAAAGATCAAATAATCGAAACTATTGCCATCGTCAAGGTGATAAAGGTCAACCAAAAAGCGTTCTTGGCTAATGACGAGATGATTGATTCCCTCAAAGAGGGAACTTGGCACGGGCCGATCGGTGAGAATGATTAAATCGTAGTGCATAAACGTCCTTTCTCAATTTTTATACAAATCCAGTATATTATACTCGCTAAACACCGATTCATCAAGGGCAAAAACGCAAACAATCGAAAAAGGGGCTTTAAAAAAAATCGCTTTTGTGGTAAAATCTAAGAAGTAAAAACGGGATGAAAGGAGAATAACAACCGAATCATTCGGCTGTTATAAACAATAAAAATGGGACTAACCGCCGGAATCGTCGGATTGCCCAACGTTGGGAAATCGACGTTGTTCAATGCCCTCACCAAATCGCATGTTTTGGCCGCCAACTATCCATTCGCGACCATTGATCCCAATGTTGGGATCGTGGAAGTCAAGGATTCGCGGTTAGACCGGATCGTCGAAATCGTCAAACCCCGTAACGTCGTCCGGGCTGCGGTTTCATTCACTGACATCGCCGGGCTCGTAAAAGGCGCTTCGAAAGGCGAAGGTCTGGGAAATCATTTTCTTTCGCACATTCGGGATGTGGATGCGATATGCCAAGTGGTTCGCTGTTTCAACGGGACGGAAGTCATCCCATACACCGGGAAAATTGACCCGATCGATGACATTGAGACCGTCAATTTGGAATTGGTTTTAGCCGACTTGGATGTCGTGGAGAAAAGAATCGCGAGGGTCGGCAAACAAGCCCAGTTAAAAACCGAGAAAGACGCCGAAACCGAGTTTTCCGCTCTTTCCAAGATCAAAGCGGTTTTGGACGAAGGAAAATTCGCTAAAACGGCTGCCTTGACGGAGGAAGAAGCCGCTCTGATCAAAAACTATAGTTTTTTGACCATGAAGCCGATGATCTATGTTCTGAACATATCTGAAAAAGATTTGGGCCAAGACAATGTTTATGTTCAAACCGTTAAAGTTTACGCGAGCGAGAACAACATCCGCACCGTGGTCATCAGCGCCAAAATCGAAGAGGAAGTCAGTGGCTTGGATGACGAAACCAAAGAAATGTTTTTGGCCGATCTAGGAATCAAAGAGAGCGGTTTGGATCAATTGGTCCGACTGACCTATGATTTGTTGGGGCTCGCAACATACTTTACTGCTGGCGAAAAAGAAGCCAAGGCCTGGACTTTTCGAAAAGGAATGAAGGCTCCGCAATGCGCAGGAATCATTCACACCGATTTCGAACGCGGATTCATTCGCGCGGAAATCGTCGCTTATGAGGATTTCATTGCTTACGGAGGGCTGTTAAAAGCGCGGGACGCCGGAAAAATGCGTTCCGAGGGCAAGGACTATGTTTTCAAAGACGGAGACATCGCCCTGTTCCGGTTCAATGTTTAGAAAAGAGATGCCATGAAAGCTGTTATTTTAAACATCGGAAACGAAGTACTTTCCGGAAAAGTTGTTAACACCAACGCCGCTTTTTTAGCTCAGGAACTGGCAAAGATTGGCGTCGAAGTCGAAAGAACCGTGGTGGTTGGGGATTTGGAGTCTACAATTGAACAAGAGATTAACCGCTTTAAAGACGGAGACTGCGAAATTTTGATTACCACCGGCGGTTTGGGTCCAACCCATGATGACTTCACCAAAGAAGTCTTGATGAAGAACCTCCATCTTGATATGGAATTAAATGGCGGTGCCAAGGAACTATTGGATAATTATTTCCATGGCCAAATGGCGGCCTGCAATCTAAAACAAGCCCTTTTTCCGAAAGAAGCGGTTATCATTGAAAATCGTCTGGGGACCGCTGATGGCGCAATCGTCGAGCAAAATCATAAAATTTACATCATTTTGGTGGGACCGCCTTTTGAAATGATGCCAATGGTAAAGGAAACCGTCATCCCTTATCTTCAAAAAAAAGCCACACTTAGGTTCATCTCCCAAGAATACATCGTCATGGGAAATGGAGAATCGTTTTTCGAGGAAAGGCTGGCCGCCTTTTATCAGGAGTTCTCGCCGTTATCTTTGGCTCCGTATGCCAGTTTGGGAAAGATCCGCTATCAGTTGATCGGCTTGGAAGAAAACTCCGAGTTGTTTGCAAAGGCAGATGCCAAGTTTCGGGAGTTGATGGCTGAGTACATTGTCAGCGATAAAAATGAAGAAATAGAAGAAGTCTTGGTTCATCTGCTTGATTCCAAAGGGTATACCATTGCTTTCGGAGAAAGCTGCACCGGGGGAATGCTGGCGGCTAAGATCATCAATGTTGCCAACGCCTCTAAAGTCATCAATGAGAGTTTGGTGACTTATAGCAACGAATCCAAAGTTCGATATTTGGGAGTAAACCCCAAGACGCTCCAGGAGTTCGGAGCGGTCAGCGCCGAAACGGTTTCGGAGATGGCCGAAGGTTTGTATAAGAGCTCCAAGGCTGATGTTTGCGTGACCGTCAGCGGAATCGCCGGTCCTTCGGGAGGAAGCGACTCCAAACCGGTGGGATTGGTGCATTATGCCATAAAAATCGTTCCTGACCTCTTTTTGGAAAGCAAAGTTTTTCAAGGGTCCCGGGATTTGATTCGGATGAAGGCAACCATGTGGATCCTGTATCGCGTTTATAAGTTGATTAAAAAATGAAGACTAAGCAGAGATTTCTCTGCTTTTTTAAATATACGTTCTTTTCAAGATAAAGACTGATGAAGATTAGAAAATATTCCATAATGATACTCTCCATATACAGTCCTTAAATCAATAGGCATTACTTCATTATAAATTTGGTCAACTGTTATTGAAGTATTAGATGGGATTGCATAACAATAGGTTTTATTAACTCGATCATCATATTCCACTTTGTATTTCAAATGCTTCATATATCTAAACAAATCTAAATATCCTTGTAAATGCTTGGTCGACACCCCTCTAAAACGTTTGAGCCAAGTCTTTAATTCACTATGCATTCCATTGATTGTCGCCAGTGTATAACCAAAATCACTTTTATAAAATCCGGAAGGGATGTAATGATGACTCATTTGCTTTTCCGTGGCAAAGCGATCAAAGCATCTTTTGCTGTCGGTAACAAGAATGGATCCTGTTTTAAATCTATTTTGATGATGAAGATACATAGAGCGGTGGTAGTGTCAAGAATCTTGTGTACTTTCATTAAGACAGGAAATATAGAGTTCCTTTATATTTGATTTTTTTGAATTGGCTTTATAGTATTGCTTTGTCCTTGTATTTGTTTTGAAGGATTTGGTTCAGTTCCGAATGGACGGAACCAAATCCCCGGTGAACCTTTTCAGAAAAACGGTAATTATAAACATCGAAGCGACTCACCAAAAATTTTTCCATCGACTCTTCGGATGGAAATTGGATCTTGGCTTTCAAATCACGCTTCAGATGCTTATTGAAGTTCTC
>DDXT01000001.1 GCA_002347755.1 Caryophanales bacterium UBA2253
CATATTCGCTCTGGAAAAGTCTCCAAGCAATGTCTTCGATTCCGCTTTGCTAAAATAATTATTCGGCGATAATTATTGGAAAATTTAATTTCGCATCGAATCTCCCTTAAAAAAATCCAGATCTTGAGGGTTTTTTGTCATACCTTTATCATGTATGCAAAAATACTGCTTGATTAATAATAGTTAATCACCTCTGACGGTATTATAGCATTAAATGGTTTCTCTAACAACAAGAAAATTTTCATTTCCATTGACAAATCTTTATTAAATTAAAAAATCCGCATTCCTTAAAAATCAGAGACGCGAAAACATTGCCATTAACCAAGAAAATAAGCCAATGCGTGGTCATTAATTAAAATTATTGGGTGGAATTCTCATAATTGACCCGATTTGATTCGCTTAAGCAAATCGATCACTTTCTCCTTTATTAAATCTCTAGTTTTTCGATAGCCTTCAATTGGCCCACCGGATGGATCGGTTAAACCCCAATCTTCGCGATGTTGGCAGGGAATAAATGGGCAGGCAACGCCACAACCCATGGTAATCAGAATATCCGTTCCTTGAGGGATTTCGTTGAGTAATTTCGGTCTTTGATGGAACAGGTCAATTCCGGATTCCGCCATCACTTTTACCGCCAAGGGCTTTATTTCCGGATAGCTTTCGGTTCCAGCTGAATAAACTTCGACTAAGTCTTTCCCCAAATGTTTAGCCCAGGCTTCCGCCATTTGCGATCTGCAAGAATTATGAGTACATACAAAGACAATTCTTTTCATCATATCCTCCTAAATAAATTGGCAATTTGATTATTATTGAACCGGACCTTAACCATTATTTACTAATAAAAAGATAAAAGCAGCAAAAAACCGGCAACCTCATCCGACTTAAGTTTACAACATTTTAAAGGCCAATAAAAGAAAAATGCTCACTTTTTAGCGAGCATTATCTGATCTTCAAAATGGAGGCTCTAACCGGAGTTGAACCGGTGATGACGGTGTTGCAGACCGTTGCCTTAGCCTCTTGGCGATAGAGCCATAAATCTGATCCTATGGTATTATAACAAAAGTAAGGGGTAATGTCAAAACAAAAAGGCATTTTTTATAACTAGAATTGTGTATCGGCTCAATGTTTTCGTAATTTTACCTTGATTTAACACTCCTCTGCTTTTGGATTTTACTTTGCTTGAGTATAATGTCATCGTATTCAAAAAACATGAATTATGAAGGAGAAAATTTATGAAAAAACTTTTATTGGCTTTGTTCGTAGGAACTGCATTCTTGAGCATTCTAGCGGGATGTGTCGGTCAAGAATTTAATTCTGACGGTGATATTACCGTCATATCCCGTGAAGATGGATCCGGAACCCGCGGAGCCTTCATTGAGTTGTTCGGAGTCGAACAAAAAAACGAGTTAAATGAGAAAGTCGACTATACGGTTGACACCGCCGTGATAACTAACAGCACTTCCGTCATGCTGACCAGCGTTCTCAACGATCCGCAAGCCATCGGCTATATTTCATTGGGATCATATAATGATACTGTCAAAGCTTTAAAGATTGATGGGGTGGAAGCCACGGTTGCCAATATCAAAAACGGAACTTACAAAATTTCCCGTCCGTTTAACATTGCAACAAAAACCGGAATTTCCGAAGTAGCCCAAGACTTCATCAATTTCATTTTATCGGAAGAAGGGCAAGCCGTTGTTGAAACCAACGGATACATATCGGCGGTCGATGGCCAACCATATTCTGGAATCAAACCGACCGGGAAAATCGTTGTGGCCGGGTCTTCTTCCGTTACTCCGGTCATGGAAAAATTGAAAGAAGCTTATTTGGAAATTAACGTCAATGCCACCATCGAAATTCAAATGAGTGATTCAACGACTGGGATGAACAGCGCGGCGGACGGGATTTGTGACATTGGCATGGCCTCAAGAGCTTTAAAAACCAGCGAAATAGACAAAGGATTGATCCCGACCGTCATTGCCATGGACGGCATCGTCGTCATTGTAAATCCGAAAAATACTTTTGACGGTCTTTCCACCGCGCAAGTCAAAGAAATCTTTGTTGGAAACATCATCAGTTGGAAAGAACTTGTTGCCTGACATTCACCGTCGAAGCTTTTGGAAATCTTGATCAGATCAAGGTTTCCATTTTCCCTTTATACATAAGGATGGTCATTTATGAAAAAATATAAAGAAAAAAGCATGAAAATTATTTTCACCATATCCGCAGGGATCTCGATTCTCGCCGTGACTCTCATTTGTCTGTTTTTGTTTGCCAACGGAATCCCGGCCATGTCCGAAATCGGTATTTTTGATTTCTTGCTTGGAACAAAATGGAAACCTGCTAATGGCCTATATGGCATTTTCCCGATGATTCTCGGAAGCATTTATGTAACCGCCGGAGCCATGATCATCGGAGTCCCAACCGGAATTCTAACCGCCATTTTTCTGGCGCGCTTTTGCAATAAAAAAATATACAAAATCATTAAACCCGCGGTTGATCTTCTGGCCGGCATTCCTTCCGTTGTTTATGGCTTTTTCGGTCTGATGGTCATTGTCCCCGGAATTCGTCTGTTGTTCGGCGGAAACGGAACGAGCTTGCTGGGAGCTTCCATCATCCTGGGAATCATGATTCTGCCCACCATCGTTGGGGTCAGCGAAGCTGCCATCCGGGCGGTCCCCGAAAACTATTACGAAGGGTCTCTGGCGCTCGGCGCCAGCCATGAACGGAGCGTATTTTTCACGGTGGTTCCCGCGGCCAAATCTGGAATCATGGCGGGAGTAATTTTGGGAATTGGGCGAGCAATAGGAGAAACCATGGCGGTCATCATGGTCGCCGGAAATCAGGCCGTCATCCCTTCCGGTCTTTTCGATGGCTTGCGAACCATGACCGCCAACATTGTATTGGAAATGGGGTACGCGGCGGATCTCCATCGCGGAGCTCTCATTGCGACCGCGGTGGTCTTGTTTGTCTTCATTTTAATCATAAATCTGAGTTTCTCAATGCTCAAAAAAAAGGTTACAACATGAAGAAAAACATAGTAAAATCTCGGCTTCTTAGATTGATGGTTTACTTTTCCGCGGCCATCACCATGGGAGCCTTGCTCTTTTTGGTCGGGTACATTTTAGTGAAAGGCGTTCCCCATTTGTCATTGGATTTGTTTAGTTTCACTTACAATTCGGAAAATGTTTCTTTGTTTCCGGCTTTGGTGAACACCCTAACCATGACGGCGCTTTCGCTTCTGATCGCGGCTCCCTTGGGAGTTTTTTCGGCCATATATTTGGTGGAATACGCCAAGAAGCGGAACAAATTTGTTTCCGCCGTTCGCATTACTTCGGAGACCTTGGCGGGAATTCCCTCAATCGTCTATGGTTTGTTCGGATATCTGCTTTTTGTAAGTGCCCTGGGTTGGGGATATTCGCTTTTGGCGGGAGCTTTTACCTTGGCAATCATGATTCTTCCCATCATAATGAGAACGGCCGAGGAAGCTTTAAAATCCGTTCCGGACGTTTACCGGGAAGGATCCTTCGGTTTGGGTGCCGGAAAACTTCGGACCATCTTTAAAATTGTTCTTCCGGCCGCCGTCCCCGGAATTCTCGCGGGAATAGTGCTCTCCATCGGTCGGATCGTCGGCGAGACGGCCGCCTTGATTTATACAGCCGGCACAGTAGCGCAAATCCCGAAAAATGTCATGGGTTCGGGACGAACGCTTTCAGTTCATATGTTCGCGCTTTGGAACGAGGGAATGAATGCCGATCAAAGCTATGCCACCGCGGTGGTTCTGCTTTTGATTGTCATCGGTCTGAACGCTTTGTCAAGTACAATTGCCAAGAAAATCGGAAAAGGAAATTAATATGGATAAAATCATAACCAAAGATTTAAATATTTTTTATGATGGTTTCCAGGCCATCAAAAACGCCAATCTCCGCATTCCCGCGCGGGAAATTACCGCATTCATCGGCCCGTCGGGCTGCGGAAAATCAACGCTTTTAAAAGCATTTAACCGCATGGATGACTTAGTCGAGGGGTGCCGGATCGAGGGATTGATCACCCTTGACGGCGAAGACATTTACGGGACTATGGATACAAATTGGTTGAGAAAAAGGGTGGGCATGGTTTTTCAAAAACCAAATCCGTTCCCAATGAGCATTTATGACAATGTAGCTTTCGGGCCCAGAACGCACGGGAATTATACGAAAGCTCAATTGGATGACATTGTTGAAAGATCGCTGACGGATGCCGCCATTTGGGATGAAGTCAAAGACCGTCTTAAAAAAAGCGCGCTTGGGCTTTCCGGCGGGCAGCAACAAAGACTATGCATTGCCAGAGCCCTGGCGGTGGAACCGGAAGTTTTGCTCATGGATGAGCCAACGAGTGCCTTGGATCCGATTTCCACTTCCAAGATCGAAGACCTTGCAATGGAACTGAAAAAAAAGTATACTATTGTTATAGTGACCCACAACATGCAACAGGCCACCCGAATTTCCGATAAAACGGCTTTTTTCTTGTTGGGGGAGATCGTAGAATTTGATGAAACTGACCAACTATTTTCGAATCCTAAGGATCGGAGAACGGAAGATTATATCACCGGGAGGTTCGGATAATGAGAACAAAATTTGATACCCAATTGGAGACTTTGAATAATGACTTGATTTCTTTGGGAGCCATGTGCGAATCCGCAATTACTCTGGCCATTAATGCTTTATTGAAAAACGACTTAAACAAAGCCAAACAAGTCATAGGGATGGATAAAGAAATCAGCCAAAAAAACCGAGAGATCGAAAGTCTTTGTTTAAAATTACTTTTGCAACAGCAACCGGTAGCAAAAGATCTCCGATTGATCTCCTCGGCCTTAAAAATGATCACCGACATGGAAAGAATCGGCCATCAGGCTTCCGATCTGTCCGAGATCATTTCTTATACGGATGTCAGCGAGAGCCGGAACAGCGAAAATCTCCTGAAGATGTCACAAGCCACCATCAAAATGGTTACCGAAAGCATTGACGCTTTTGTTCGCCGGGATTTGGATCTCGCCAAATCGGTGATCGCTTATGATGACGTTGTCGATGATCTGTTTGTGAAGATTCGAAAAGATTTGATCAACTTGATTGGTTCAGATAAAAAGCACGGCGAACAAGCCTTAGACATAATGATGATTGCCAAGTATTTTGAAAAAATGGGCGACCATGCCGTCAACATCGCGGAATGGGTGGTATTTTCAATTACCGGCGTTCACGAGGAGGTTTCATGATCTATTGCGTTGAAGACGACCGCGGAATTCGCGAACTGGTGATTTATACATTACAAAACACCGGTTTCGCTGCGCGGGGTTTTGAAAATGGCAAAGACCTGCAAGCGGCTTTGGGAACACAGCGACCGGATCTGATCCTTCTCGACATCATGCTTCCCGGAGAAAACGGAATTGAAATTTTAAAAAAACTTCGGGCCGATTCTTTTACTCGCACCATTCCGGTTGTCATGCTGACCGCGAAAGGAACTGAATATGACAAAGTCATTGGTTTGGACAGCGGCGCTGACGATTACATCGTCAAGCCCTTTGGGATGATGGAATTGATTTCCCGGATAAAGGCCGTCTTACGCCGAACCGAATCGATTGATAAAACTAACCAAATCAGTTTTGGGGGCGTGACCATCAATCTAAAATCGCATAGCGTTACCGTCGATGGGTCACCGGTTGAGCTGACCCTCAAGGAATTTGAACTGCTTCGTCTTCTTCTTCAAAACCCGGGAACAGTTTTGACTCGCGATGACATTTTGGGCAAAATCTGGGGTTATGATTTTGATGGCGAGACGCGGACCGTGGATGTTCACATTCGCACCTTGCGCCAAAAAATGGGGGAAAAAGGAGAAATCATTGCGACCATTCGCGGAGTCGGATACATCGTCGGAGGATCCAAATGAAACGGAAAATTTTTTGGGGAGTCATCCTCGCCACGACGATCACTTTGTTCCTGTCCGCGGTCTTGCTTACGGGCGTTTTCTACGAGAATGTGGTCACGGAAATGCGCGAAGAACTGGTGACGGAAGCTGATTATATTTCCAAAGCCTTGGTTAGCGCTGATGATAATTACTTAAACGAAGTCGGTTTGGTCAGCAGAAACCGCATAACCTTGATCGATTTTGAGGGAACGGTTTTGTTCGATAACTTCGCAGACATTGCCACAATGGAAAATCATCTTGACCGTCCCGAAGTTCAAGCGGCTTTAGCCAATGGCACGGGCGATGCCGTTCGTTTATCCGATACCATCGGCGAAAGAACTTATTATTACGCGATAAGACTGATTGACGGAAAAGTCCTGCGATTAGCCGCCACCACCAAAACGGCCTTTGGGATCTTCGCCCATTCCCTGATTTGGATAATCCTGACTTTGGCCATCGTTTTGGCGATTGTCTTCGCCATTGCGGCCCAAGTCACCAAGTCCATCGTCAAACCGATTTTAAAACTGGATCTGGACAATCCCCTTGGCAACGATACTTACGGCGAATTGTCACCGCTTCTGATTCGAATGGCCAGGCAAAACAAAAAAATCGATGAACAAATGAAAGAACTTTCGGACAAACAGAACGAATTCGAAGAGATCATGGAAAACATGAACGAAGGGTTGGTCATCTTCGGAGACAAAAAGAACGTTTTGTACGCCAATCGCACCGCTCGAAAGTTGTTCAACAACCTGGCACCGGAGGGAATCAGTTATTTAAAACTTTGTAGAGACATTGAATACATTAAGACCCTCGAGGGATCATTCAACGGGGTTTCGGCTTTTTCCAAGATCACCCTCTTGGGAAGGATTTACCGAATTCTGACCAATCCCGTCGTCCGGTCCAACCATGCCAATGCGGCGGTCATGTTTTTGATTGACATAACTGAAAAAGAACAATCCGAAAAAATGCGTCAAGAGTTTTCCGCGAATGTCTCTCATGAGCTTAAAACTCCGTTGACATCAATCATGGGATACGCGGAGATCATCCAAAACGGTATCGCCAAGCAAGAAGACATTCCCCGTTTTTCGGGAGAGATTTTTTCGGAAGCATCGCATCTTCTGAACATGATCGAGGACATCATCAAACTGTCTCGCCTTGACGAAGGCGACCTCAAGAAAGAATTTACGCCGATTGATTTGTATAAAGTTTCGCAATCCGTCATTGACCATTTACAAAACGTGGCCATCAAGAAGAATGTCACGGTCACTTTGGAAGGCGAACACCATGTCATCAACGGTTTCGAGAAAACCATTTACGAAATGATCTTTAACCTTTGTGACAACGCCATCATTTATAACAAGGAGGGCGGGAGCGTCACCGTCAGCATAACCGATCAAAACAAAAGGGTGGCCCTCCGAGTCGGCGATACCGGAGTCGGAATTGCGGCTGAACATCAAAGCCGGGTATTCGAACGATTTTACCGGGTTGACAGCAGCCATTCCAAAGAAACCGGAGGAACCGGTTTGGGACTTTCCATCGTCAAGCATACCGCCCTGCTTCATGAAGCTGAAATTTTGATGGACAGCAAAGTTAATGTTGGAACAACGATCACCATTTTGTTCAAAGACACCATAAAATGAAAAATAACGGGAGGCTAAAAGCTTCCCGTTATTGGTCTTTTGATTAAATTTTCATGAAATCTTCAACTTGCACCACGAAAATGGTGGCTCCGCCAACGGTTACTTCAAAAGGAGCAGATGGCATGATCCCGAACTCGCTGATCACGGAACTTGGAATAAGTTCATTTCGGGTCTTGGAGTGGTCGGAAATGAGTTTGGTGATGTCATCGATTTCATTGTCTTTGGCTCCGATCATCAAAGTTGTGTTTCCGCGGCGCAGAAAACCGCCGCTGGAAGAAAGTTTGGTCACAAAATACTGATTTCGGACCAGTTCTTTCATCAGGGCTGGGCTGTCATCGTTGGAAACAATGGCAATAATTAATTTCATAATAATTTACCTTTCCAAGAAATACCCTGATCCGGCCGGTTAAAACCGGGTCAGGTTTTTGTTTTTACGGTAGTAAAGCCACGAAGGCTTTGAAGGTATCCAAAGCGTCTTTTACAGTCGCTTTTGAAGTGAAGTCACTGTCTTCGAAATGAGGGCAGAGCGGATTGGCAGCGAAGGCTTCCAAGGTCTTGTTAAGCATGGTGGCGATGGATCCGCGCATTACTCGCGAGTAATCCCAAAGCGCTGTAGACAAAGCAGTCGAGTCGCAAGCCGCAACGGTGGTATAAGTGATGTTTTCAAAATCCAACCCCGCCGCATCCATTTGTTGAATGGAGTTCAGGAACCCAAGCAAATCGCTGTATTGCAGGGTATCAACGACGTCATCGATCAGGATGTATTCGCCGCGGCGAACGGCACCGGAAGTCGCATCAGTTGAAGTAGCGTGATAGAACCACTGGAATCCATCATCCGGAGTCTTGATGAACCCATTCAAAGAGCTGGTGAGCATGTCGTCAACCATATCGGCGACGGTAGCTTCCAATACTCGGGACTCAAGGACAGTCGTGAAGTCGACGCTCATCAAAGTATTCATGTCGAATACCAAGGTAGCGAAATCTCCGCCGGTTGCGGTGTTGATGGCACTGATGCCAGCTAAGAATCTGCGCAATTCGCCGATATCGGTTACCACTTCATCAGTGTAAGTTCTCTCCCAAACAATGTCTTCATTGCTTAAGTAATAATATTTGATTACGTCAGCCGGAACATTCTTGTTCGGGAATATCAAGTTTATAGAGAGTTTGATTTGATTGATGGCGGACGCTTCGGTGACTCGCGATTCAAGCAAGGTATCTTGATCCGGTCCCAAAATGGTGTCTACATCAAATTGGGCAGCGGTGTAAGTTCCGGCCGGTCCGATGATGATTTCGATCGAATCCAGGAACTTCACTAATTCGCCGGTCGCTCCGTACCACAAGACCCCATTGGTCTGCAGGTCAATCGGAATGATCAGAGTATCATGCATGGTTCCGCCAGCTTCGGCCGATTCGATGACGTATCGAACGACCGAGGCCTCAACCACTCGCGAATCAAGCAAAGTGCTTTGATCCGGGCCAAGGATGGTATCGACGGAGAAATTAGCATTGGCGTAAGTTCCCGCCGGGCCGATGATGATGTTGATGGCATCCAAGAAGCGATTGATTTCATTGCCGCTCAAAGTATACCATTCAGTGTTATTGGTCTGTAGCCCGCTTGGCAAGTACAAGGAATCCCTCAGGACACCGTCAACCGGGTTCGTGGAATCTATGACATATTCAACGACTGAAGCCTCAATGACTCTAGAGGACAGAAGGGTTGCCCGGTCCGGTCCCAAGAATTTATCGACTTCGAAAGTCGCGGTAGCAAACGCTCCGCCGTTAAGAATGATTTCGATGGAGGCCAGGAAGTCAACGAGTTCGCCCTCGGTTCCGTACCAATCGGTTTGGTTCCAATCCGAAGGGTAGATTAGTTTGTCTTGCAAGGAACCGGTCGCCGCTTCAACTTCGATCTTGTTGACCACCGAAGCTTCAATGATTCGAGAATCAAGCAAAATCGGCTGTTCGACGTCATCAAAGAATTTTTCAACATCGAACTGCGCGCTTTCCAACTCGCCGCCATCCAGGATGATGTCAATGGCTTTCAGGAATCGGCGCAATTCGCCAATGTCGGTTACAACTTCCAAAACGACGGTCTTTTCCCAAGTAATGTCGTTCGGAATGATCAGGGTCCCGACCAAACTTCCGCCGGTAGCAGCTTCGACTTGGATCTTGTTGATGATGGTAGCTTCAACGACCTCGCTGGCCAGGATCACTTCCGGAATGAGGCCGTTGGCTTCATCAAACAACGGTCGGATCGAGATGTCGGCGGTATAATCGGTCATGCCCAAGTTTCTTAAGGCTTTCAGGGTCTTGGCGAGTTCGCCGGTTTCCCCGTGCCACAAGATTTCATTATAATCAACGTGATCCGGGTTAAATTTATCAGGTAAAGTAATGAGAGACGCTGGATCATTGCGCTGAGCCTCAATCTTCTTCACGATGGAATTGGATAACACGGCGGAGGCAACGACGCGGCTGATCTCCGGATCAGTCAGATTGAGGAATTTGGCCGCATCGACTTGCAAACCGGTGGTCGTCAGCGCACTGATGGCCATCAGGAATTTTCGCAGTTCGCCTTGATCGCCGTACCAGTCTTCATCGGCCAAAGTGACCGGGATGATAATGACTGGGTCGGCGCGGCTGGCTTCGGTCTCGATTTCCTGCACGATGGTATAAGCAATGATTTCGGAAGCCACAATGACACCAATCTCATCGCTGTCGTTTTCATCAACCACCAAGTCGCCGTTGGTATCAACGGTTCCGTCGGTCAGATTGGTGAAGTTATCAGCGCTGATGTTCATCGCCGCCAAGTCGGCGTTGGTTCCAAGGAATACTTCCATGGCCGCCAGGATGTTCGGAATTTCCGTATCCCAAGCCGCTTCGTCATAAAGCGGATCGCCTTCCGTGAATTTCGCCGGCAATTTCAGGGTCGTTCCGGTAGTGGCTTCGTTTTGAATGTTGATGATGATCGTATTCATGACGATGTCGGAAGCCAAGATCTCCGGTTGATGTTCATCGGTAAGGGAAGCCAGAGAAATGGTCGTCATGTCCGCGACGCCTTGTTCCGGAGTCGTATTTCCGTTTTTCAAATATTGCAAAGCAATGAAGAATCGTTTCAGTTCTCCGCTGCTTCCAAAGTAATAATCAGCTTCCGGATTTTCCGGGAGGTACAAAACCTGATACAGCGAGCCGGTCGAAGAGGTCATGTTGGTCAACTCGCTAACTGCGGAGTCCACAATGATTCTTGACTGAACCAACTGATCCAACTGGCCGTTGGACAAAGTTAAAATTTTGTCAATCTTGATTTCTTCGTCTTCAACAAGCAGTGTCGCGGAAACCAAAAGTTTCCTTAATTCGCCGTCAGTCCGGTTTTCCCCAACAAAGGTATCATCCCAGATGAACAACGGATTGGCTTCATCGATGATGATGGCGCTCATGCCGCGAAGTTCGCCCTTAATGGTTTCTTTCGCAATCAGGCTGGCCAGAACGGTGTCAATCTGCGCTTCGGTCATGTTCAGGAATTTTGATGAGGAGAAAGTGGTCGCGCCGTCATCCATCAGAATGGATGCCACGCTGATCAAATTATGAAGTTCGCCACGGGTCTCGCCTTCGTCATACCAAGCCGCCGCATCGCGGCTTTGCAATTCAACCGGAATGGTTAAAGTAGCATTGGCAATGACTTCTTTGACGATGGTCTTGCTTAAAATGACGGACCGCAACAGAGTCGTGATATCGGCGTCCGGAAGTCTCATGATGTCGGCTTGCGGCTTAATGGTTGGATTATTCAGGTCAATGTTGCCTTCCAGGTCTTCAACCAAAACGATGCGAACCGCAATGACTAAATTACGGATCTCGCCGTCACCGGTTTCGCTGTCGTTCCATCTTGGGTCATCAGCGTCCAAGTCGACGATCAAAGTCGGATTTTCTCCCGCTCCCAGGTCGCGCAATTGTTTGATGATGGAGTCGGAGATGATCCGCGACCTTAGGATTTCGCCCAGTTCGTCGCTGTCAAGTTCATCAACGACCGAATCGCCGTTGGTATCTTCGGTTCCGTTGGTCAGTTCCAAAACCAAATTGGCATCGATGTTCGGGTTGTTGATGTCATCGGTCGGATCGCTAAAGATGATTTGAATGGCTTTGATGAGCTTTCGGATCTCGCCGTCAGTTCGGGTTTCGCCAACAAATTGGTCAAGCCATCCGGCATCGGCAGCCCCCAAATTGACGATCAGGCTGGCCGTGCCGACGGTCGGATTGGCGATATCAATGATTTTATCAATGATCGTATCCCGAGCGATGATGGATGTTTGAATGGTCTTTACATCATCATCGGTCGGATCAATTTCTCCAAGGGTTAGGGTCTTCAGGACATTGGCGTCAACATTGACGTTATTTAAGTCCGGGCTGTCTCCCAAAATGACTTTGATGGCTCGAATGAAATGGCGGAGTTCGCCTTCCGTTTCGCCTTCGTCATACCAGCGGGCGTCGGTGAGCGTCAAATTGATGATCAGCGATGGAGCATCTCCTTGTCCGAGATCGTACAATGCTTTGATCATGGAATCAGAAGCAATGACCGAAGCGAAGATCGCCCCGATCTCGTCGCTGTCAAGTTCGTCGACCACTAAGTCGCCGTTGGTGTCCGCAGTGCCGTCAGTCAGGTTCAGTATGACGTTCGGATCAATGTTCGGGTTGTTTAGATCCGAAGTTGGGTCGCTAAAGATGATTTGAATGGCCCGGATGAGTTTTCGGATCTCGCCGTCTTCCGTTTCGGTATCGCGCCATCGGGCGTCTTCCTGGGTCAGGTTGATGACCAGCGAACTGGTGTCTCCTCCCAAACCGACGATTTCTTTGATGATGGTGTCGGTGATGATGATGGATTTCAGAATGGTGCCGACTTCATCATCCACAGCTCCGCGTTCATTGGACAAAGTCTTCAGAATGTTCGGATCAACATTGATGTTGTTCAAATCGATCGGATCGCCCAAAACAACTTTGACCGCCCGAATGAAATTGCGAAGTTCGCCGTCCGTTTCGCCTTCATCATACCAGCGGGAATCGGTCAGCGTCAGATTGATGACCAAGGCCGGGGCATCGCCTTGTCCAAGATCGTACAAGACTTTGATCATGGAATCAGAAGCAATGACCGAAGCGAAGATCGCCCCAATTTCGTCGCTGTCAAGTTCGTCGACCACCAAGTCGCCGTTGGTGTCAGCGGTGCCGTCAGTCAGATTCAGAATGACGTTCGGATCAATGTTCGGGTTGTTTAGATCCGAAGTTGGGTCGCTAAAGATGATTTGAATGGCCCGGATGAGTTTTCGGATCTCGCCGTCTTCCGTTTCGGTATCGCGCCATCGGGCGTCTTCTTGGGTCAGGTTGATGACCAGCGAACTGGTGTCTCCGCCCAAACCCACGATTTCTTTAATGATGGTATCGGTAATGATGATGGATTTTAGAATGGTTCCAACCTCATCATTTTCGCCGCCGCGGTCATTAGTCAGATCCTTAAGGACGTTCGGATCAACGCTAATGTTGTTCAGATCGATCGGATCGTCCAAAACGACTTTCACGGCCTGGATGAAGTTTCGAATTTCATCATCCCAACGCGGGTCGTCCGCCGCCAGCGATACGATCAATACGGCTTCGGTTTCTCCTTCCGAAGTTCCGAATTCAATCAGTTTGTTGATAATCGTGTCGCGCAAGATTTGGGAATCGAGGATATCGCCAAGTTCGTCATCGTCAAGTTCATCCACGAAGCCGTCCGAGTTCGTGTCGGCAGTTCCGTCCGATAGATTCAAAATGCGGTTCGGATCAACCAGACTGCCCGGATTATCGAAATCCGGACTCGGACCAAGCAGAATCGATGCCGACCGGAACAATTTCCGGAGTTCGCCTTCGGTGGTGATGTTTCCCAGTTCATCGCTTATGTCTTTCCACTGGGTGACGTTGCTAATGATCAGAAGGCCGTTCAGCGATCCTTCCGGACCGGTATAATCCTCAAGAACGCCGACGATGGCGTCGCAGATCAATTCGGAAGAAAGCAAAGTGTCGAGCTCTTCTTCCGTCAAAGAGAACAAATCTTCCGGGAAGTTGGTCTTGGACATGATGATCCGCACGGAGGTGAGCAAGGAACTGATTTCCAAAGCGGTCCAAGCATTCGGATCTTCAAACGCGGTGATCTCAAATTCAAAGGACGAAGTGGAAATCATCTGGTTCAATATATCGCTTAAGTTATTTCGGATGATGGTGGAAGCTGACAGTTTGTCAGCCAAATCGGCGATGGTCTCATCAGAAAGGTTGGCCAAATCCGGATCAGTCAATAAGTTCGAAGACAGGATGGATCCCAAAGCGGCCAATAAGGCTTTGAATTCAGTCTTGCCGGCCTCGGAAGTCCAATCCCAGATGCCGATCTCAATGGTCATTCCCCCGGTCAGGGTCGCATCGCTTAAAAAGTAATCCAGGATGTTCCCGATGTTTCCCATCAGGATCTCGGAATCGGAAATCGCGGTGGATAATTCTTCGATGGTCTCGTCGGTCAAATTGGACAGGAAGTTGGGGTCGCTGATTTGTAATTCAACCAGCTTCGCGGCCGCCGTAAACAAAGCGATCAATTCGGTCCTCCCATGTTCTCCGGACCAGTCAAATTCCGGATCAATGGTGATCGTCAGTCCTTCCGGAAGTTCGACGGAACTAAGCAAGGAACTGATGATGCTGCTGATGTTGCTGCTGAGCAAAGAGGAACCGGAAATGTAATCGGCCAATTGCTCAATGTTGCCTTCGCTGAGTAAAGTCAGCGGGTCAAACCCCTCTTCCAATATTCCGCTGGAAAGCAGGACTTTCCCAAGACCCAGCAAGGAAGCCAAGTCGCCGGCTTCGATTGAAGTCGCGGTAATGAAATCTTTATATTCCTCCGGGAGGAAACTCAATCCCACCCGGACCAAAACGCCGTTGTTGTCGCTGAGGATCGTCGACTGGAACAAGGCGGTCGCGAAAGCGTTTAGTTCTTCATCGGTCATTTGTTCAAAATCAATCATAGAAAAATCGGTGGTAGTGATTCCCAAAGCTTGGAAAGTCGCATAGACGTCCCCAAGGTTGGCAATTTCATCGCCCCAATCGATGTTCTCGAAGACCAAATCATCGGTCGTTAAACCAAGTTCGGCCAGTTTGTTGATGAATCCTTCGTTGGACAGCAAGTAACCCATTCCAACCCCGCCGATGATGTCAACCAGTTCCAGATCGCCGATGGATTCCATAAGCGACGAAACGGTGGCGGCGTCAAGACTCATGTATAATTCCAGTCCGGTCAATTCCGAACCAAATAATCCCAATTGGCTTACATCAACGACGGCGGCACCGATATTTTCCAATTCGGATCCGTAATCAATGTCTTTCAGTTGATCGGCCAAAGTTTCGATGTCAACAAATTGGCTGACCGCGTCAAGCTGGCTGCCGAGAATGTCCGTTTCGGTGACGATTTCGATGCCCACCGGAATGGCAACCTGGATGATCTTAAGCGTGCTGATGTCCTCAAAGACTTCAGTCAGGATCTCTTCATCCAAAGCCATGACGGCTTCAATGGTAAGAGGGCCTTCAATGTTGCTTGTCAGCGTTGAATATACTCCCAAGGCCGTTTGCATTTCCAGCCGCAGTTTGACTTGGGATTCCCCGACCGTGAAGGACATTATTTCATCGAAAGCATATTCGTCAATCGGTTGACCGCCGACTTTTAAAAGTCCTGAGGCGAGGCCGGCGTAAGTAGTTCGATAGTTGCTCATGAAAGCGAAAACCGCGTCTGTTTGTTCGGCGGTGAAACCCGGGATCTCCAGGGCCGCGGTTTCTCGCAAAATGGCTCCGTCGGAGGTCAGAAGCATTACATAAGGAGCTTCATCGCTGGTTTCATTCGTCGGAAGCAATCCGACCATGGAAGTTGCCAGCGAACAGATTCCCGACAGCGGAATGCTCAAGAGCATGATCGTAAGCAGTGATGACAAAGCACCAACCAGCGTCCCTCCCAAGCGGGAACCCATGGTCTTCTTCGTCTTTTTCCCTTCGGCGGTTCGATGACGCGGTTTAACGAATTGATAAACGATCCAGAAAAGAACTTTAAATACCGTATATATCAAAACCAACCATACAATGATGACGACCAAACGGACCGCCATGAAGATCAGTTGGCTGACCAATGCAAAGGTTTCCGTCCCTTCGACCATCAAGACCGCATATTGCGGATAGTTTAGTTCAATGAAAGAAAGCAAAAATGCATTAATCGAAGTTACGTTGATTCCGAAAATCGTCAGCGGATAAACCGATGAGATATCGAAAGCCATCAGGAAGTTGGTCAATATCGGGCTCAGAAACCAACCAATTAAAAGCAAACCTAAAAAAACGCAAAAATTATAGACCGATTTGAACATCCCGGCCAAGAATCCGCCGAGCGCCCCCAATCCGAGCATAATCAGAATCGCATAGTTAAAATAAGTGCTGATCTGTGTGATGTCAAAATTTCCTGCCATTTTTTGTTTCCCAAATTAAGTCCTTTCCCTTCAATAAAAAAACGGGAAAACCCAAAAATCTATCCTTTCGTGCTAAAATAAAACGCTTGCTGATTCAAAGGTATTATATCACGGGCATAAATAATTGTAAAAGAAAATATTTATCAAGAAAAGACAATTTTGTGAAAAAATGCCCGCAATTTGCACCAGCCTTGATAATTCGGCCGCCATTTCCTTTTAGTTCGATTTTCAGATACCAAACTCTCGATAATTCGAAATAGGGGAAATTTTTAAACCAAAGCAAAATGAAAAAAGAAAGGATTTTTTTCAAACGGTTTTTTTAAAACACCATTTTCCGGTTTCTGTTTTTTTCGGGTTCGAAGCCCCATTTTCGGCCGTTTTTTTGAACTTTGACCCTTTAAAAAACCGGTTCCAAAAAAAGTTATTTTTTTAGGGGAGAGATTTATCTTTTCGATTGTTTTGGAACGTTTTCTCGGATAAAAAAGAAAAACGCTTTGGGCGTTTTTCGATTTTTAAACTTCATTTAAGGTCCCTTTTCGAATCTCCCCAACCATGGCTTTCATTTCCTGATAATTGGCTTCGATGTCCTGAACCAATTTGATTTGGTTTTTGGCCCGGTCCAGGTTTTGTTCCAAGTAATCTACATGGTACTTCTTGTTGTCCAAAAGATAATCGTTCAGGAAACGAATGGCATTTTCCAAAGCCATGATCTTGACGGAATCAACCAAATATTCGGTCTCCCGGTCGGTAATGAAACCCTTCACTTGCTCAAAATATCCTTGGACGAATTCCCCAAAAAAAGTCATGTTGATTTTTACAAACTCCAGGTTGCTTTCGTCTTCGCGGCTCGTGGAAGTGAAATAACGGATGGAATCTCCAAAATCGGTCAAAAGCGTTCCTGGCATGACCGCATCCAACCCGATCAGTCCTTTGAATTGATAGGTCTTGCTGTCAAATAACATGTTGCTCAACCGAAGGTTGTTGTGAACGACTCGCAATGGGACCTGCCCGGTGTTCAACAAATTGGAAAGCATCGTCAAAGCTCCTTGGCGATCATCCAAAAACTTGGTTTCGTTGAAAAGCGGAATGGCTTTTTCATAGTCTTCATTAACGGCTTTTTGAAGTTGGGTATATAGTTTGAAAGTGTCATGGCAGTCCGGAATGGTTATCTTCAGTTTTTTGGGATCGAAAGCGGCCAGGGACTTCTGAAAAAGCCCGACGCCTCTACCGATTTCATTGATCAGGGTATTATTGATCACTTTTTTAAACACTTGAGTTGTTTCCGGAAGTTTATATCCTCGCCAATAAGTGTCTTCGACTTTAACGAATTTTAGGCCGTCAGCCACCCCCGCCATCGCAGGGCCAAAAATGACCTTTTCCAAAAGCGGTTCTTCTGAGGAAAAATCGTTGATGGCATCAATGTTCTTGATGACGTCGCCCGGGTCCTTAAAAACCTCATTATTGATCATCTGGAGAATATAGCGGTTGTTCTTCGCCGAGGCCAAATAAGTTCGATTAATGATTCCTCGGCCAAAACGATCAACCGAATCAACGGAATCAAATATCCCAAACTTTTTTAAAACTTCAAACATTATCATCAGAATCACTCCCTTTTCAGTGATTTCATTATAACTCATTGTTTTCTTTATTACAACTGTTTTTCTTGAGCATGATCCGAGGGAATTTTCCAGGCTTTACCCAACAAAACCACGGCTTTTTCGATGCTATTCTCGGTTAAAGCCGAATAACCGATCACAACCGTTTCCTTAGGCGCTTGGTCTTTGGACGCGAAATAATATTCGCTTAAGCCATGGACGCGGACACCCAGTTTTTTTGCCCGGGTCACAAGTTCGGCTTCACATAGACCATTATGAACTTCAAGCAGAAAGTGCAGTCCGGATTCGCTTCCCTTGATGCTCATCAATCCCGCCATTCCGACTTTTTCCAAAGCCCGAACCAAAACATCCAATCGAGATTTGTAAGCATTTCGCATCCGGTTCAAGTGCCGTTCAAAATATCCGCCATCCATAAACTTGTAAAGGGCATACTGTTCAAAATTTGGGACGCTGCAAACATGAAAAGTCAACAATTCCCGGTATTTTTTCAACAGTTCCCATGGCAAAACCATATAGTTGATTCGCAAAGACGGGGCCAGGCTTTTGGAAAACGAATTAATGTAAATGACTTTCCCAAATCGATCCAAACTTTGCAAAGCTGGTATCGGCTGGCCCTGAAAGCGGAATTCGCTATCGTAATCATCCTCCAGGATGAAACGATCGTAGGCGGCGGTGGCCCAAGCCAAAAGCTCCATTCGGCGCTTTATGGGCATGACGATCCCCATCGGAAACTGATGCGACGGCGTGACATGGACAATGTTCGCCCCGCTTGCATTCAGCTCGCTGACAATTAAACCTTGTTCGTCCAGACCAACATAATTAATGTTCACATCCTGACTTTTTAAGATGTCTTTGATGCGGCGGTAACCCGGATTTTCGATGGCATATAAGGCGGTTCTTCCCAAAAGCGGGACGATCAAATTTAGAAGCGATTCCGATCCCCCCCCAATGACAATTTGGTCCGGATGAGCCGCGATCCCCCGAAAGCGATAAAGATAATCAGCAATCGACTGGCGCAATAAATCCAATCCTTGAGGGTCATTTTGGTTCATGACTGGCGCATTGTTTTCCGCCAATACTTCTCGCCCCAGTTTGGCCCAGGTGGTATTCGGAAACAGCTGGTAATCCACTACATTAGTCTGAAAGTCATACAAATAATCATTCTCCGGTGGGATTTTCGAGGATAAATCCGGTTTTTTGGGGGTCTTTTTCCAAAGGAATCCCTGTTCGTAGCTTTCCACGTAGTAACCGCTTTTGGGTTTGGCCAAAAGGTAGCCTTCCACGACCAGCTGCTGATAAGCAGCATCGACGGTGATCGGGCTGATCTTCAAATGCGCCGAGAGTTTTCGTTTCGAAGGCATTTTTTCACCCGCCGAAAGCCCGCCGTTTTCGATCTCTTTTTTTATGTGTTGATATAATTGGCGGTACATCGGTGTTTTGGATGTTTTTTCAAAATAAACGGTTAACATGTTCTCTCCAAACTGATATTATAAAATAATTAAATACTGAGTATTTATTTAATACCAGATTCCGATATAATTATAGTATGTTTGACATTTAATGTCAATGACAACAGGAGGTCATATGGAAAACGAACGTTATTCATTAAATAAGCAACTCGCCCAAATGCTTAAGGGCGGAGTCATCATGGACGTCACCACCCCGGAACAGGCCAAAATCGCCCAGGACGCGGGGGCTTGCGCCGTCATGGCTTTGGAAAGAATTCCCGCGGACATTCGCGCCGCCGGCGGGGTTTCCCGAATGAGCGACCCGAAAATGATCAAAGGCATTCAAGCGGCAGTAACCATTCCGGTCATGGCCAAAGTCCGGATCGGCCATTTCGTGGAAGCTCAGATTTTAGAAGCTTTGGACATCGATTACATTGATGAAAGCGAAGTGTTGTCCCCGGCTGATGATATTCATCACATAGACAAGACCAAATTCCAAGTCCCGTTTGTCTGCGGAGCCAAAGATCTCGGCGAAGCCCTGCGAAGAATCAGCGAAGGCGCCGCCATGATCCGCACCAAAGGGGAGCCGGGAACCGGAGACATCATTCAAGCCGTCCGCCACATGCGCATCATTCAAAGCGAGATCCAAAAAATCGTTTCGATGCGCGAGGATGAACTTTACACCATTACCAAGGAGTTGATGGTCTCCTATGACCTCGTCCGTTACGTGCATGATCACGGCAAGCTCCCGGTCGTCAACTTTGCGGCGGGAGGCATCGCCACCCCGGCGGATGCGGCCTTAATGATGCAACTCGGAGCCGAAGGCGTTTTTGTGGGTTCCGGGATCTTTAAGTCCAACAATCCCGCCAAACGCGCCGCGGCCATCGTCAAAGCCGTCACCAATTACAATGATCCGAAGATCTTGGCTGAACTTTCCGAGGATTTGGGCGGCGCCATGGTCGGCATCAACGAACAGGAAATCAAGTTATTGATGGCGGAACGAGGAAAATAAATGAGAATCGGGATTCTCGCCCTCCAAGGGGCTTTTCTTGAACACGAACAGGTTTTTAACAAACTGGGAGTCGAGTATTTCGAGATCCGCCAAAAATCACATCTGAATGTCCCTTTCGACGGTTTGATCCTTCCGGGAGGGGAAAGCACGGTCATGGGGAAGCTGCTTCGCGACCTTGATCTATATGATGAACTGCGTCAAATGATCGTTTCCGGTCTTCCCGTTTTTGGAACTTGCGCCGGCTGCATTCTGCTCGCGAAACGGTTTACCAATGAAGAAAGCCTTCATTTCGCCACCATGGACATTACCGTCGTCCGGAATGCCTTTGGAAGACAACTGGGAAGTTTTCTCGCCCAGGAGACTTTCAACGGATCCAAAATTCCGATGGTCTTCATTCGGGCCCCGTACATGGAAAAAGTCGGAAAGAATGTCAAGGTCCTGGCCGAAGTTTACGGGAAAATCGTCGCCGCTCGCGAGGGCAACCAGTTGGTTACCGCGTTTCATCCCGAGCTTACTTCCGATAACGCGGTTCACCAGTACTTCATCGATATGATAAACCATAAAAAATAACAAAAAGGTCCGTTCAGATTTGGGAACGGACCTTTTACAATTCCATTTTTCAATCGTATTTAACGTAGAAAAAAACATGATACGGAGCGCTCTCGACCCATGGATATGAAGTTTTGAGTCCGACCGAAATAAAGATGAGTTGTTCTTCGCGGAAACGGCATTCTGCTTTGACGACTTCCGAATAATCATCCAAATAAACGACTTCGCCGATGGCCAGAGCGCCATTCAGATTGTTTCGAATCACCACCGTAAAGAAATTGACGTCGACGAAATAGGTGGGAACCAACAAAATTACCAGCAGACCGGACCTTTTGATGTACATCCGGAAATAGTCATCGTCCCCGGCATCCGGCATTTCCCCGGAAATGGTGGTGCCGTTGGCGACGAAGTTGGCTTGGGTTTTTATGTCATTCGGCTCCCATTCCGGAGCATTATACTCAAATGGCAAAATGGTATAATATTGGTTTTCGTTGTATACTTCAATGACCGTCTTGGCGATTGAACAGTCGACTTTATCCAACTGATTCATTTTGATGGCGTAATAAATGCCGTTTTCGGAATTCAAGGTAGCGGAATTGATGCCGATCACTTCGGCGTATTCGTTGAAAAGGGGACCGCCGTCGTTTCCAAAGTAAACCAAAGCGTTGGTCTTAATGCATTCGACTCCCCGGACATACTGGGAGGTATCGGTCATGAAGCCGGAAGTAAAGACTGTATAAAGACCATGCGAACTCCCGACCGCGAATATGTTTCCACCTGCTTCCAATTGGCGCCCGGAAGCGGTAAGGCATTTAACCGGCTCGTAATCGACTTTCAGAATGGCTAAGTCCAGAGCGATGCTGTAACCAAGAATTCCGCTTACTTCCAAGATTTTTCCGGTTGAAACTTTTACTTTTAAGTAATAAGCCCCCGCGATTAGGTGAAAATTGGTGACAATTTCCCCATCGGAGCTTCGGAAGAAACCGGATCCGACCCGGATCTGCTCTTCAAACTTTCCGTAGGCGAAAATCTCCACCACCGCCGAACCCATCATCTGACCGATTTCATCGCCGTTAAAATGGCGCCACAGCGGAAAAACGACCAAGTCTTCCGATACGGAAGCATAATCGACCGACCATCCCGCAAAAACAAAATTCGTTTTGGTCAGGACCGGAGGATTGGCGCTTTCCTGATAATTGATCGTTTGTGTCAATGGTCCGCCTTGACCATCATAAACGCCGCCGTCGGTTTCGAACTGAACCGTAAAAGTTTTGATCTCCCAAAACGCGGTAACGGTCAGATCGGAAGTGACTTCCGAAAAAGCCGCGGACCATCCGACGAAGTCGTATCCTTCCCGTTCGACCAAAGGAACTACGGCCCCTTCACCGGATGGCACTTTTTGAATAAGTTCCCCTCCGCCTGCCCAAATCCCTCCGTTGGCTTCAAAGACGACATGAAATTTCCTGGTCAGCGAGCAAGCAAAAAGAAAGAAAACCAATAATGACCAAACCAATAGATTTTGCGCTTTTTTCATGCTCGCCACCGCCTAATCCTTTTTCCTTGGATTGATTATAACATAACACTCAACCCTATTCAATAAACATAAAAATTCGCTCGCCTCATCTTTGCCATTAATTTCTCAAATCCCGGCTTAAACTGGGGTGGCTGACGTATTTTTCCAAATAAAAAAGGCCGGGTTCGAAAATCCGGCCTGGTTTTTATAATTGTGCCAACTTTGGCAAGTGAATATGTTTATTTATGGTTTTACATCAAACCGGTGACGTTTCCGTCGTCATCCATGTCAATCTTGATGGCTTGCGGTTCTTTGTTCAGCCCCGGCATGGTCATGATGCTTCCGGTCAGACAAACCAAGAATTTGGAACCAGCCGCCAAACGAACTTCTTTGATGTGAATGGTATGGTTCTTTGGTACTCCCGCGATCTTCGGATTGTCAGTGACTGAGGTCTGGCATTTGGCCATGCAAACGTAATACTCCTGGTAATTTCCCTGGTTGTATTTCTTGATCTGTTCGAAAACTTCCGGAGCATATTCAATGTTGGTGGCATGATATACTTCCACGCAGATCTTTTCGATCTTGGTAAACAGCGATTCATGAATGTCATACAAAGGACGGTATTTCCGGCGCGGCTGAATGTTCTTCAGGACTTTTTCGGCCAGATCCAGGCCCCCGGCCGAGCCTTTGGCGAATACTTCGCTTAAAGCCACGTCGACTTGGTGTTCTTTTCCCCAATTCATGATGAACTCGATTTCTTCGTTCGAATCGCTTTCGAAGCGGTTCAACGCCACGACCGCCGGAAGGTTAAATTTCCGGATGGTCTCCAGGTGTCTTTCCAAATTGCAGATCCCTCTTTGCAAAGCCGAAACGTTCGGGGTCTTCAAATCGGCCGCGTCCAAACCGCCATGGAATTTCAGGGCCCGGATGGTGGCTACGATGATGACCAGACTCGGGTTCAATTTGGCTTCCTGACATTTGATGTCCAGGAACTTTTCCGTTCCCAGATCCACGCCGAATCCCGCTTCCGTAACCACGTAATCCGCCAGTTTCAAAGCCAGTTTGGTGGCCAGAATCGAGTTGCAGCCATGAGCGATGTTGGCGAACGGACCGCCATGACAGATAAACAGGTTATTTTCCAAAGTTTGGATCAGGTTGGGTTTTAAGGCATTCTTAAGCAGGACCAGAAGCGATCCGGTGATCTGCAAATCCTTGATGGTGATCGGCTTATCGCTGAAGTCATAAGCAACGATCATTCGATCCAAGCGTTCTCGAAGCGCATGATAACTGTCCGAAAGACAAAGGCTAGCCATGATCTCGCTGGCGACGGTGATGTTGAAACCGTCTTCCCGCGGAGTCTCCTTCTTGGATTCCAAAGCGACGGTCACTTTTCTTAGCGCCCGGTCATTCAAATCGAGGCAGCGTTTCCACACCACTTTGGTTGGATTGATCCCAAGTTCATTGCCTTGAAAAATATGGTTGTCAATGACGGCGCTGACCAGATTGTTGGCGGTGGTCACGGCGTGCAAATCCCCGGTAAAATGAAGATTCATGTCGACCATCGGATTAAGCTGCGAATAACCGCCCCCGGCCGCTCCGCCTTTTACTCCGAAAACCGGCCCCAAAGACGGTTCGCGAATGGTTCCGATGCACTTTTTGCCGAGCTTATTCAAGGTATCGACCATGCCGATCAGGGTCGTGCTCTTTCCCTCTCCGGCCGGAGTCGGGGTAATGGCGGAAACCAAAAGGAGTTTTCCGTCCTTCTTGTTCTCCAATCTTTTGAAAGCGCCAAGTTCGACTTTCGCCAGATGTTTGCCAATCAAGTAAAGTTCTTCGTCTTTTAATCCATAGTGGCGAGCTATTTTTCTCATTTCCACCATTTTGGCTTGGTTGATGATTTCAATATCTGATAGCATTGATTTATTTGTCCCTTTCTACTTTAATACCGCTTCGCTGATGTATTTCATGATCAGTTTGATTTCCGATTTCCCCGCGAATTCAAAATGGAGGTTGGGCGTCCCAAAGAAACCCAAATCGAGTTTGGGGTGCGATTCCAAATCCTTGGCCGAAGAAAGAACAAAGGTATTGATTCGGCAAAAAGGGACCGAACTGAATTCTTTTTTCTTCCCCAAAAATCCGGATGCGTTGCAAATGACAATTCTCTTTGTGGTAAAAACGACACCTTCTTTGGCTGATTTCAAGGAATCAACCACTTGTTCGCCTTCAATCAGGAATTCTCCCAGCATCTCCGCGAACTTTGGTTCTTGAATCAGTCTTGCGTAACTTTTATCGTTGGCATTACTGATTTTTTTTGCCATATTTTTTATACTACTCCTTGAGCTTTCATAGCTTCATAAACTTTTAAGAATCCGGCGACATTGGCGCCTATGACCAAATTCCCCGGTTGTCCGATTCGAATCGAAGTCTGATAAACATTTTGGAAGATATTTTTCATGATGTCTTTCAATTTGGAATCGACTTCCGCGAAGGTCCAGAATAAACGCATTGAGTTTTGACTCATTTCCAAACCGCTGGTGGCGACTCCCCCGGCGTTGGCCGCTTTTCCGGGGGCAAACAGTACCCCGTGATCCATCAAGTAATTCGTGGCTTCAATGGTCGTTGGCATGTTGGCGCCTTCACAAACCATGATGACTTTGTTGTTGACGATTTTTTTGGCTTCTCCGATCCGGATTTCGTTTTGAGTTGCGCATGGAAGGACGATGTCGCCAGGAATGTTCCAAATTTCCAACAAATCGTCGGAAAAAATAACCTCCGGATGACTAAGTTTATAATCAATTAAATTGTGATGGTTGGCTTTCAGATTAGCCACCAAATCGACATCCAAGCCTTCAGGATCAAAAACCATTCCGGAGACATCGTTCATGGCCACGACTTTCGCCCCCAAGGCTTTAGCCTTGACGGCCGCAAAACTGCCAACGTTTCCGCTTCCGGTGACGATGACTCGTTTACCGGTGAAATCATCCCCCCGCATGTTCTTAAGCATTTCCAAAGCAAAATAACAAACCCCGAAACCGGTGGCCTGAGGACGAACCAAACTTCCGCCGAAACTAAGGCCCTTGCCGGTGAACACACCGGTGAACTCGTTCCGGAGTTTCTTGTAATATCCGAACATGTACCCGACTTCCCGGGCTCCGACTCCCAGATCCCCCGCCGGAACGTCCGTGTTTTCGCCGATGTGCCGATAAAGTTCACTCATGAAACTCTGGCAAAAGCGCATGATCTCGCTTTCGCTTTTTCCGACCGGATCAAAATCCGATCCGCCTTTTCCGCCGCCCATCGGTAAGCCGGTCAGCGAATTCTTGAAGGTCTGTTCAAAGGCCAAGAACTTCATGATCGAACAGTTGACTGATTTATCGAAACGAATTCCGCCTTTATAAGGCCCGATGGCACTGTTGTGCTGAATCCTGAAACCGCGGTTGACCTGGATCTTTCCTTGGTCGTCGACCCAGGAAACCCGAAAAATGATTAGTCTTTCCGGTTCCAAGATTCTCTCGATTATCCCAAGTCTTTCAATCTCGGGATCACTTTCCACTATCAAGTCCATGGAAGCCAAAAATTCCTTGACCGTTTGCAAGAATTCTGGTTCATGTCCGCTTTTCAAAAGTAAGTCTTGATAGATTCTGTTTAAATACGCGCTTTTAAACATGTTTTGGTTATTCTCCTTGTAGCACAATTTTAACATAGAAAGCGTTTTATTTCAATAAGATAATTTGCTTTTAACGACCGAATCTTTCCCAAATGGGAAAAATAAAAACGGTGTTTTGGCACCGTCTTCCAAATAAATTAGCTGTGTTCAAGCAAAGTAC